>NZ_CP032869.1:4973291-5284121 GCF_003576455.2 Mucilaginibacter celer
TGTACGATGATTGGATAGCAAACAATGCAAAAAGCGTTGCCGAAAAAAGCAAAGGCCGCATAGCATACTCCTACATGAAAAATATGGGTACCGATGCCCTCGAAGGTTTTATGGAAGATATGGTTGACGATGCTTATAAAAAAGACGCGCTCATCCTCGACCTTAGATACAACACCGGCGGCAATGTGCACGATGATGTGTTAAAGTTTTTGTCGCAGAAGCCATACTTACAATGGGCCTACCGCGATGGCAAAAAATCACCGCAACCTAACTTTGCACCGGCAGCAAAACCTATTATTCTTTTGATGAATGAGCAAACCCTGAGCGATGGCGAAATGACCTCGCAAGGTTTTAAACAATTGGGCTTAGGCAAAATAGTAGGCACAGAAACCTACCGTTGGATTATTTTCACCAGCGGCAAAGGCTTGGTTGATGGCTCGTTTTACCGCATCCCGGCATGGGGTTGCTACACGCTTGATGGTAAAGACATTGAGAAAAATGGTGTATCGCCGGATATTTATGTGAACACTAATTTTACCGACAGGTTGGAAAATAAAGACCCGCAATTGGATAGGGCTATTGAGGAGATATTGAAGCAATTGAAGTAAGTAGCAGTTTGCAGTCGCAGTAGCAGTCAGTTTTCAAATAGCAGGTAGCAGTAATTTTATAGTCTTTTCAACTGCTACTGCGACTTCAAAACTGCAACTTGTGTTAAACTGCAACTGCCACTAACTAACCTCCAATCACTTATTTAGAACATATCCAAATAACATTTGTACAAGGCACTGACAGCAATTAAATGTTAATTTTTGTAATTTCGCCGTTCTAAGGCCAGTTAATGGGCTTAACGTCAATTTCTTTTACTTTTCACCTAAAAATCAAATACAAATGGCTTTTGATTTAGATATGATCAAAAAGGTTTACGACCGCTACAGCACCCGCGTTGAGGCTGCACGTAAAGCGACCGGTAAACCCCTTACTTTAACCGAAAAGATTTTATACGCCCACCTTAGCGAAGGCGATGCTCAAAAAGCATTCGGTCGCGGGGTTGATTATGTTGATTTTGCACCAGACCGTGTAGCCATGCAGGATGCTACCGCGCAGATGGCCCTTTTGCAGTTTATGCAAGCTGGCAGGCCTAAGGTTGCTGTTCCGTCTACCGTACATTGCGATCACCTGATCCAGGCTAAAATTGGCGCGGTTGAAGATTTAAGTACTGCTGTTGACGTTAACCGCGAAGTTTACGATTTCCTGGCCTCAGTATCTGATAAATATGGTATCGGTTTCTGGAAAGCCGGTGCAGGTATCATTCACCAGGTAGTGTTAGAGAACTATGCTTTCCCTGGCGGTATGATGATCGGTACCGATTCACATACACCTAATGCGGGTGGTTTAGGCATGATCGCTATTGGTGTTGGTGGTGCTGACGCCTGCGACGTTATGGCCGGCCTGCCATGGGAGCTTAAATTCCCTAAACTGATCGGTGTTAAATTAACCGGTAAACTTTCTGGCTGGACTTCAGCTAAAGACGTAATCCTTCGTGTTGCTGGTATCCTTACTGTAAAGGGTGGTACCGGTGCCATTGTAGAATACTTTGGCGAGGGTGCCCGTTCAATGTCGGCAACCGGTAAAGGTACTATCTGTAACATGGGTGCCGAGATCGGTGCTACTACCTCTATCTTCGGTTACGACGAAAAAGCTGCAGCTTACTTAAAAGGTACAAAACGTGCCGATATCGCTGAATTAGCTGATGCTATCGCTGAACACTTAACAGGCGACGAGGAAGTTTACGCTAACCCAGAGCAATATTTCGACCAGGTTATCGAGATCAACCTGAGCGAGCTTGAACCACATGTAAACGGTCCGTTCACTCCTGATCTGGCCTGGCCTATCTCTAAATTTGCTACCGCTGTTAAAGAAAACGGCTGGCCTACCAAATTAGAGGTTGGTTTGATCGGTTCTTGCACCAACTCATCTTACGAAGACATCACCCGTTCGGCTTCTATCGCTAAACAGGCTATCGATAAAAAATTAAAAACCCAGGCCGAATTTACCATCACTCCGGGCTCGGAGCAGGTACGTTACACCGTTGATCGCGACGGCTATTTAGCTACCTTCGCCGAAATGGGCGGTGTGGTATTGGCTAACGCCTGCGGACCATGTATTGGCCAGTGGGCCCGTCATACCGACGATCCTACCCGCAAAAACTCTATCATCACTTCGTTTAACCGTAACTTCGCTAAACGCCAGGATGGTAACCCTAATACCCACGCTTTCGTAGCTTCACCGGAAATTGTTACCGCTTTCGCTATCGCGGGCGACTTAACTTTTAACCCACTTACCGATACCTTAACCAACGAAGCAGGCGAGCAGGTTAAATTTGACGAGCCTGTAGGTATCGAGTTACCGGTAAAAGGTTTCGCGGTTGAAGATGCAGGCTACCAGGCCCCTGCCGAGGATGGCAGCAAAGTAGAAGTGATCGTTTCTCCAACTTCATCACGTTTACAATTGCTTGAGCCGTTCAAAGCATGGGAAGGTACCGACATTACCGGCTTAAAACTATTGATCAAAGCAAAAGGTAAATGTACTACCGACCATATTTCGATGGCTGGCCCATGGTTGAAATTCCGTGGTCACCTGGATAACATTTCGAACAATATGCTGATCGGTGCTATCAACTACTTTAACCTTACTGCCGATAGCGTTAAAAACGAACTGACCGGCGAATACGGTCCGGTTCCGGCTACCCAGCGTGCTTACAAAGCAGCAGGTATTGGTTCGATAGTGGTAGGCGACGAAAATTATGGCGAAGGTTCATCACGTGAGCACGCTGCCATGGAGCCTCGTCACTTAGGTGTACGTGCCATACTGGTAAAATCATTTGCCCGTATACACGAAACCAACCTTAAAAAACAAGGTATGCTGGCTATCACGTTTGCTGATAACAACGATTACGAGAAGATTCAGGAAGATGACACCATCGATATCACCGGCTTAACTACATTTGCCCCAGGCCAGCAGTTAACCGTGGTATTACACCACAAAGATGGCTCAACCGAATCGTTCCCTGTAAATCACACTTACAATGCACAGCAAATTGAGTGGTTTAAAGCAGGCGGCGCGTTGAACATCATCCGCAAGCAAATGGCATCTTAATTTCGGATATCGGAATTTTGATTTCGGATTTAAATATTGGAAGCCTTCCCGTTTGGGGAGGCTTTTTTGTTGTGTGATTGTGTGATGGATACTCATTTATGATTTACAACGTTAGCTAATAAACCAACCTTATATGAAATTTCTGCTACTTCATTTAATCCTGATCTCCCTGTTTACAGCCGCTAACGCGCAGTTAAAAAAGGGCAGAAGCGTTACTTATCAGCCCCATCATATTTCGAGTATAAGGCCAATCGGAAACTCCGGTTCTCCCTCAGTTAATCAGTCACTCATATTACAGGATAAAAACCTTGACGCTTTTATAGCCGATCTTAAAAAATCATCGATGTCATTGCACACAAGCATTAAAGGTATTCCGGCGGTTGTAAAAGATTTCTTAGCATCCTTTGCCGCTGATGGGTTTTCAATAGCAGATCCGGGCAAAGAGTGGAACTGTTGTGATGGAGGATGGGACGACAATTTACCCAATCGCGAACTGATTAATGTTGGCAGCGATGGGCATCTTTTTATGATCACTTACCTTACCGGAGGAATAGGAGTAGGAGAACACATTATACTAATTACATATAATAAAAAAAGAGTACTTGATTTTTGGACAGGAGATATATCAGAAAGGCTTGAGCGCAAAAATGAGATTATTGGATATCTTATCGAAACAAAGGATAAGCATTGGCATGTGAATAAATATAAGCTGCTTATATAATGGATTTAATAATTCTATCTCTTATTTATCGCTTATTATTTTTCGCTAAATTTAAAGCCACACATCCTACATGAAAACAATCCTAACCTCAACCTTACTTTTATTCACCAGTGCTCTCGCCTTTGCTCAGCAACCTTTCACCTTTAACCAGGGCTGAACAAACGCTAAAAACTACTACGAAGAAATCCCGTACGAAAAACTATCGGGCAAGATGTTTATTACTGTAGAAATTGCAGGTAAACAACATCGTTTTTTGTTCGATACCGGCGCACCCGTACAAATTACTCCCGATCTTGCCGCCGAATTAAAGTCGGCAAGCATAAAACGGACTCCCATAGTTGATGCTACCGGGCGAAAAGACTCATTAAATGTAGTTAACCTGGCCGAAATTAAACTGGGTAATACCACCTTTAATAATATTCCGAGCCTGATAACAGGATCAGATGTTTATACCTGCTGGCATATAGATGGCGTGTTAGGCAGCAATATTCTCCGGAAATCTATTGTGCGGATCGATCCTGTAAAACAGTTGATCATTATTACTGATAATGCTAAAAAACTATCTTTAAACAAAAAGGACGCGGCCCGCTTAGTTACCGATCCCATACAAAGCTATCCTTATATCCTTGTCGGGACGGCAGATGTCTTTTTTTTCATGATTGGTTTCGATAGCGGCGAAAGCAGCCTCTTCGTGCCTGCAGAAAAAGACATGGTGACAGCTGAAAAATACAAGACTTTTACTACCATCAGCACCGGCTACGGAACAGGTGCCCGCAGCCTTTTCGGTTTACAAAAAAGCGACAGCACAAGGCGCATACTTTTTCCGGCTATGAAAATAGGGCAACATATACTTACCAATTTCACCGGCGAGACCAATAAAAGCAACATGACACGGATGGGCACCAGGCTTCTGGACTATGGAGGCGTTACTTTAGATTTTATTCACCAACAGTTTTACTTCGATACAAAAGCAGACACCATACATATTGAGAAAAATAGCTGGCCAATTAAATCAAGCGTATCAGGCAATCATTTTGTAGTTGGAACAGTATGGCAGGCATTAAAAGGCCAGGTTGATCCCGGCGATCAGATCCTGGCTGTTGATGAACTGAATACCGAAACCATAGATCTTTGCCAATTGGTTAACAGAAAAACAGGAATTCTTGACGGGAAGCAAAGCGTAACGTTAACTATCCGGGATAGTAAGGGAAACGTAAAAAAGATTATGATGAAAAAGGAGTAACTCAAAAGCGTTGAGTATTATCAAGCAAGCAAGCGGGATTGGAATTTTAAGATTTAATCACCAAAAATCCTGATTAAAAAGCTATCTGCAAACGTTACAATATCCCACCCATAACTTTTAATGAATAACCGATTTTAAATCCTCCACCAGGTATTTACCAAAAGCATTTACTCCTTTGGTGTTCATGTGGTAGTAATCAAAAAACATGGATGTATCCCTGCAAATAGGGCTGCTTGAATAGTCGAAATATTTAAACCCATACTTTCGTGCAAGTGAGCTGTATAGCCCGGGCATGTTATTAGCATCCCTTACATGTGCCTGGTATTGATCCAGCGAGGGCACCCAAACCAGTATGAGCGTTATATTTTCCTTTTTACAATAAGCAACAAAATCAACAAACTCGCGGTAAATAGAATCAACTATCCTGGTTTTAAGTCCTGCCGGGTACTTTTTTTTGAGGGCCAGTAATGATTTATTGCTAAACGGACGGTTATAGCTGCAAAACCCCTTGTAGTTGCCATCGTCGGCAACGCTTGTTCTGAATATATTCCTGATTCCGGCAGTAGTTGCGCCGTAGGCTGTGCGGTATTTATATAAAGGGACGTACAGATCGGCCAGTGTATAATCAAAATGACCTTTAAATTTTTCAATCAAAGGCTTGTTCAGGTAAGGGATAAACTGTACAAATTCAACCTCGTCGGCATTGGTAAAAGTGGTAACATCAACCACCTGTATTATATACTTCGGCTTTTTATTGTGTTTGATGTATTGGTTAAACCTATAATTTTCCAAACCGAAGGCGGTACCGCTCATACCGAGATTATATGCCGGCATACCAAATTCGCTTTCGAGCAGCGCCGGCGAAATATGGATCCTGGCCCTCGATGAGCCTTGGATCAGGATATCGGCATTGATCCTCGAGTTCATTAAATCGTACCACACTTTATAATCGGCCGAATAATCTGATTTGCGCAAACCGGTATCTATGGCAAACTGCAGCAGGTAAGCCATGGCTACACCAATCAATAAAAAGCAAAATATCTTTTTTAAAAACCTGCCCATATCAAAACTGGAAGTAGATAAACCTTGAACTCTGGAATACCCCGAACAATATTATTGAAAAAATAAGCAACAAATAAACGCCCCACCTTACTACCAGCACCTGCCTTGCAATCAGCGCGCTTATGCTTCCGGCAAATTCCTGGTATAGATGCACAAATAAAAGTAAACCTGTAAAACCCAGCATCAGCACCTTTGATAATGATTCCCTTCCCCATGGTGCAAGTGCCCCGCGCGCATCGTTAAGATCTGAATGAGCAAACAGGTGCTTCAGCATTGAAAAGGCCTGCTGCAAATTGGTCGCCCTAAAAAACACCCAGGCTATGCTCACTATAATAAAGGTTACCATCCCTCTCAACAAATTATGTAAAAGCGGTAAGCCTGCCAAACCAGTTAGCCGGGCAAGTCGGTTGCCCGTTGGTTTTAGTAAACGTTCAATTATCAGGATGCTGCCATGAAGCGCGCCCCATATTACAAATGTCCAGCTGGCTCCATGCCAAAGGCCGCTTATTGTAAATACAATCAGGATGTTCAAGCACCAGCGCGGCAATTTTACGCGGTTACCACCCAATGGAATATATAAATAATCGCGAAACCAGGTTGAAAGCGAGATGTGCCACCTGGTCCAGAAATCTGATAAAGTGGTGGCAAGATACGGCCTCCTGAAATTGGTCATGAGTTCAAATCCCATTACCGCCGCGGCACCAATGGCAATGCTTGAGTAACCGGCAAAATCGCAAAAGATTTGAATAGTGAATGATAACACACCGATGATAGTGCCTACCGCGCCAAAATGTTGATATCCGTCAAAAACATTATTGGCAACCAATGCGAAATTATCTGCTATAACCACTTTTAAAAAAAAACCCCATAGCATTAACTTAAGTCCGCCGGTAACGCGTTTATAATCAAAACGCTGCTCAACATAAAACTGATGAATTATATTTTGAGGCCGCTCGATAGGGCCCGCCACCAATTGCGGGTAAAACATTACATACAGGGCATAAATACCAAAATGCCTTTCGGCCTTCTGATTCCCGCGGTAAACCTCGATGGTATAACTCATAGCCTGAAAGGTATGAAACGATAAACCGATGGGCAGTAAAATACTGAGGTAAGGCAGCGGATTGGTGCCGCCATAATGATTAAAAAGCCAGGAAATATTACCGTTGATGAAGTTATAATATTTAAAAACACAAAGGATGCCAACGTTGGCTATAATGCTACAGATGAGATAAAAGCGACGCGTGTGTCCCTGCGAACTTTCTATTTTTAAGCCGGCAAAATAATCTATTACAATAGTAAAACCCAGTATCAGGATATAAACGGGCACAAATGCCATGTAAAAATAGCAGCTGGCCAACAGCAATAATATCCACCTGAACCGATGCGGCAGGATAAAATACAGCGGGGTTACGATAACAAAAAAAGCAATGAAGCTTAAGGAATTAAAGAGCATAATTTCAATGCAGTTTTCGGCTTTCCAAATATGCTAAAGAAATTAAAATATTATCGGCGTAGCCTGCCTTATTTTGATAGTAATTAAAAATATCATCGAGTTGTGAAACCGACTTTACCGGATATAAAAGAGCCTCATGAAGCAAACTTCATAAGGCTCTTTATAATCAGCCGCGAAGCTGCGGCATCCGGGTTGAAAATTATTCCTTATTTCATGGGGCACCAACCATGTGCCATCAACAAAAAACTTAAAATTTATACCTCACAAATGCCTCCATTGCCTCATATTCGGCTAAGCCAAGGCGGTCATAACGCTGGGCGGTATCGCGGGTGCGGTCTTCGGCACGTACCCAGAACTCGCGCGCATCATCACCCGGGAATACCGGGGTGTCTTTTTGCGATTGATGTTTGAAGATGGCGTTACGCTTGCGGAGCACCTCTTGTGGAGACAATGGTACAGCCATCTCAATCTCGTGGGTTTCAAACTCGTGCCATGCGCCGCGGTACATCCAAAGCCAGCAATCTTCAACCCACTCCTCTTTGCCTTTTAATCTCTCCAAAGCAGCAAGGATAATTTTAAAGCATACCAGGTGGGTACCGTTCGGATCAGCAAAATCACCGGCCGCGAAGATCTGTTGTGGCTTTATTTTTTGCAGCAGATTGATGGTTAACAGAACGTCTTCCTCTCCTACCGAGTTCTTTTTGGTTTTACCTGTTTCGTAAAAAGGTAAAGCCATAAAGTGGATATGATCGTCCTGTAAACCGGCGTACCTTGCACCCGAAATAGCCTCGGTTTTACGGATGAAGCCCTTTACATTACGAATCTCCTGCGTATCTATCTCGTTAGGTTGCTTGGTAGGGAAAAAAGCACGCATTTCTTCGTACGACTTTTGAAGATGTGTACTGTCTTCACCGATGGATTTAGTAAAATCGATAGCAAACTCCATATATCTTAACACATCATCATCCCATACCGCGGTATTACCCGAGGTTTGATAAGCAACATGTACATCATGGCCCTGATCAACCAAACGGATAAAGGTACCACCCATCGAAATCACATCATCATCCGGGTGCGGAGAGAAAATGATTGAACGTTTTTTGGCAGGCAATGCCCTTTCCGGCCTTTGCGAATCGTCGGCATCAGGTTTGCCGCCCGGCCAGCCGGTTATGGTATGCTGTATCTGGTTAAAAATATCAATGTTGATATTGTAAACCGGGCCCTGCTCAACAGCCAGTTGGGCCATGCCGTGAGTGTTATAATCCTCTTCGGTTAATTTCAGCACAGGTTTGTTAATTTCGTTTGCAAGCCAGATCACTGCTTTCTTTTTTAACTGGTTATCCCAAACACAATCTTTCACCAGCCATGGGGTATCAAAACGGGTGAGGTCTGATGCGGCCTCAACATCCAATACAAACTCTACATTATCTGATAGTTGCAGGTAAGTAGCCGGTACTTCACCCGAGATTTCTCCTTCAACAGCTTTCTTAATGATCTGCGCTTTCTTTTTGCTCCAGGCCATCAGGATAATTTCACGGGCTTTAAAAATGGTGCCGATACCCATGGTAATGGCTTTGGTTGGCACATCCGCTTTACCACCAAAATCCCTTGCGGCGTCACGACGGGTAAGGTCATCAAGCGTTACCATCCTGGTACCCGAGTTTGGTGCCGAACCCGGCTCGTTAAAACCGATGTGACCGGTACGGCCAATACCCAATATTTGCAAATCAAGGCCGCCCAACTCTTCAATCTTTCTTTCATATTCCACACAGAAAGCTACTACCTCATCGGCATCTAATGTGCCATCAGGGATGTGCACGTTATTTTTATCAATATCAATATGGCTAAACAGGTTTTCGTACATAAACGTCACATAGCTTTGGGCTGCTGTGGGTTTCATCGGGTAGTACTCATCCAAATTAAAAGTGATCACGTTTTTAAAGCTCAGGCCTTCTTCTTTGTGCCGGCGCACCAGCTCGCCATACACCGCAACCGGGGTTGCACCTGTGGCCAGGCCCAATACCGTTTTTTCGCCCCGGGCTTGTTTTGCTTTAATCAGTTTAGCTATCCGGTTGGCTACAGCTACCGAAGCCGTTTTAGCATCGCTGTAAACGCTTACCGGTAACTTTTCATACCGTGTCTCTTCCAATAAATTTAATCGTGCCATAATTTGTTCAGAACCTATATGTTATAATTGTTTAAAGTTTAAAAAAGCCGCTATACAAAAAACCCCCGCCGGGGCGAGGATTTTTATCAAACCAATTAACAAAAATGTTTATCCTCACCGACATGAGGGTAAAGTAAAATACGTATAATAATAAGCTGTGCATTATCAATACAAACTTAATAAAACATAATTTGAATTAAAAGAACTTTTTAAATTTTTTTAATAAGTATTTTCTATCCGAAAAATCAGATTAAGCGGGTGATTAGGTTAAAATTTGCGAAAGAACGTTGCTTCAATATATGAAGAGGCCGTTTAACATATCTTCCAAAAAAGTTCGCTTTTATATTTCATACATTTTTCAACTGCAAACTGCCAACTCAAAACTGCCAACTGAATCAGGGCGTTGCCTTCGGCCGGGCTTTACGCTGCAAGTCCTCGCCTTGCCTACACTCAATCCCGCCCGCGCTCCGGGCTTTCCGCTTCAATCCCTAACGCTGCCTGCGCACAGGTCCAAAACAAAAGATATTAAAGCACTGTAGTTTTAGTTGTTCCTTTATCCCTGACCATCAAAAAATGAAAAAGAGTTCCTGATGGGCAGGAATACTCTTTTTGCTAACCAATTATAAAACATAAATCATGAGAGAGAAGAGACGCAGGGGAGGAATCGAACCAACCTTTTGCTGCCGAACCAGCGCCTGCCGTTTAGTTTGAAATGAACCCCATTCACAAACTAATCTGTGGCAAATATATAAATATTCTATTAAATCTATATATTTAGTAGTATTTATTAAAAAAAACTCATTACAATTTCAAAACACACTAATTAACAGCCATTTAAATTTAGCTATTAACGCTCATCCGATTTATTGGAGCAGATCTTCTCAAAAGGAACGTGGTATTCCTCCCCTAACGATTTTTCGTACTCGGCAGCAAACTCATCATATACTTTGCGGGCATGCTCAATGCCACGGGTACGGCGCAAAGCTTTGATTTTAAATTTAATAGCGATATCGTTAAAAGGATCGATATTTAAAACAACCCGCGAGATTTCAAGCGCTCTTTTATAATCAAACGAGTCGTAAACCTTTTTAATCACCGGCAAAATTACCGGCATCAGGGCTTCTTCATACTCCTGTTTAAAATCATCCAGCCAAATTTCGGGAATATGCTGCAGTAATCCGCCGCGTGCTACCAGATCAAAGTGGTTAAATAAAGATTGCTCAGCATTGCCGGCCTGTTTCAGATCGTCCCTTACAATAAAGTAATCGCAATAAAAATCATCGGCTATAACAAAGCTATAGGTATCATTAAGGAAAGTAAGTTCCAGCCCCTCAATATCCGAAAGGATCTTACGCAGGTGATTGATGGTAACTCCGCGGATGTTTTTGGTTTTAGCTACATCTTTATCAGGCCAAAGAATAGTGGAGATCTTCTTAGAGATCACGCCACTCTTATCACGGCTATTCAATAAAATAAGGATAAAAAGCTGTTTAATTTTCGAGCTGAACAGGTAAGTGATATCCTTCGCGTTTTTATCAAATACGGTAAACTCACCCAACAGGTACACCGCGTTAGCCCTGCTGCCGGGCTCGTTCTCTTCCCTATAGGTAATAACAGGCGCTTCATTACCAGCCGGAGCGGGCACCTCATCATCAGTTCTTTTTCGTTTCAGAAAAAACATCACTATGCCGGCTAACAGCAGCAGGGCTGAAACACCGCCCAAAACCCGGTACAGCGTAAATGTTTTTTGGCGCGGCTGATGTGCTGCAAGGTAATCCAGCTCGCTTACCGGAGGCGCAGTAAGGGCGAAAATCTTTATTACCGATTGCGATGGTGTAATAAACTCCTGCGTGGTACAATAAAACACATCCTGCGTGGCATTGTAAAACAGGTTATGATCTGTTTCTATGCGTTCGGATACAACAGGGATCGTTCCGCTTACTATCTGGTACGATCCGTCCTTTATCGAAAACTTGTAAAGCCGCATGGCGGTTTTTGGTTTTTCGTGCGGATAGCAAAGCGCGTAAAAAAACTGCTTATCTTTTGAAATGATCAGGTTATTGGCCGGCACAAAGGCTTCTTCGTTAGGCTTTATATCCCATAGTTTTTTAACGGTATGGGTACTTAAGTTAACCCGGTACAAATCATAATAGTGCATCCCGCCAACCACCTGGTTGCCCGACTGGTTGCCATAACCGCCAAAAATATAAACATCATTATTGCTATCGGCCGTACTGCTGGCCGAAAAAAAGCGGGGGGTGATCACATCGCCGGTAAAATTCTGGATCTGCCAGTTATCCGTTATCTTATCGTACTTAAAAAAATCTTTATAGTATTTAAACGAACCGTAACCGCCAAACAGGTACAGGTTATTAAAATCCTTATCGTAAAATATATTATGGTGATGCCTTTGCTCGGTAATGGTTGCGCGGCCATAAAAATCCCAGGTAAGGCTGTCAAGGTTAAAAGCCGCTATGCTGGGAGATGGCTTTGGCGCCCGTAACACTTCGTACAGGTAGCATTTGTTCTCTTTTACATTAATAACGCTTTTACCGAGGTGTAGTGGTACATCCAGTTGTTTTTTGAAGGCTTTGGCCCAGGCATTGCCGCGTTCGTTGTCATAATAAAAAACCGAATCGTTTTTAAAAATAAAAAACTGCCCTGTACGCTGGTTAAAATTTAAGCCGGCAACCTCATTAAACGTTCGCGTATACTTTTGCTTCCAAAAATACGATTCGTTAATGAGCCAGGACGGGTTATCAACATGGCCCAAATCATCTCCTTCGGCGCTGTACACATCGTTGCCGGTCCACTCATTTAACTGGAAGCTGTATCGATCATCATCATTGCTTACTACCAGATTTTTGATAGCCATATTGGGCACGTCCGAATAATGTTCGTTTTTTCCAAACGTGATCCTGGCAGTCATTTTACCATCAAAACCCAAACCACCGGCGCGGTACCATTTACCGTCGACCGAAACACCCACCTTATCGCCTTTCAAATCCAGATCCACCACAATCTTCATCCATTTGCGCCTTTTTAACACGCTATTGGCAAGCGGGATATTCAGTTTATTGCTACGGCTATCAATATTAAAATTAAGAAAGGACCCCATGTTGTAAATAGAGCTCAGGCTATAGGAGTTACCTTTTACATCGGTTAAATTTAAAATATAACCGAGGTGTTGATTATCCCATAACGAAAGATCGAAGGAGATAACAACACGATTGTGAAATGTAGGAGGGTCTTGCTTAAACACCTGGTACGAGGTGCGTTTGCTCATCAGGCTGTCGTTCGATCCGAACTGGAGGCCCTGGCCATTACCTTTTAGCGCAGGGAGCAGCATAATAAAAAGCAATACAATCTTACATGCCTTTTTACGAAGCATTAAAATTTTATCTTTTTTTATCATTTAAAAAACATTGTTTAAACACGCAAAACCGGCGGCGCTATAGGTTAGAATAATGTGCTAAAATAGAGTTTTTTTAGCTACGAGGAGAGATAACATTTAAAAACCGATAACCTAAATCCACATAAGTTATGTATTCAGTTGTCTGGCAGAAGGCAAGGTTTGTTAACAAAACGCCTCCTAAAACCGAGACCAAATGTTAAATTTTAGCGATGAAATGTTAAATGTACAGTACTAAATGTTAAATAGCTTGCATAACTAACTATTTAGTTATATTTTGGCTCCCATAACGAACCTTATGAAAATCACATTTATTGGACTATTGCTACTTTGCTTCGGCTTTACCACTTCATTTGCTCAAACCGGCTATAGCGTAAAAGGTAAAGTGGCCGATACGGTAGCCAACTCAAATCTTATCAATGCCAGTGTAAGCGTAATTACCGCTAAAGATTCCATCCTTCAAAAATTTACCCGGGTTAAAGATGATGGTACTTTCACCATCAGCAATCTTAACAAAGGCAAATTTATTTTAGTGGCTACCTACCCCGGCTATGCCGATTTTGTAGAGCGCTTTACTTTAGATTCGGCACATACCACCCACAATTTTGGCACCGTAAGTATGCTGCTTAAAGAGCGCCTTTTAAAAGAGGTAATTGTAAAAGGCAAAGCCGCAGCCATTAAAATTAAAGGCGATACCACCGAGTTTAACCCGGCCGCCTATAATATCCAACCCAACTCGAAGGTGGAAGACCTGCTGAAGCAGCTTCCGGGCATTGAGGTGGATAAGGATGGTAAAATCACCGCGCAGGGCCAAACGGTAAAAAAAGTACTGGTTGATGGCGAAGAGTTTTTTGGCGACGACCCAACCCTGGTTACCAAAAACCTGCGCGCCGATATGGTTGATAAAGTACAGCTGTATGATAAAAAAAGCGACCAGGCAGCCTTTACCGGTATTGACGATGGCGTGAAAGATAAAACCATCAACATTAAATTAAAAGAAGATAAAAAGAACGGCTACTTTGGCAAGCTTGACGGTGGCCTTGGTACCGATGGTTACTACCAGGGGCAGGCTTTGTTTAACCGCTTTAAAGGCAAGCAAAAATTTTCGCTTTATGGCACCTTAGGCAATAACGGCAAAACCGGTTTGGGCTGGGAGGATAACAACAAATACGGCGGCGGCGGTAACATGGAGTTTGGCGATGATGGCGGCTTCTATATTTTTGGTGGCGGGGGTGATGATCTTGACAGCTTTAACGGCCGTTATGATGGCGAAGGCAAACCCGTAGCCCGTACCGGTGGCGCGCACTATGATACTAAATGGAACGGCGATAAAGAATCGTTAAACACCAACTACAAAATCGGCTCGCTTACAGTTGATGGCACCAAAAATACCCAGCAGCAAAACAACTTTCCGGGTAACATATCAACTGTAAACAGCGATCAGTATAATCACAATTACCTGTTCCGCCAGAAGCTGGATCTGAATTACCAGGTCAAAATAGATTCGATGCAGAACCTGAAAATAACGGCAGACGGTACTTTAAGAAACAGTAATACCAAAAGCATATTCAATACACAAACCAACCGGTTGGATGGCAGCCGCATAAACACCAACTCGCGCGATAACAGTGCCGATGTTGATGGCAAGGTTTTTAACGCTACTGCATTTTATACCAAAAAATTTAAAAAGAAAAGCCGCACCTTATCGGTAAACTTCAGGGCAGGCTATAACGACAGCGATTCGAAAGGTTTTCTGAAATCGAACACCACGTTTTATGATTCGGTTGGTGTTTTTGCAAGAGATACCACTATTGATCAGTACAAGGTTAACAAAAGCAAAAGTACCAACATCAACACCAATATCACCTATACCGAACCACTGGCCAAGGATTTTACTTTGGCCCTAAGCTATGCCATATCTGTAAACAATGCCACTAACGACAGGCGTACCTTTAATAAACCCAATACCGGTAATACCACCGTTTATAATACGTTAGATAGTGTTTACAGCAGCGATTATAAACTTAACCAGTTGTCAAACCAGGGCGGTGCCGTGTTTAACGTACAAAAACAAAAGTTCTCGTTTAACTTTGGCACCAAGGTAGCCGGCGTCAAATTTAAACAGGTTGATGAGTTTGGCCGCATGGCCGATTTAACCCGCAACTTCACCAACTGGTATCCGCAGGCCAGCTTTCAATATAAGTTCAGCAAGCAATCAAGCGTGCGGATAAGCTATAACGGTAACACCACGCAACCCAATATTGATCAGATCCAACCCGTACGTGTAAATACCGACCCGCTCAATATTCAAACTGGTAACGCGGCCTTAAAACCATCGTTCACCAACCGTTATAACATCAGCTATAACTCGTATAAAGTAATCAGCAACCAGTACATCTGGATCAGCGGTTCGTATTCAACCACCAGTAATCCTATTGTGAGCAATGTGGTGCGCGATACTACTACGGGTATCAGCACTTATCAATCGTCAAACCTTAAAAATCGCTCAACCAATAACTTTTGGGCAAACAGTTATTTTGAGCGTAAAATTCCGGGATTGGATATTAACGCCGGTTTCGAGTTATCAGCCAGCGGTAATACCTATTATAACCTGTCAAACAATGTGCTGAATGAAACCAAAGCATACAATTACTCGGGCAACATCCGGTTTTCTAAGTATAAAGAAAGGAAATATGATGCCTGGATTTCAGGCGGCCCTACTTATACCGTAAACTCGTCATCGTTAAATTCGGCTTTAAACAATAACGGCAGAGGGTTTAATGCTTATGGTGGTTTCAATATTTATCTGCCTGGCAAATTCCAGATCGGCACAGATGGCAACTATACTTATAACGCCCCTACCAAATCATTCCCGCAGGATTTCAGACGCTTTTTGCTGAATGCAAATATCTCGCGTACCTTCCTGAAAGATGCTTTAAAGGCCTCTATTACGGGCAACGACTTGCTGAACCAAAATACCGGCTATAACCGTACCGGATCGGCAAACGTACTTACCCAGGAGCGTTATACCACTATCCGCAGATACTTCATGTTCTCACTCACCTGGGATTTTAATAAAGTTGGAGGCGGCGCACCTAAAAAATAAACCTTGTTATGAAAAAGATATTAACCCTTACAACCCTACTTATATTAACTGCCAACCTGCTGATGGCGCAGGCCAACAAGCATTTTACCTTTCATGGTGTTATTGAATACGACAAAACATCAAATGTATGGGCAATGCTGCAAAAAGCTATTAATAAAGACAATGAAACCTGGTACCAGCCCAGGTACGAACAATACAAAAAAAACAAGCCTCAGTTTAAAGTACTAAAAAGTACCCTGAAATTTGGCAACAACCAAACCTTGTTTACACCTATTGAGCCGGAAACACCAACGGCCGGTTATTGGAGCGAGCCGATGATGGTATCACAAAACAGTACTATATTTTCTGATTTCAACACCGGAATGAGCACCAGCCAAAAAAGTGTATTTGAAGAAACCTTTTTAGTAAAAGATACTACCCGCCGCATTAAATGGAAGCTTACCGGCGAAACCCGCGAAATTGCAGGCTATCCGTGTCGCCGGGCCAACGGACTGATCCTCGATTCGATTTACGTAGTAGCATTTTATACCGAGGAAATCCCTGTTTCGGGCGGTCCCGAATCATTTAATGGCTTGCCGGGGATGATATTGGGGGTAGCCCTCCCACACGAAAACGTAACCTGGTTTGCCACCAAAGTTAGCGAACTACCTATCGACGAAAAATCGCTAACAGCACCTAAAAAAGGTAAAGCAGCCACCAATAAAAGCTTCATGACCGTTTTACAAAACGCAATGAAAGATTGGGGTACCGAGGGGAAGGAGTATTTGAAAGGATTTTCGTTATGACGACCTTTTAAATTATATTGTAGTATAAAGACCAAGTCCCCGATTTGTTTGCAAATCGGGGACTTGGTCTTTTATATGGCTGTTTTTTGATTTTCTATCCTTGCCGTTGTTGGCTTGGTCATCAACAGCTATACGCGATACCTGCGCGTGGCTTAATACTATATAAGAGCATAGCGGCACGAAATGATGTTGGTGACAACACCATAGCCGTTAACATAAGCGAATATTTTAGCCTAATCGCGTTTAAAATCCCCTCTTGAGAGGGGGCGCGATGGGAAAGAGTGGGAGCAGGGGTGTGTTATACAAGCGATAAGCCGCATGCAGAATAATACACCCCCTCCACCCCTCTCAAGAGGGGAATCGCAAATTCCCCTGCTTTTTAACGATTTAACCCTTAAGTTAACGGCTATGGTGACAACACCAACAACGGCGGGGATGCTTCCATCAAAAAGCTTTGCGTCTTAGCCTCTTTGCGTGCTTAAAATCTCAAACTATGCAAACCTAAAAACTTTGCGTCTCCGCGTTTTTGCGTGCTCAAAATTTTAAACAATTCACCTTTGCGCACTTAAAAACTAAGCATTAGCCAAAGCCCTATCCAAATGCACATACCCGCCATCAACATAAATTAACTGCCCTGTAGTATGGCTTGATACCGGCGACAGTAAAAACGCCACAGTATTGGCAATCTCTTCGGCAGTAGTCATCCTGTTTTCGAGCGGAATTTTCGATTCAATTTCCTTCAGTTTAGCTTCAGGATCAGGCAGGGTTTTAATCCAGTTGGCATAAAGCGGGGTCCAGCATTCGGCCACTACCAGGGCATTTACCCGGATACCGTATTTTAACAGTTCAACAGCCCACTCACGCGTAAGCGCATTACGGCCTCCGTTTGATGCCGCATAGCCTGATGTATTTCCCTGGCCGGTATCGGCAGTTTTTGAGGTGATATTAAGGATGGCCCCTTTTGATTTTTTAAGTTCGGGCAGGGCATAATGCGCCATCAGGTAATAATGCACTACGTTTTTATGCAGCGATGCGATAAAGCCCTTGTAATCGCCGCTTTCAAGGCCGACGCCATCGTTTACGCCGGCGTTGTTTACCAGGCCGTCAATGCGGCCGTATTTGGCCACTACCTCGTTAATGGCGTTCTCGCTGGCTTTGGGATCAGTTAATTCGGCAACTACCTGGTGCGCTTCGCCGCCTATAGATTCAATTTCCTGCACGGTTTTCAGGTTGTCCGCTTCGTTACGGCCCACAATTACGGGTATGGCACCTTCTGATGCCAAAACCTTTGCTATACCCTCGCCTATGCCCTTTGCACCGCCGGTAACTATGATTACCTTATCTGTAAGTTGTAAATTCATTTTTATTTATAATAGATAGATCAATATTAATGCGAGCCTGATATGGCCAGCTTTTTAACTTTATAATTGTTAATAGCAAAAAGTAATATCCCGAAAAAGCAAAAGCCCGGTACAACGTAGGCCCACTGAATGCTGTGTGTAGCATCAGATACCCGACCCATGATTACAGGGAATATAGCACCACCAACAATACCCATAATTACCAGCGATGAACCTAATTTGGTTTTAGCGCCCAAACCGCGGATACTTAATGAAAATATGGTAGGGAACATGATAGACATGAAGAACCAGGTACACATCAACGCGTAAACGGCAATTTCACCATGCAATGTTACCGCAAGGGCTATCAGGAAGATATTGATAACGGCATAGGTTATCAGCAATTTAACCGGGTTAAAGTAGCGCATCAGCAAAGTGCCTATAAATCTACCCGCCATAAAACCTGCAGAGGCAATGGTGAGGTAGTAAGAAGCAGGCTTTTCGGCAAACCCGGCAACTTTTTCTGAATAACGGATAAAGAAACTGCTTACACCGGCTTGTGCCCCAACGTACAAAAACTCGGCAAAGATACCCGCCCTCAGGCTTTTTATTGTCAACAGCTCGGCTATACGGGTACCCAGCGGCCTGTGATCATTCATAGCGTCTTCGCTGGTTTCTTCAACAATTGGCGGGAAGTGTGTACGGTAAATTAAGAAAGCCACTACAAGCACCACGGCACCTATTACTAAAAACGGAATTTGTACCGATGAAGCCTCATGATTAAGATATTCATTTAACTGTTCGGGCGACATTTTGCTCGATTCGGCATCGGTTAATACTTTTCCTGAAAGAATATAATTTCCACCGATAAGGGGTGCAAGCGTAGCCGCAAGGCCGTTAAATGATTGGGAGAAATTGATACGGCGCTCGGCACCTGCAGGGTCGCCCAATACGGTGATATAAGGATTGGCAGCTGTTTCAAGGAAAGCTGCGCCCGAAAAAACGATGAACAGCGCCGTTAAAAAGAAGGCATAGTTGCGAACTGCCGCCGCCGGGAAAAACAGGAACGCGCCTATAGCAAAAAGTATCAAGCCTAAAATAATCCCCCCTTTATAGCCATATTTTTTCATGAACTGCGCGGCGGGAATAGGCAGAATAAAATAGGCGATATAGGACGCCGAGTCGATAAGCGATGATTGCAAATCATTTAACTGGCAGGCTTTTTTAAGGTGCGGAATTAATATCGGGTTAAGATTAAGTGCAAATCCCCAGATAAAAAACAGGGAGGTAATTAATGCTACTGCAAATAGCGTGTTGTTTTTTGACATTAGTATTTATTGGTTGGTTGTATTACTTATTCGTTTTTGTTTAGTGATTATGCTTTTTATTAATAGCCACGGTATTTATCATTGTACCTATATGGTCGATGCTGATCTGCACCACGTCGCCAACCTGCAAAGCAAAGGAAGGTGGCGGAACGAGGCAAGTCCCGGTCATTAAAAAGCATCCGTAAGGAAAATCGCATTCGCTGTATAAATACCCGGTGAGTTCGATAAACGAGCGTTTAATGCGCGATACAGTAGTTTCATCCTCAAAAATCAATTCACCGTTACGCTTTATCTTCATGCCGATCGCCGTTTCGGCCGAAATAGGCGACGAGGTAACATACAGGCATGGCCCCAGCGCAGCGCTTTTTTCGTACACCTTAGCCTGGGGCAGATACAAAGCATTTTCGCCTTCGATGCTGCGCGAACTCATATCGTTGCCAATAGTATATCCCTGGATCCTGCCATTGCTGTTTATAAACAAGGTTAGCTCGGGTTCGGGAACATTCCAATCCGAATCTTTACGGATATAAACTTCGCCGTTGTGGCCCGATACACGATGAGCAAGCGATTTAAAAAATAACTCGGGCCGGGGTGCATCATAAACCTTATCATACAAACTTGCGCCTGTTTCCGATTCTTCCATGCGGGCATCCCGGCTGCGTAAATAGGTTACACCTGCCGCCCATACCTCCTGGTTTCCAATCGGTGGTAGTATTTTTCCGTTCAGGTACTCGGCTTCTACATCAGCTGCCAAAGCGGTAGTATCCGTAGTGATTAATTCGAGGTATGCAGCCAGCTCATCGCGGTTAATCAGTTTATCCCATTCGTCGTCAATAATATACGACGAACCGTTATGCTGCAGTAAGCTGCCTTTGGCTAATTTATATAGTTTCATCAGTTTACTTCCAGTTCGTCGCGTGAAGGTAATTTAGGAAAAGGGCCGTGTTCGCCTGTCTGGTACCAGAAAACGGTAGAAGCAATATCATCCTGCAAAGGCATGTAACGGCCATCATGCCGCCAGCCCAAGGCCTGTATGGTAACTTTCAGGCTTTTTTCAAAACGGATGGGATCAGCAATATGCCAGCGGTACAAACCGAAGCGCTGGGCAATGCCGTAATGTCCGTCGCCACGGATCACTTGTGGCAAGCCGCTGTAGGGGCTGCAAAATTCGGTATATTCTGTACCCGGTTTTTCCTTGCCTTCGGCATCCTTGTGGTGGGTATCAAAATCATACGATCCGCAAAAGTAATCTTCCGTGCCTGTTCCGTTTATTGTGGGGAATTTGGTATCGCCATCCATAAAAAATTTAATCTCGCCCTCGCCCCACCAACCGTTTTTGTTGGAGCCGTAGGCAATATAGGTACCCACATACTGGCCTTTACCTTTAATGCTATCCACCAACACAAAATCTTTTTTATAAGGCAGCGGGTTTACCCTGCGAAACTGCGCATGGAAATAACCGGCATCTTCGGGCACATCCGTCAAGATGTAATCAACCTGGTAATAGAGCACCATATCGGCATCATCAATATTTTCCATGGTGATGCGGCATTTTTTGCGGAAAGGCATCGGCCAGTAACAATTAAAAGCACTGCCCGGGTTAACCGCCACCGCCAGCGATTGTACAGGCGCGTATTTGCCCCATCCCATACAAAAAAAATCGCCTACGGGCACCTCTACCGAAGGGGTGGTTTCATCGTCCCAATAAAAACGGATGATAGAATAACGCCAGTTACCGGTAGGCGTCATCCAGATATGCTGAATAGCACCCGAACCGTTTATTTCGGCAACAGTAAATGTGGTGTGCTTTTTTATAACAACGCTTGGGCTTACCTTCCAGGTTTGCCCCAGATCGCGGGCGGCATTGGCTCCGGTGCCTTCGGTAGCCATGCCACCTTTACCCTTTTCGCCAGTAAAATTTTCGGGACTTATCGACCTTGTTTTGGCATCGGATACCCGGTAAAGATTACCCAACCCCACATCAAGACCATTAAATTTTTGCTGCGCCTTAGCGTACGAAGCAACAATAACAAACAGGCAGATCGTTAAAAAATAATTTTTCACCATAAAATTTATCTTTAAAATCATTTAACGCAATTGGCAATGCGTTCCAGGTTTATTTGTTTATGCTTCCGGCTTCAGTTAAAAAGCCATTCACAATCATATCGATAATTTCCGGCTATCTATACTCCTTAATAAGCATAACATTCGCATATTTTGGCATGTGTAAATGACGGTTGATAAAGCTAATTTAAAATTTATTAAATTGATTATCCTACCTGTAAAAAACAGGATAGATAAATTGCCAAAGGCCTCGCGAATAAGCCAAATAAACCACACTTTTGCGTATGCCGCTTAACCTGATACTCAATAACCTCGAAAAACATATCCACCTTACGCACGAAGAGCAGGATATTTTCACCGCCTACCTTCAGCCTAAAAAAATAAAGCGTAAGCAGTATTTACTTACCTATGGCGAGGTGTGCAAATACTCGGCCTTTGTAACCTCGGGCTGTTTACGAGGATATACCGTTGATAAAAGCGGCATTGAACATGTATTAAGTTTCGCGCCTGCCGATTGGTGGATTGCCGATATGTACAGCCTGATCTCGCAAAAACCCGGAATACAAAATATCGAGGCCTTGGAAGATACCGATATGCTGCTGCTATCCAAAGCTAACCAGGAAAAACTATACCTGCAAATACCTAAGTTTGAGCACTTTTTCAGGATCCTCGCCGAAAACTCATTAGTGGCAAGCCAACAACGATTAATAGATAGCCTGAGCCTCACCGCCGAAGAACGCTATAACAATTTTTGCAAGCGCTATCCAACCCTGATAGATCACCTCCCACAAAAACAAATAGCATCATACATCGGTGTTACCCCCGAATTTTTTAGCAGGATGAAGGGGGAAATGGTGAGGAAGAAGTGAGTGGTTGATTGAGTTGATTAGGTGAGTTGTTGTTTTGCATGGCAATTTGAGTTTAACCAATAACCTAATCAACCATTCTCCCTTTTTTCCAACCATTCACCTAATCAACTCAATCAACTACTCACCAATTTCTTAACCTACATCAAGTGCCGCGCAAGCATGCCGCCTTAAATTTGTATTAACAAAACAATTAAAGGAAAAACATCATGGCACAGACCGTTTTACATAAAGCAAACACCCGCGGACATGCAGACCACGGCTGGTTGCACAGCTACCAATCGTTCAGTTTTGCAGGTTATTACAATCCCGACAGGATGCATTTTGGCGCATTGAGGGTATTGAATGATGATACTGTTGATCCGGGAATGGGTTTCGGCAAGCACCCGCACGATAATATGGAAATTATCTCTATTCCGCTGGAAGGCGATTTGGAGCACAAAGATAGTATGAACAACGTGGCCGTAATAAAAAACGGCGATATCCAGGCCATGAGCGCCGGTACCGGAATTTTTCACAGCGAATATAACTTTGATCGTGCAAGCGAAGTAAAATTTCTACAGATCTGGATTTATCCTAATAAACGTAACGTTGAGCCGCGCTACGATCAGATCTCTTTAAACCTGGAAGACAGACATAATAAATTACAACAGGTATTATCACCTAACCCCGATGACGCGGGCGTATGGATTCACCAGGATGCCTGGTTTCATTTGGGCAAATTTGACAAGGGTGTAAGTACCAAATACACTATTAAAAAAGAAGGTAACGGTGTTTACGCTTTTGTATTAAATGGCGAAGTAGTTATCAATGGCGAAACCTTAAACAGCCGCGATGCTTTAGGCATTTGGGATACTGATAAATTTAACATTGAAGCTGGTACCGATGCCGAATTTTTGCTGATAGACGTACCCATGAAATTTTAAACCGATGGAAAAGATACAGATACTGGTAGTTGGCCGCCATCCTGAAATACTGGCCACTGTAGTACGATTGGTAAACAATAATCCGGACTGGAACGCGACAGGCTGCCTCAGCGATGAGGAAGCCATCGCGGCTTTTGGTGAACAGGATTTTAAAGTGGTATTACTGGGTGGAGGTGTGGATGAATATTCGGAAAACAAGTTGAATAACCATTTTTGCGGACTGAAGCCAGAAATTAAAATAGTTCAGCATTTTGGCGGCGGCAGCGGCTTATTGAGCGCTGAAATTTATGAAGCACTAAGTAAAAACTAAATAACCGCCCTACCACGCTTCATTAATTCGTTAATTAAATCTTCCCGGTTTTCTATTTCAGGTTGGATCCGTATCCAGCCTTTCCCACTCCATTTCCTCGACCAATTTGCAATCTGGTCATCCCATAAATCTATAACATTATTTTTTTGCACTTTAACAAGTAGATTTTCCCATCTTATGCTTTTATAAGGTATACCTTCCCCTTTTATTTCAACCCCCTCCTGGCTTAAAACGATCCTAAGCGTATAGTACATTTTCTGAAATCTATTTCTCACAGAAAATAACATGATGCCAAATAGAATGATGGTTGTGATTACGTAAGATAAAATAAGGGGTATCAAATCAACATGCTTGTGATAAGATAAAGACTGGGTACCAAGCACAAAAATTGCGATAATGCTTAATTTCTTTACAGTATTTCGTACCAAACGCTTTACCAAATGGTGAATTTGGTTACGGTCTATAGTATAAATAACATCGTTCACTGTGATAACGTAAAGGCCGACAAAAATAATAAATTATAATACAATATAGAGATTAGTGATTGGAGAACAGAGATTAGTTTCTTTGCGTCCTTGGCTTCTTTGCGTTCTTGATTTTAGAGATTAGTGATTGGAGAACAGAGATTAGTTTCTTAGCGTCCTTGGCTTCTTTGCGTGCTTATAATCGCCAACTATCCACAAAAAACACTTAGCGCCTTAGAATCTTTGCGAGCCAAACCCTCTGCGCCAGGACAAGCTTACTTAACTTATGAAAGCTTATCAACGCAAAAAGCCTTAGTTGTTCACTAAGGCTTTGCATTTGTTGCAGCATTGAAGCTGATAAAGGGTGGCACCGACCTACTCTCCCACGTTTTACCGCAGTACCATCGGCTCTGGCGGGCTTGACTTCTCTGTTCGGAATGGGAAGAGGTAGACACCGCCGATATAGGCACCTGAATTTCTTTTGAGCTTAATGCTCAAGGCTGAAAGCTAAAAGCCCTTTTGCCAATTCTTTTATTATTCTATTATTTTATTGTTTCGCTTTTCAGCTTTCGGCTTTACGCCTTCCGCTTTTAGCTTAACAATGACATATTATTGAAAGAAGTATTTGAATAAGAGAAAACAACAGCATTGTTGTTTATCTGTTTTGTCGCGGATTAGAGGTAGCGACTAATCTCTTAATCGCTATCCTCTAATCTCTGATCCGAAGAAAGCTTCGGGCAATTAGTATTACTCGGCTTTGATGTCACCACCTTTAGACCTGTAACCTATCAACGTAGTAGTCTACTACGACCCTCTATGGAAGTCTCATCTTGTGGCTAGTTTCGCACTTAGATGCTTTCAGCGCTTATCTATTCCCAACGTAGCTACTCTGCAGTACACCTGGCGGCATAACAGATTCACCAGAGGTTAGTCCAACCCGGTCCTCTCGTACTAAGGTCAGCCCCACTCAAACTTCCTACGCCCACAACAGATAGGGACCGAACTGTCTCGCGACGTTCTGAACCCAGCTCGCGTGCCACTTTAATGAGCGAACAGCTCAACCCTTGGGACCTTCTCCAGCCCCAGGATGTGACGAGCCGACATCGAGGTGCCAAACCTCCCCGTCGATATGAGCTCTTGGGGGAGATCAGCCTGTTATCCCCAGCGTACCTTTTATCCTTTGAGCGATGGCCCTTCCATGCAGAACCACCGGATCACTATATCCGTCTTTCGACCCAGCTCGACTTGTCTGTCTCACTGTCAAGCAAGCTTTTGCTATTGCACTCCGCGTACGGTTACCAAGCGTACTGAGCTTACCTTTGAAAGCCTCCGTTACCTTTTTGGAGGCGACCACCCCAGTCAAACTACCCGCCAAACAATGTTCTCCGCTTTGCAGAGTTAGACACCAAATACAGAAAGGGTGGTATTTCAACGTTGACTAAACTACTCCTGGCGAAGCAGCATCACAGTCTCCCACCTATCCTACACATCCTGTATCCGATATCAATGTTAAGCTATAGTGAAGGTGCATGGGGTCTTTCCGTCCCGTTGCGGGTAACCGGCGTCTTCACCGATACCACAATTTCACCGAGCTCATGGCTGAGACAGCGCCCAGATCGTTACACCATTCGTGCAGGTCGGAACTTACCCGACAAGGAATTTCGCTACCTTAGGACCGTTATAGTTACGGCCGCCGTTTACTGGGGCTTCGATTCAATGCTTCGCCTTGCGACTAACATCCCCTCTTAACCTTCCAGCACCGGGCAGGTGTCAGGCCTTATACGTCATCTTTCAATTTTGCAAAGCCATGTGTTTTTGTTAAACAGTCGCCTGGGCCTTTTCACTGCGGCTGCATTTCTGCAGCGCCCCTTCTCCCGAAGTTACAGGGCCATTTTGCCGAGTTCCTTAGCCATGATTCACTCGAGCACCTTAGGATTCTCTCCTCGACTACCTGTGTCGGTTTACGGTACGGGTTTTTATTACCTGAAGCTTAGCGGGTTTTCTTGGAAGTCTGATTACCTGAACTATTACCTCGCCCGAAGGTTTGGTATACTATCAGCTTTCAGCAGAGTCTGCGTACTTAACTACAATCTCTATACCTACAGCCTTTAACGAACTATTCCGTCAGTTCGCGTCAGTGTCACTACTCCGTCACCGCATCGCAGTAATAAAAAGTACTGGAATATTAACCAGTTGTCCATCGGCTACGCCTGTCGGCTTCACCTTAGGCCCCGACTAACCCTGATCCGATTAGCGTTGATCAGGAAACCTTAGTCTTTCGGTGGGCGGGTTTCTCTCCCGCCTTATCGTTACTTATGCCTACATTTGCTTTTCTATTCCCTCCACAGTCGGTTGTCCCTCCTGCTTCGCCGGATAATAGAATGCTCCCCTACCAGTGCATTTTCATGCAATCCATAGCTTCGGTATACTGCTTGATGCCCGTTTATTATCCATGCCCGATCGCTCGACTAGTGAGCTGTTACGCACTCTTTAAATGAATGGCTGCTTCCAAGCCAACATCCTAGCTGTCTGTGCAATCGGACCTCGTTAGTTCAACTTAGCAATAATTTAGGGACCTTAGCTGATGGTCTGGGTTCTTTCCCTCTCGGCCATGGACCTTAGCACCCATAGCCTCACTCCAGCGTATATTATAAAGCATTCGGAGTTTATCTGGATTTGGTAGGATTTGACTCCCCCGCACCCAATTAGTAGCTCTACCTCTTTATAACTCAACCGCCAGGCTGTTCCTAAAAACATTTCGGGGAGTACGAGCTATTTCCCAGTTTGATTAGCCTTTCACCCCTACCCACAAGTCATCCGGAAACTTTTCAACGTTTATCGGTTCGGTCCTCCAGTACCTGTTACGGCACCTTCAACCTGCCCATGGGTAGATCACAAGGTTTCGCGTCTACCTCCCCTGACTATACGCCCTATTCAGACTCGCTTTCGCTTCGGATCCGCGTCTTAAACGCTTAACCTTGCCAGGGAAGAGTAACTCGTAGGCTCATTATGCAAAAGGCACGCCGTCACCCGTTAGTTAACGGGCTCCGACCGCTTGTAAGTACACGGTTTCAGGTTCTATTTCACTCCCCTGTTCGGGGTTCTTTTCACCTTTCCCTCACGGTACTGGTTCACTATCGGTCTCTCAGGAGTATTTAGCCTTACCGGATGGTGCCGGCAAATTCCCACAAGGCGTCTCCGACCTCGCGGTACTCAGGATACCACTATCTAATTATCGATTACCCGTACGCAGCTCTCATGCTCTATGGCCGGGTTTCCCACCCCGTTCCGGTTCTCTTTAATTGTCATGTTGTGGTCCTACAACCCCTGCTATGCCGTAACATAACAGGTTTGGGCTTCTTCCATTTCGCTCGCCACTACTCTGGAAATCACTATTGTTTTCTCTTCCTCTGCTTACTTAGATGTTTCAGTTCGGCAGGTTAGCGCTATTGCAATTAGTCTTCAACTAATTAGGTTGCCCCATTCGGAAATCACCGGATTAAATCTTATTTGCAAATCCCCGGTGCTTATCGCAGCTTATCACGTCCTTCATCGCCTCTGAGAGCCAAGGCATCCCCCGTGTACCCTTTCTTACTTTCTTCTACTCATACGCCTTTTGCGCCGTATGGTATGTCTTTATTTGAGTATTAAGTTCCAAGTGCTTAGTCTTAAGTCTTTCGACTTTTAACTTCAGACTTTCGACTCAATGTCTCTATCTGTTGTTTTCTCTTGTTTTCAATTACTTCTTCCAATATGTCAAAGAACGTTTTGCGGATGTGCAGATGTTTTGATTTCAGATGTGCAGATGATTTCTCATTTGCATATCTGCATATCTTCACATTTGCTAATCTGCATCGTGGAGAATAACGGATTCGAACCGTTGACCCCCTGCGTGCAAGGCAGGTGCTCTAGCCAGCTGAGCTAATCCCCCGTCGATGAGTGATCAGAGATTGGTTAATCTGTGATTAGTTGCCTAATCTCTATTCTCTAACCTCTTTTCGCCTGCGGCTCCGCCGCATAGTAGTCCCGAGCAGATTTGAACTGCTGACCCCTACATTATCAGTGTAGTGCTCTAACCAAGCTGAGCTACAGGACTATTCTTAGTTTGCAGTGTTCAGTTTGCAGTGTGCAGCTCTTATTCTGCTTCCAGCCAGCTCTTGTTGCCAACTGCTAACTGCTTACTGCCCACTGAAGACTGCCTACTGTGTCCTGGCCTCAGCGGCCGGCCCACATCGATGGCTTCATCTTCTGGGTTTCCTTTTGTCTTTTTGTTTCTGTATTTAAGAAATTATCATGTAGGTAACAGTTCTTCGTTACTCTTGCGGAAACTGCTCCAGAAAGGAGGTATTCCAGCCACACCTTCCGGTACGGCTACCTTGTTACGACTTAGCCCCAGTTACCGACTTTACCCTAGGACGCTCCTTGCGGTTACGCACTTCAGGCACTTCCAGCTTCCATGGCTTGACGGGCGGTGTGTACAAGGCCCGGGAACGTATTCACCGCGTCATTGCTGATACGCGATTACTAGCGAATCCAACTTCACGGGGTCGAGTTGCAGACCCCGATCCGAACTGTGAATGACTTTTGGAGATTGGCATCCTGTTGCCAGGTAGCTGCCCTCTGTATCATCCATTGTAGCACGTGTGTAGCCCCGGACGTAAGGGCCATGATGACTTGACGTCGTCCCCTCCTTCCTCTCTATTTGCATAGGCAGTCTGTTTAGAGTCCCCACCTTAAATGCTGGCAACTAAACATAGGGGTTGCGCTCGTTGCGGGACTTAACCCAACACCTCACGGCACGAGCTGACGACAGCCATGCAGCACCTAGTTTCGTGTCCCGAAGGACTGTGCCGTCTCTGACACATTCACTAACTTTCAAGCCCGGGTAAGGTTCCTCGCGTATCATCGAATTAAACCACATGCTCCTCCGCTTGTGCGGGCCCCCGTCAATTCCTTTGAGTTTCACCCTTGCGGGCGTACTCCCCAGGTGGAACACTTAACGCTTTCGCTTAGACGCTGACTGTATATCGCCAACATCGAGTGTTCATCGTTTAGGGCGTGGACTACCAGGGTATCTAATCCTGTTTGATCCCCACGCTTTCGTGCCTCAGCGTCAATCATAGCTTAGTAAGCTGCCTTCGCAATTGGTGTTCTGTGACATATCTATGCATTTCACCGCTACTTGTCACATTCCGCCTACCTCAACTACATTCAAGCTCTTCAGTATCAAGGGCACTGCGATAGTTAAGCTACCGTCTTTCACCCCTGACTTAAAAAGCCGCCTACGCACCCTTTAAACCCAATAAATCCGGATAACGCTTGGATCCTCCGTATTACCGCGGCTGCTGGCACGGAGTTAGCCGATCCTTATTCTCAGAGTACATTCAGCTTCTTTCACGAAAGAAGGTTTATTCCCCTGCAAAAGCAGTTTACAACCCGTAGGGCCGTCTTCCTGCACGCGGCATGGCTGGTTCAGACTTCCGTCCATTGACCAATATTCCTTACTGCTGCCTCCCGTAGGAGTCTGGTCCGTGTCTCAGTACCAGTGTGGGGGGTCATCCTCTCAGATCCCCTAAACATCGTAGCCTTGGTATGCCGTTACCACACCAACTAGCTAATGTTGCGCATGCCCATCTTAGTCCTATAAATATTTGATTATAATACGATGCCATATCATAATGTTATGCGGTCTTAATCTCTCTTTCGAGAGGCTATCCCCCTGACTAAGGTAGGTTACATACGTGTTACGCACCCGTGCGCCACTCTCAAGGAAAGCAAGCTCTCCTATCCCGTCCGACTTGCATGTATTAGGCCTGCCGCTAGCGTTCATCCTGAGCCAGGATCAAACTCTCCATTGTAAAATGTTTTGTTTGATTTCCCGACCCTATTATTAATTAATAGAATCTGTTATCATTATTGTATCTTTATACAGATTCCGCTTGTTTTATTGTAACTCTTCAATCTTCCTTAACCTTAGTCTCGGTCAATCTCCCGTTACGCTACATGATTTCCATTTCTTAAAAGAACTTGCTCGCTTCATCATCCGAATCAGCTATTATGTTTTTGCTTTACTTTCGCTTAGCTTAACTTGTCATTTTATCAGTGCGGGAATCGCTCCCTTTCACTTTTCTTGTTTGAAGCTTTTATTAAACTTCTTCTTTTCTTATCGGCTAAACTCGCTTAGCCTCAACTTCTTTCGCCCTTTTAAGCTCCCTTCCGTTCGGGGTTGCAAAGGTAAAAACCTTTTTTGTTTTTCCAAAACTTTTTTTTCTTTTTATTTTCAAAGTTTTGAACCGCTCATTTTCAATTTCTTTCCTCGTTTGCGGGCTGCAAAGGTGTGAATATTTTATCGGTTTCGCAAAAGATTTTTTATCTTTTTTTAACCTTTTTTATTCAACCTTAATTTCAAAAAACAATCCCCCTTCCGTTAGAGGGGCCACAAATGTACACAGAAAAATCACTATCAACCAAAATAAATTTTGAAATAATTAGATCCGACTTGTAACTCACTGTAAACTAAGCAATCTGCAAACAAGTTCTTTTGCTTTCTACCAAGCGGGACGGTGCATTGACAGAATATGTATATTTGAATTGTATATGAACGAGCATAACTTCCCGCCCAATTTCATCGCTTCGTTAAGCGCAGAAAACGGTTTCGACCAAGAAAATTTTATAAATGCGCATCAGTTTGAAGACGCTCCAACCTCTATAAGAGTTAATCCTTTTAAGCCTTCGGCCATAAAAAACATACAACATGTGCCGTGGTGCCCTGACGGATACTACCTCGATGCCCGCCCATCGTTCACATTCGACCCGCTTTTTCATGCCGGATGTTATTATGTGCAGGAGGCTTCATCGATGTTTATCGATCATATATTTAAAACTATCAACCCCAATAATGACGAAGCAATAAAGGTACTCGACCTTTGCGCGGCTCCCGGCGGTAAAAGTACATTGCTTAATTCTGCCTTAAATCCAACCGACCTGTTGGTAGCCAACGAGATTATCAAAACCCGTGTACCTATATTAACTGATAACCTGAACAGGTGGGGAACTGCAAATACCATCGTTACCAATAACGATCCCAAAGATTTTACCCGGTTAAAAAGCTTTTTTGATATTATCCTTGTTGATGCGCCCTGTTCGGGATCAGGCATGTTCAGGAAAGATCCGGAGGCGATGAACGAATGGTCGGAAGGGAATGTGAATCTTTGCCACCAACGGCAGGAGCGCATCCTGGCCGATATTTATCCGGCCTTAAAGGAGGACGGCTACCTTATATATAGCACCTGCTCGTACTCGCACCAGGAAAATGAAGATATCCTGGATTGGCTATGCAGTGAATTTGACCTGGAAAGTGTGCGCATCCCAATTAGTAACGACTGGGGGATTGTTGAAACCCAATCGCCGGTTAAAAAGGCATGGGGTTATCGCTTCTACCCGGGCAAAGTTAAAGGAGAAGGATTATTCGCTTCGTGCCTGCGCAAAAAAGAAAATAGTGGTAACCTGGCTTCTTTTAAAAACAACACCCAACAAAAACTACCGGGCAAAGAACTTGACCAGGTACGTTCATACATCAACAATCCCGACGAGTTTTACTACTTTAAAGTGAACGACGACTGGATGGCCATTAACCGCAATCATAAAGAAAGCCTCAATATATTACAACGGCATCTTTATATTAAAAAATCGGGAGTGATTATTGGCAAGCTTGCGGGAAAAGACCTGATACCCGATCATGAGTTGGCCTTAAGCCTTATTATTAATAAGAACGCAGTTTTGCAAACGGCCCTTAATAAGGAACAAGCCATCCAATACCTCCGCCGGGATAACATAGATTTAAGCACTGATGATAAAGGATGGACACTGATGACCTACGAAGAGCATCCCCTGGGCTGGGCCAAATTACTGCCTAACCGTATTAATAATTACTATCCTAAAGAAATCAGGATTCTTTCGGCAAATCCACCGCGCGAATGGTAGGCCCGGCGCAAAATAACGAAGGCTGTTTCGGCACAGCGCGAAACAGCCTTTGTTATTTATATATAATATAATAGATTTAAGAAACCTGCGCCTTATAAGCCGACAAGCGTTTTTTCAGAATATAAAACTGAAGTTTAAAATACAGCTTCAAATCGAGTTTTAAAAAGCTGTTATTAACGCTAAGCATTTTTGAAGCCAGGCTTATCGGCAATCTTAATTTTTCAAGCACCTGCAAAAAGTGTTTAAAAGTTGCCTTTTCGTTATAAAGTCTTTGTTCGCGGGTTAGCTGTTGGCAATCAACAGGTAGCATCAGGTTCCATTTTTCATGTAGCTTTAAACAATCCATCATCCAGCGTTCATCAAAGCGGCCTTCCGAAAAATGGGCTATCAGCACATCATAAGTAACCGCTACTTTGTATTTCTGGCCAACAGATAATGAAAAATCCAGATCATATACATGGAAACCTGTAAAGTTGATCTCATCAAACATAATTTCCTTCGCAACGGATTTAGTAGTACACATCCATACGCCATCTACACAGGCCACCGGGGCAAGCCTTACATTATCCGGATTACGGTAATGATGTATGGGCGGCTCGCCGCTAAATTTATGATGCTGAATAAGGTTACTGTAATAGGTATTTACGCCCAGGCCTCCCCAACCCGATGGAGTCATGGTTTTATAAGCGCTGCCTATTACCCCAAGCAAGCCTAAACCGGGATTGTCTTTAAAATTATTAATAATGCTTTGTCCCCAGTTTTGCGTTTCAATGCGGATATCTTCATGCATAAAGCACAAAATTTCGTATTGCGCTTTGTACATACCTATATTATATACTTCGCAAATTCCCTTTTTGCCCCGGCTGTTATCAATGCTAACAATCTCGAAAGGTACGCCTATGGTAGCCTCTACATTTTTACTTACTTGCTTTAAAAGCGCACTATTGGCCGACGAGATAATAATAGATATCATTCAAAATGTGTTTTTCGTGAAACAGGTAAATACTCAGAACTAACGTCTGCACATATCGGTTTCGTACAAACTTTATTCCTGTTATTGCTATTACGCACATTTTTTTTGTTTCGCTACACGTAAAAACAACATTTAGTTTATTTTTTTTCAAATTAACAACAACCCGCTTAAGACCAGGCAATTGCCAATATTGTATTAACTTTGTATTACTAAACCGGAGAGAAGAGCGGGAATTTGAAAATTTGATTTACCTTCATTTTATAATCAGAACGTTTATATTTAAACCCTGATTAATTTAATACCTAACAAACAAATTGGTTTGAAGCAGCAGTTAAACGGCATCGGGTGTTATGATAACACCAGGATCTATATTTTTTGTCCGGCGGGATTTGCCACCGGTGGCCCCGAGGCGCTGCACCAGTTAGGCGCTCATTTAATAAAGCAGGGTTTTAACGCTTTTATGTACTACTACTGCACGCCCGATAGTGTTGATGTGGTACATAAAAACTACGAAAAATATGCGGTGCCCCATGTAAGCAAGCTCGAAAACAGTTCGAGACATATCATGATCCTGCCCGAAACGCACCTGTCGCCTTTGTTTAGTCTTCATTTTAATCATATCCGTAAGGCGGTGTGGTGGCTTAGCGTTGTTAACTATTACATCACGCAAAAACACATCACCGATAAATACCGAAATAAGCGCTTTTTTAAGCTCCAAAACTTTTTCGGCAATTTCCCTATCGCTTCGTTCAGGTGGTTTAAAAGCAAAAAGGAGGTGATGCATATCTGCCACTCGTACTATTCGCAGGTGCATTTACTGGCAAATGGTATTCAGCCCATCGGCCGTATCTCTGATTACATGAACAGCGCCTTTTTTAATATGGTTGATGAAGATGTAAAAAAGGAAAACATCATTTTATACAATCCCAAAAAAAACGACGAGTTTTTGGATAGCATTATAGCCCGTACGCCCAACTTAAAATGGATTGCCATTAAAGATATGACGCCCGTCGAGGTTGCTTATAAAATGAACAAGGCTAAGCTATATGTTGATTTTGGCTATCACCCGGGAAAGGAACGCATGCCCCGCGAAGCCTGTATTATGCGTTGCTGCATGATTATCGGCCGTAATGGTTCGGCTGCATTTAAACAGGATATGCCGATACCCGAAGAATACCGTTTTGAAAAAAAGGACGAGGAAATACCGGAGATCATCAGCCAGATTAATAACTGCCTTGAAAACTATGATATAGTTAAAGATGATTTCGGCCCCTATCGTGCGGCATTATACCGGGAAGAGGAGGAGTTTGTGGCCGATATAAAAAAGGTGTTTATAAAAATATAGGGCATTTTACTTTCCCTAACATAAAAATTGTCTGAACCCGAATTTGGGGGAATTAAGGAATTCATGGAATACTAAGCAAATTCGAAAAATTTAAATAATTCCCCCAAATTCCGGTTCAGACAATCCTCCCAAATCCCGGTTTCAGACAAACATATTACTTACTGAAACTTAAATCCTAAACCAATTTGCCAAACCTGGTTGCGATAGCTGGGCAGGTTTTGATCGGCATAGGGCTGGTTCTCGCCCAGGTCAATATTATATCGCCCCCTGATTTCAACATTACGGTTAATATCAACGCTTACACCCACAACGCCGGCTACATAGCTATGCGAAGCATCGTTATCGATATGATCGATTTGAACACCTAAACCAGACTCGTAAGTGTTTTTGGTTGATGTTAAAAACGTAAGCTGCGGACCAATCAACAGGTTAAAGCCGCGCACCACCCTAAATTTAGCCAGCAAGGGCACATCAATATAATTGGTGCGTTGGGTGAACTTGTAATCGGGCCCGTTGGCTTCGTAGCCTTTTTGCGAAAATAAAACTTCGGGTGCAAATGATAACGGATAAATAATCGGCACATCAAATGTTAAACCCGCATGCCAGCCTGCAATCCCGCTCGAACTGTAATTACTGTTGTAAGCATCAACCGTGTTTGATGCATTTAAACCTACGGCAACACCTACTTTGGGCGTATAAAAATCATCATAACGGCGTTGCGGCTGGCGGCGTTCAACGGGGCGGGGCGGACGGCGGCGATAACGCGGACCATAATATCCCTGTGCGCTCACCGAACCTGCTACGGTAAAAAGGCATATTGCCAAAAAGAGTAATTTTTTCATCGTTTTATCTGTTTTTAATAGTGTGGTAACTATTGGCCGGCATCATATTATCAGCTGCCAATGGTAGTTACGTGTATGTATGTTTATAAACGTGATAGATTACTAAATAACACGAAGGTTTATTTGCGGTTTAATTTTTGTAATAGTTACAACATCATTTTCATCAAAAATTCAGAATTACGCTACATTTGGCCTATGCAACGCAACAAATCCCGCTTTTCACATCTTATAATTATCATATTCGTTTTTTTTGCCGGTGATGCCTTTGCGCAAAAGGAAAGTTATATTCAATCGTTGAGCAAACAAAACCGCTGGGTCGATTCGGTCTATAACAAAATGAGCCGTAAGCAGCGGGTGGCACAATTGCTTTTTGTGCGGGCACATACCAACAAAGGGCAGGCCTATGCCGATTCGGTAGGACAGGTAATTAAAGATCAGCAACTGGGCGGCGTTGTTTTTTTTCAGGGCGGACCGGTTAGGCAGGCCAACCTCATCAATAAATATCAAAAACTGGCCAAAGTGCCATTAATAATAACCATGGATGGCGAATGGGGACTGGGCATGCGCCTCGATTCGACGATATCATATCCGTACCAAATGACTTTAGGGGCTATACAGGATAATAACCTCATTTATAAAATGGGCCAGCAGGTAGCCTATGATTTTAAGCGCCTGGGCATGCAAATGAACCTTGGCCCCGATATGGATGTGAACAATAACCCCAACAACCCGGTTATCAACTACCGCTCGTTTGGCGATAATATGTACAACGTGGCAAAAAAAGGTATAGCTTATTTTAAAGGTATGCAGGATGCCGGCCTGCTCACATCGGCCAAACATTTTCCGGGCCACGGCGATACTAATGTCGATTCGCATTTTGATTTGCCTTTGCTGCCTTACGGCCGGGGCCGGTTGGATTCGCTGGAGATGTATCCTTTTCGCGAGGCTATAAATGCCGGCATCAGCGGGGTGATGATAGCGCACATGAATATCCCATCGCTTGATAAAACGCCCAAACTGCCCTCTACCCTGTCGCGCCCCATTATTACAGGTGTTTTAAAAGATTCGTTAAAATTTAAAGGCCTGGTACTTTCGGATGCGATGGAGATGAAGGGAGTTACCAAATACTTCCCTAACGGCGAAGCCGATGTAAAGGCATTTATTGCAGGCAATGATATTATTGAACTGTCCGAAAATTCTGATCGCGCCATTAACCTGATCCGTAAAGCGGTAAGGCATGGCAGCGTTAGCGCGGCCGAATTTGAAGAGCGCATTAAAAAGATCCTGGCGGCTAAATACTGGGCCGGCCTTAATCAGTACAAACCAACCCCGCTTGCCAACCTGAGCCAGGATATTAACAGCGATGCCGCCAAAGCTTTGGTACAACAATTAAGCGATGCCGCGGTAACCCAGCTAAAAAACACTACAAAACTCAACCCGTTTTTAAAAACCGCCGTCGTGAGTATTGGCGTAACCTCGCCTACTCCGTTCCAGATGGAGGCGGTTAGATATTTCCCTAACAGCCGCATCTTTATCGTTAATAAAGACGCTCCGGCTATTGAGCTTAGCAATATCCTTGCATGGCTTAAGCAATACCCGCAAATTATAGTAGGAATACATGATACCCGCCTGCGCCCGCAAAGCAAACTGGATTACAATAGTGATGTAAAATTGATGATAGCCGATCTGGCCTCGCGCAAAAACACTGCATTCAGCGTATTTGCCAATGCCTATGCCATTGCTGGTTTGCCGGGGCTCGAGAAAGCTGGCAACCTGATGGTTTGCTACCAGATGACACCTGAACTGCAAAAATCGGCGGCTAAAGCACTGAGCGGGGGTTTGAAACCTGCAGGGAAATTGCCGGTAACTATAAATACTTTTTTTACTACAGGGATGGGGTTGTAGTTTAGTGATCAGAGGTTTGAGATTAGAGGTTAGCTTTTTAAAGAGGAAACTCAATCAAAATGTCTTTCGGGGATAAAGCCCTTTTCTTTTATCGTATCAAGTATGTATCGGGATTCGGCTTCGCGCAGGTCTTCGCCAAAGCTAAAAGTTTTCATCCCGTAATCGAATGCAATATTTCCGGGATCATCGTTCCTGTAGTAAAATATCGACCAGTATTTCCTGTCGGCAGCTGAATATTTATCTCTTATCCGGAAATTTTCGCATTCCTTAAGGTCATAAACTTTGTCGCGGCTAAGAAAATCGTTTTTCTTTGCGATGCCGAATGTGTTTTTGTCTATCTCTATTATTTCGCGGCCCCAAATTAACCAGATTGCATTTTTAATATTCATTAAACCCATAAATGCCCAACCGGTTATCCAAAAAACCATTCCGCCCCGTATGCTATGTGTTATTGGATCAACAACATCTGAAATAGCTGCCGATCCGATAAATCCCCAGGCTATCATCCACACAAAAAACCAGGAAACAGAAAGGAAATCGCGTTTTCCGGGGATGGTGATAGTAATAAATTCTACATTATCTTCAACTATTGTTCTGCCTTGATAAGGTTTTTCCATGGTTTAATATGATGGGATAAATATCATATTTATTAAGCCGCCTGCAAATGTCGTGGTAACCTTTTTTATCTTTACTAAAATATTATGCAATCTACATTCAATAAATATAACAACAAGTTTAAGGAAGCACTTGCCGGATTAAACCCCGAGCAAATGGCAGCAGTTAACAAAATGGATGGCCCAGTATTAGTGGTGGCCGGACCAGGTACGGGGAAAACGCAAATCCTTGCAGCCCGGATAGGTAAGATCCTTACTGATACCGACGCCTCGCCCAACGAGATCCTGTGCTTAACCTATACCGATGCCGGCGCTGTAGCCATGCGTAAACGTTTGTTTGAATTTATAGGCCCTGATGCTTACCGTATTAATATCTATACTTTCCATGCTTTTTGCAACGAAATTATCCAGGAAAACCTGGAGTATTTTGGCAAGCTGAACCTCGAATCATTATCTGATCTGGAATCGGCCATGCTTTTTCGCGAATTGGTTGACGAGTTCCCGAACGATCATTTGCTGAAGCGTTTTACCGGCGATATCTATTATGATGTGCCTCGTCTCAAAACTCTGTTTAGCACCATGAAGCGCGAAAACTGGGATGCAAACATGATTGAACAGGCTGTAAACGATTACCTGGAAGACCTGCCCAACCGTGAAGAATTTATTTATAAACGCGCCAACGCCAAAGCAGGTATTAAAGTAGGCGATCCGAAACAAAAAGATATCGATGCAGCGCACGATGTGATGAAAAAGCTGCTGGCCGCCGTAGGTGAGTACCAAAACTATACCGAAAAAATGAAAGCCCGCGGCCGGTATGATTATGATGATATGATTATCTGGGTGCTGCGTGCTTTCCGCGATAATGAAGAGATATTGCGCAAATACCAGGAGCGCTATCAGTATATTTTGGTTGATGAATTTCAGGATACCAGCGGATCGCAAAATGAATTACTGCGCTTTTTGCTGAACTACTGGGATACCCCCAACGTTTTTGTGGTGGGTGACGATGATCAGTCGATCTTCAAGTTTCAGGGTGCCAACATGAAAAACATCCTCGATTTTGCTAATGACTATGTGGAGAGCCTGTATACCGTAGTGCTAAAACATAACTATCGCTCCAACCAGCAGATCCTTGATATTTCCAAAGCGTTGATCTATAACAATTTTGAACGGTTAACCAGCCAGCTTAATTTAGATAAAGCTTTAAAATCGTCGCATCCGCGTTTTAATGATCTGTTGGTTGAGCCATTGATCCGCGAGTACGAAAACCCTGATAAAGAACTGGTGGACGTATCCCTGCAGATTAAAAAACTGGTAGCCGGTGGCGTACCACCGGGCGAGATAGCGGTTATTTACCGCAACCATGCCCAGGTAGAAGAGATGATCAGGTTTCTGAACGTGCAAAAGATCCAGGTAAATACCAAGCGTAAAATTGATGTATTGATGGATCCATTCGGCGAAAAGATCATCAACATCCTGCGCTACCTTGCTATGGAGCTCGACTCGCCGTACAGTGGTGATGAGCTGTTGTTTGAGATTATGCACTACGATTTCTTCAACATCCCTCCTATCGAAATAGCTAAAGCAAGTGTGGCGGTGTTTAAAGAAAACTTTGGTACGCTTGCTTATAATCAGCCTAAAACATCTATCCGCAGATATGTTAACGAGCTGAAACCTCCCGCCCAGATCGATCTTTTTAAGCCAGATCAGCAGGAGGCGATGAGGTACCTGATCCGCAACATTGATGATCTGCTAAAAATTGCGGTAAGCGAAACCCTGCAAAAGCTGTTTGAAAAAGTGATAGCCAAAATGGGCATCCTCAAATACATTATGCAGCAGGAGGATAAAGGCAGTTACATGCAGATGCTTACCAGCTTTTTCGACTTTTTAAAAGATGAAAGCCGCAAAAAACCAGATATCAGCCTGGCCGATCTGATAGCTACCATCGAGATGATGAAGAAACACGTTATCCGGCTGGAGCTGAACCAAACCATTTTTTCGGAAAACGGGGTTAACTTCCTTACCGCACACGGCTCAAAAGGCCTGGAGTTTGAGCATGTATTTTTTATAGGTTGTGATAAACGTACCTGGGACAGCAAGGGCCGCAACAGCGGTTTCAGCTATCCGGATACGCTTACCCAGGCTTCAAACGATGATATTGCCCAGAAAGAAGAAGCCCGCCGCCTGTTTTATGTTGCCATAACCCGAGCCAAACAACACCTGGTGATATCATACGCAAGTAAAGATAAAAAGGGTAAAGACCAGGAGGCAAGCCAGTTTGTTGGCGAGATTCTGGCCAGTACCAGCCTGCAGGTTCAATACCCTAAGGTGCCTGAGCACGACATGATTGATTTTGAACTAACGCAATATCATGAAGATGATAAGCCCAAAGTCGAACTGCTCGACAAAAATTACATCAATCAACTCCTGCAAAATTATACCTTATCGGTTACCCACCTCAGCAATTACCTTGATTGCCCTTTGCGGTTTTATTTCCAGTGTTTGATCAGGGTACCGGCAGGCAAAAGTCCGTCGGCTACTTTTGGGCAGGCTGTGCACTGGGCTTTGAATAAAACTTACAGGCAGTTAAAGGATAATGACAACGAGTTTTTGAGTACCGAAAACTTTATGCGCGAGTTTAGGTGGTACATGGCCCGCAACCGCGATTCGTTCACCAAGGATGAGTTTAAATTACGCTCGGCCTATGGCGAAAAGATCCTACCGCCGTATTATGAACAAAACGTACCGCATTGGAATAAGATAGCCGTTACCGAGCGATCTATCAAAAACATTGAAGTAGCCGGTGTGCCTATTAAAGGTAACATGGATAAAATTGAATTTGAAGGTAAACAAGCCACGGTAGTTGATTATAAAACCGGTAAAGTAAAAAATGCAAAAGAAAAACTGATGCGCCCAACCACCGATTTGCCTAACGGCGGCGATTACTGGCGACAGGCAGTTTTTTACAAGATATTAATTGACCACGACCGCCAAACCGACTGGCAGGTGATCAGCACTGTATTTGATTTTGTTGAACCCGATGGCGAAGGTAAATACTACCGCGAAAAATTTGTGATAACACCCGAGGATGTAGAAACAGTAACCGGGCAAATTAAAGATACCTACGCCCAAATCATGGCCCACAACTTTAACACCGGCTGCGGCAAAAAAGAATGCGACTGGTGCCATTTTGTGAAAAGCAATTTTAAGCAGGCCGATGAGATTTTGGGGATTGTGGCGGAGGAGGAGGAATAGCCTTTTCTTTTTTGTAGAGACGCATAATTGCGTCTCCCGCAGAACAAGCGAACACGCACAACTCTACATCAAAAAAACAAAAATACATCATCCACATGAAACACATCCTCCCATTCATCCTCCTCCTCTTCACCTTGCCCGCCACCGCCCAAACCATCATAAAACAGGATGCAGGCATCAAACAAATGGTTGATGAGGTATCCTCCAAAAATATCGAAGCCACCATCCGCAAACTGGTAAGCTTTAAAAGCAGGCATACGCTTAGCGATACAACCAGCAAAAACACCGGCAGCGGCGCGGCGCGTAACTGGATCAAGGCCGAAATGGAGAAATACGCGGCAGAATCAAACGGGAAGATGACCGTTCAGTTTGATACCTTCACACAGCCTAAAAGCCAGCGCGTTGATAAACCCATCAAACTGAAAAACGTGCTGGCTATATTAAAAGGTACCGACCCGAATGATACCCGGGTGTACCTGGTATCGGGCCATTACGATTCGCGGATCAATGATGTGATGGATGTCAACGGTTTTGAGCCGGGAGCCAATGACGATGCCTCTGGTACTGCCCTCTCGATGGAACTGGCCAGGGTGATGGCCAAAAGATCATTCCCGGCAACCATTATTTTCATGACGGTTGTTGGCGAAGAACAGGGCTTATACGGATCGGCCAATGTGGCAAAACGTGCCAAAGCCGAAAACTGGAATGTGGATGCTATGCTGAATAATGATATTGTTGGCAATACCTACGGCATGGAAACTGATTTAAAGGATAACCGCAGCGTACGTATTTTTAGCGATGGCGTACCTACCGCGGCTACCGATAAACAGGTGGCTGCTTTAAAATCATTAGGTGGCGAAAATGACAGCCCCTCGCGCCAGCTTGCCCGGTATACCAAAGAGATAGGCGAGCGTTATGTTGATCAACTGGATGTGAAACTCATCTATCGCCGCGACCGCTATTTACGCGGCGGCGATCACCTGCCATTTTTAGAACAAGGCTTTACCGCCGTGCGCATTACCGAAATGAACGAAAATTTTAACCGCCAGCACCAAAACATACGCACCGAAAACGGCATTGAATACGGCGACCTGCCCGACTTTGTTGATTTTAATTATGTGCAGAAAGTAGCCCGCATGAACCTATCGGTTTTGGCTAACCTCGCCTCAGCTCCTGCCCAACCACAAAACGTTGGCGTTATTACCAGCGATCTCACCAATAAAACCAAACTAAAATGGGAAGCGCCGGCAGCGGGCAAAAAACCGGCTGGATATTATGTATTGATGCGCGAAACCATCAGCCCGTACTGGGAGAAGAAATTTTATTTTACCGATACTACTGCTACCTTAAATTATTCGAAGGATAATTATTTCTTTGCGGTGCAATCGGTAGATGCGGAGGGGCATGAAAGCTTGCCGGTGTTTCCTAAACCGGTGAGATAGATGTTTAACAACAAATGAACTATACCATATCACTAATATACGCTTCCATATTTAACGGGACGGAGGTTTTGGTACCCTGCCTTGTTATACTTAATGCTTTAAAAATACAATTAGCTGATATTAACAGGCAAGCCTTGATCTATGCTGTAAACAGTATCCTTTTATTGGGTTCAATACTTTTCACAATAAGCTTACTGAGCGAATTGTTCATGGCGTATTACTCCCAAAGTGAATACCTGCAGTTCTCGTTCAGTAACAGACTTGCAGGTCCCTTTTGGCTTTATATCTGGCTTACGGGAGTTTTAAGCTTCATGATACTGCCGCAAATCCTTTGGATCAGAAAGCTCCGCAGATCACTCATCTCTTCAATAGTAATAGTAGGAATCTGGATAGCGTTATACTTTGTAAAACAGGTGTTAATAGCTTATCAGGCATGGCATACTGAGCTTAAACCGTCATATTCTGAGTATGCTATCCAGGCCATAATTTATCTTACCTTTTTGTTTGTGGCGTATCTTTTAATACACCAAAGCAATAATCGCCTATACACTACAAAACTTGATTGATCTCCGGGTTTAACCAATCTTACTACCCCGCCCGATAACCAGATAGAGCACAGACCCCAGGCAAGGCATCAGTATAACCACAATTATCCATATAATTTTGTTGGTAGGATCTTTAAAAGTTGACCGGATAATATCAATAAGGCAATAAATAACCATTATTGGATATAACAATGCTAAAAATAACTCAGGTACGCCGATGTTAAGGAAAAGGAGTTTATTCATGATAAGGGTTTATGTTATAATGTATTCAGGATGATCAGGCCTGCAATTTTGTGGCGGGGGCTTTAAGCAGATAAATCAGGGCGCCTAACAAAGGTAGCATCAATACAACAGCTATCCAGCTGATCTTAACTGCGACATTACTAAACCTCGAAGTAATGATATTTATAATACATCCTATCACCAACAAAACACTGATTAAAGACAATGAAGACCAGACGATAAGGCCTGTGGCGGGATTAATATTTAAAAGAAAATTATTCATGATAAAGGTTTTAGTGCCAAGATAGCATATTTATTGTGATCTTTAGCCGGCAAAAACGTCCTAAACTTTATGGCATTTAAATTTACTCCTTCATTTGGTAAAGAGATCAGCCTGGAAAACACCGATCCGGAAGAATATCTTGTAATAGCGCTCGAGACAGCGAAACACCTTCAGTGGAATATTATTTACAACGGCAAAAACGGCTTCATAGCAATGATTGGCGGCGGCTTATTTACCCCCATGCAGGACTTTCGTTTGGTAATTAGCGATCATACCGCAACAATTACAAGTAAAAATGCCGATGGCAAATTAAGCGACTGGTCAAAATTAAACCAGAAAAACGTAGATAGTTACATTGAAACGTTCGGGCAATTTAAAGCAACCATAACAGACGAACAACTGGCAGAAAAGCTGGCTGCACTGGCACCAGTATTTGAATCGGCCGAAGATGACGTTTTAAATGCACCGCCACCAACTGCAAAACAAAACCTGTTGAGTTTTTTTGGCTTCTTCATTCCGCAAAAAGGTTATTTTGTAACACCCGTTATTGTTAATCTTAATCTTGCCGTTTTTATTATTATGGTGATTTGCGGTGTTTCTGTCTTCGAGCCCACAACAACTGATCTGATGAACTGGGGTGCCGATTTCGGCCCTTTAACCCTCAACCATCAATGGTGGCGGCTGATTAGCAGTACTTTTCTTCATATCGGTATTTTCCATATCCTGATGAATATGTACGCCCTCATCTACGTAGGTATTTTGCTCGAGCCGGTGTTAAATAAATTCAAATTTGCCGTTGCATACCTGCTTACGGGGCTGGTAGCCAGCATCACCAGCATTGGGGTTCATCCTTTCCAGGTTAGCGCAGGGGCTTCGGGGGCTATATTTGGTATGTATGGTGTTTTCCTTTCATTGCTTACCACCAATGTAATTGAAAAATCGGTGCGTAAGCAGCTGTTGGTGAGCATAAGCGTGTTTGTGGCCTATAACCTGATGGGCGGCACAAAAGCAGGGGTGGATAATGCCGCACACGTCGGAGGATTGCTTAGCGGCTTTGCCATTGGTTACCTTTATTATCCAAGCCTGGTTCAGCCGCAAAAAAAGGGACTTGAACTAATAGTTACTATGTTTATCGCGGTATTTATATTGGGGGGCAGTGCGGTAGCCTATCTGAAAATCCCCAACGTAGCAGCTATCTATGAAGCCAGGATGAAAGATTTTTCGATAAAGGAATCGATGGCTCTTGAGGTGTTGAGTATGCCAAAGGATACCGACAAAGAGGTTTTACTTTCCGAACTCAAAGATCGCGGTTTGTATTACTGGAATGAAAATATTAAGCTCCTCAACTCGGTTGATTCTCTTAACCTGCCCGATGTTATCAAAGATCGTAACAAATTTTTAAAGCATTATTGTGACCTGCGGATTGAAAGCTATAACCTTTACTACAAACAAATAGAAGGGAAACAACCTGTTGCGCAAGCTTCAATCGATTCGCTTAACCAGGAAATTTCCCGCATTCTTGATGACCTTAAAAATTTTAATTGACAATACCCAAAGTGCGGCAATTCCTAATCTCTAACCACCAACCTCTAATCACTAAAAACTACTTCACACTTTTGCGCTGCACAATGAAATATCCGGCTACAAAAACTACAACCGCCACAGCCAGGCTTACAAAAACATCTTTGGTAAAAATATCAATAGCCAACTGGTTAGCCGGATTGGCTTTATCGCGCCGCATCATGGTAGTGATAGCCACCATTGGGTGCGAGTATGGAAAAGCATAGGCGTATTCCCAGCCTTTTGAAGCGAGGATAACACCCGCAATGGTGCAAACAAAACCTATGCCCATCGGCTTCAAAAAGTCAGACCAAAGCAGGCTGAGCAAAAACTGAATGGCCAGGATGCCTGATGCCGAAAGGAACAGCTTGAAATAAATCTGCACCAGTTCTTTTTCCATGTGGAAATTGTCAAACCGCAGTTCGGGTTTCACAACGCTCAGTAAATCGCCAAAACCAATGGTAAACAGTACAAAAAGGGCTAAACATACAAATACCAAAAATATAGCGTATACATACTTGGCTGCATAAACATACCACCGGGCTATGGGCAACGTAAACAAAGTTTTCCAGGTATCGGCTTTATGTTCAACGCTGTTTACCGAATAGGCTATAAAAATAATATACATGGGCAGCAGTAACGAACCCATAATACCCAATATAGCGCCCGCAAACTGAAGCCACAATACCATTGGAGGCATTGAAGCCAGGGTGGCGCTTCGGCTGTAAAAGCCGGCAAATATTAAACTGTTAATAAGAAGCGGCAACAAAACAGAAGCCCAAAAGCCCAGCGTTTTACGGCTTTTATAAAATTCGGAACGGAATGCAAGTATAAATCCCTTCATGGCTCAGGCTTTTTGGGTAATATCTAAAAATAATTTCTCCAGGTCTTTTTGCTGTTTAACAATACTGTAAACTACCTGGTTGTTTTTATTAAGCAGGGCGTTTATATCGCCCATTTGCTGTTTGGAGATGTAGGGTACAAATAAATTTTCGTCGTTTACTTCAGTAACATCATAGTTGTTACGGGTAAGCAGGTTGGCGGCATCTACCGTATTGGCTGCCTCAATGCGCACCAATGGTTTGCTGATAGCCTGCAAATCGGCAATGCTGCCCTGAAAAAGCATGGCCCCGCCGTTAATAATGCCAACATGGGTAGCCATACGTTCAATTTCGCCCAGCAGATGGCTGGAGATAAAAACGGTTTTGCCATGTTCGGCGACCAGTTTCTTCAATAACTCGCGAATTTCGATAATGCCATTCGGGTCCAGGCCGTTGGTTGGCTCGTCTAAAATTAACAGTTTAGGGTCGGGCAGCAGGGCAAGCGCTATGCCCAGGCGTTGCTTCATCCCTAATGAATACTGCCCCGCCTTTTTGTTGGCGGCATTGCTTAATTGCACCAGCGCCAGCATGTCATCAACACGTGTATCGGGTACCTGCAGCAATAAAGCCCTGTTTAGCAAATTTTCCTTACCGGTAAGATGCTGGTATATGGCAGGCTGCTCAATAAGCGAACCTATTTGTTTAAGGATCTGGATGCGACGGGTTTTAATATCCTGCCCAAAAATGTGAATATCGCCCGCATCGGGCTTTAAAAGGTTTAGGAGGAGTTTGATGGTAGTGGTTTTCCCGGCGCCGTTAGGCCCAAGAAAACCATATATACTTCCTTCCGGTACCTGCAGCGCTAATGATTTTACAACCTGCTGCTTGCCAAAGGTGAAGGAAAGCCCTTCGGTGCTGATTACCATATGTTATTGCTTTTTGCTACCGAGCAAACGTTTTTAACCAATACAAAACCTTTGTGGAACAACGAGGTAGCATGTACTGCCGTACGGCCAATTTCGGCCGACTCGTGTTTTTGCTCAAACTGGTAGCTTACACCTAATATAAGGGCAAACATTACCGGGATCAATAACATGATAAAAGGGTTTGAGTTTTTGATAAGCGTTTTCATTGTGAGTGATTTTATACAACAAAGGAACATCTAAAAAATATCCTGCTAAAATCATTTAGACCAACTCACTTTGTTTATAGATGAACGCTTTTATACACCTTTTAACCCGTTCATCGATAATAAAAGCCAGTTCATCGAAAAAATGGGGTGCTATATATAAATATAAGGCCGATATCATTGTCAAAACACTAAATTAGATGCCATGCCCTATCAACAAAAGGGTTTTATTTTAGCAGATAATGGAGGCTACATTACCATTACAGAAACATAAAAGCGGCATTAAAACAGCCTGGATCATATTCTGGCACCTGTTTTTTTGGATGGCCATCATATCTTTTTTTGTTTTTTTGGCGAGGATTAACGATGCGCAACTAACCAGCAAGGAGCTGACAGTGATCTTTTTGCTTTACCCGGTTATCAATATCAGCCTGTTTTATCTTAATTACCTGGTTTTTATCCCCAACTTTTTAAATAAAAAACGCTACTGGCTTTATGCCGGCATTGTATTGATAAGTATTATAGCATACGGCTTTTTTAAATACGGCGTAGGCTTAATTTTTAAAGATATTGTGCTGGTGCATCAAAAGGGGCATGTTATAAGCTTTGCCACCTATTTTTACAGCAGTATTTTCACCAGCCTCATCTTTGTATTTCTGAGCACCGCCCTAAAATTCAGTACCGATTGGTTTTTGAACGAGCGCATCCAGCGCGACCTGGAAAACCAGCGCCTCAGTGCCGAACTGGCTTTTCTGAAATCGCAGATCAACCCGCACTTTTTATTTAACTCGCTTAACAGCATTTATTCGCTGGCCTATCAGCGCTCGGAAACTACACCCGAGGCTATTTTAAAGCTGTCCGAAATTATGCGGTACATGCTGTATGAATGTAACGACACCAAGGTTGATCTGAGCAAAGAACTCCAATACCTGCAAAACTATATCGACCTTCAAAAAATCCGCTTCGGGGCCAAAGCTTTTATTGATTTTAAGGTGGATGGCAATATCACCAACCAAAAAATCGAACCACTTTTATTGATCGCCTTTATCGAAAACGCTTTTAAGCATGGCGTGGCCAATGATATCACCTCACCCATAAAGCTGCTTATTAATGTGGCCGATGGTAAACTACATTTCTATATCCAGAACAAAAAACACACCCTTAACCGCGATGCGGTGGGTGGCATAGGCCTCATCAATGTACAGCGCCGCCTTAATCTGCTTTATCCCGATAGATATAAATTAAATATCCGCGATGAAGAAAACACCTACACTTGTGAATTATCGATAGATTTATAAAACTAACCGATGATAACCATGAGCTATCTGAAAAACTTGCTTCCCGCCCTGCTGTTAGCTGCATCCGGCTTAACAACCTCGGCACAAACCGACCCTAAAGCCACCGAAGTTTGGGATCCGGAGCCCGAAGTTGTGTTACCTGGCACAGGGAACAAACCTCCGTCGGATGCTATTATTCTGTTTGATGGCAAAAACCTTGATAAATGGACCGATCAAAAAGGCAACAAACCCAGCTGGACTGTTAAAGACGGCATTGTAACCGTTAAACCCGGCAGCGGCTCCATCATCACCAAACAAAACTTTGCCGATTGCCAGCTGCACATTGAATGGCGCACACCCGCCATTGTGAAAGGCGAAGGCCAGGAACGCGGTAACAGCGGCGTAATTATGCAAAGCCGGTACGAACTTCAGATACTGGACAGTTATAAAAACCGCACCTACTCAAACGGGCAGGCAGGTTCTATATACAAACAATATGTACCCCAGGTTAATGCCTCGCTTAAACCCGGCGCCTGGCAAAAATATGATATCATTTACACCGCCCCCCGTTTCAATATAGATAGTTCGGTTAAAACACCGGCTTATATTACAGTATTGCACAATGGAGTGCTGGTACAAAACCATGTGGCTATTAAAGGTACAGTAGCCCACGTTGGGCAGCCTAAATATCAAAAACATGCCTTCGCACTGCCTTTGTTGTTGCAGGAGCATGAGTTCCCGGTATCGTTTCGCAATATCTGGATCAGGGAGCTGGGCGTTCAAAAACTACTCAACGGTAAGGATAAAAAAGGCTGGTATACTTACCTGGATACCTTGGGCAAGGACAATGATGTACACCATAACTTCGCCATCGAAAATGGCATGGTGCATGTTATGGGCAAATACTTTGGCTATATGGCCACTCAGAAATCGTACGATAACTATTACCTTAAGGTAGTATTTAAATGGGGCACCAAACAATATCATCCCCGCGAAAAAGGGGCGCGCGATGCCGGTATTTTATATCATTTTGGAGAAAGTGATAAAGACGTGGTTTGGCCTCGATCAATTGAATGCCAGATACAGGAAGGTGATTGCGGCGATATTTGGTGCGTACAGCACACCAGCGTGGTTACGCCCAATAAATCAGCCATCGAGTGGGATCAGCAGCGGGTTTATCGCACCGCCAATTTCGAAAACCCGTGCGGCGAATGGAATACCATCGAAATTATTTGCAGCGGCAATCAGATTGAGCATTACGTAAACGGGCACCTGGTAAACTGGGGCATAGCCTCGCTTTCACATGGGCGTATCCTGCTGCAATCGGAAGGAGCCGAAATTTGGTACAAATCAATCGAGTTGACGCCGTTATGATACTTTTAAGAAATCAGAATATTTAATTTAAACCATTATTACATTATTTTTACGCTATGATAAGATGTTTGGTAGTTGACGATGAGCCTTTGGCGCTGCACATTCTGGAAGATTATATATCCAAAATGCCTTTTTTGCAATTGGTTAAAGCCACAACCAACCCTATCGAAGCCCTAACCATGGTGCAGGCCGCCGAAGCCGACCTGGTTTTCCTCGACGTGCAAATGCCCGAACTTACCGGCATCCAATTCCTGAAAATAGCCAACGGCAAGGCCAAAGTAATTTTAACCACCGCCTACCCGCAATACGCCTTAGAAGGTTACGAACTTGATGTGGTAGATTACCTGCTGAAACCCATCGCATTCGACCGGTTTTTTAAATCGGTACAAAAAGCGCAGTCCATCATTCAGCCGGTAGCCACCAAACCGGTGGTAGTACAGGCCGAGCCCGTGCAACAGGATGATTTTTCGACAGATTTTATTTTTGTTAAAACCGAGCATAAAATTCAGAAAGTATACCTGCACGATATTGTGTTTATTGAGGGCTTGAAGGATTACATCTCCATATTTACCTCAACCGAGCGTATCATTACCCTGCAAGGCATGAAAAAAATGGAAGATGCCCTGCCCGAAAAACATTTTGTACGCGTACATAAATCATACATTGTAGCGCTTAACAAAATTGACAGCATCGAGCGGAGCCGCATCCAGATAGGTGATAAGATCATCCCGGTGGGTGATACTTACAGGGATGAGTTTTTCAGGATGATTGAGAATAAGAATATATAGGTTGCTTTTGTGAATTAATCCTTTGTTGTCTAAAAGCCGCGGCATCTGAAGGGATATAACATTTTCACCTTTACAATGCTGAGGAACGAAGCATCTTCTTCGCCCTGTGTAGCCGCTATGCTTGTTGTAGAAGATCCTTCGCTACCGCTCAGGATGACAAACTTTTTTAATTATGTCATGGGTAGGAACGAAGGATGACAAACTGTATTAACGCCTACTTTGAACAACCCGGTGGCTGCTATTTTACATCCACCTAAAACTTTTTCACAACTTACCTATTTAAACAATATATTTCATAGAAGTATATTTTTTGTAATTTACGCACCGTTCATCCTATAAAACAAGTTATGACGTACCAGGTAGACCTGACCAATTGTGACAGAGAACCCATCCACATCCCCGGAAAAATCCAATCGCACGGCTTCCTGATTGCCGTAAACAGTAAAAGCTATAATATCTCATACGTAAGCAAAAACGTAGAAGCCTTTACCGGTCTTGAGGCAACCGGCCTGCTTGGTAAAAACATAGCGGATTTCGAACAGCAGCTGGAAATTTCGGGCGATATCGCCTCGCTACAGCAGTTGCTTAACCTGGCCAAAGTAACCAAAACTTCAGATACTATTAACCCGCTGGCCATTGATGTTAAAGGAACCAGCTATAACCTCATTATCAGCCATTCGGTAAACGACCTGGTACTGGAATTTGAACCAACCGAATCAGACCTTGGGTATGACATCCAGAAAATCATAGGCCGTTCGGTATCTGAAATTTTAAGTGGTAAAAACCTGAATATCTTGCTGCAAAACGCGGCTTTCGAAATAAAAAAGATCATCAATTATGATAGGGTGATGATCTATAAATTTAATGAGGACGGACACGGCGAGGTAACCGCCGAGGTGAAAAATGACAACCTGGAGCCTTTTTTAGGTTTACATTACCCGGCATCGGACATACCTAAACAGGCACGCGAACTTTATAAGATCAATCTTACCCGTATTATTGCCGATGTTAATTCAGAAAGCTCGGCTATTATCACTTATCAAGATCAGGCAACGCCGCTTGATCTTACCCATTCCGGATTAAGGGCGGTATCACCCATCCATATCCAGTATTTAAAAAATATGGGCGTTGAGTCGAGTTTCAGTATTTCGCTTATAGCCCATGGCGAATTGTGGGGCCTCGTAGCCTGCCATAACTATTCGCCGAGGTTTATTGATTACAAATCCAGGGACGCTTCTAAGCTCATTGGCCACATCCTTTCATCGGCACTCGAATACAGGCAGGATGAGGAAGATAACGCAAAACTGCATGAACTTACCGAAGCAGCCAACGCTATCGCCGATTACATAAAAAAAGATTCGGACTTTACTTTCGCGCTCACACGTAATAAAATTACCCTTAAAGATGTAACTACGGCTTCGGGCGTAGCACTGATATACGATGGCGACATCAACACCATTGGCCAAACCCCAACCACCGACCAAATTGCCGAAATTGCCGATTGGCTTAAAACCAATATGGTAGATACTGTGTACAGCACACATCGTTTCCCGGCCATATTCACTGCCGCGCAGCAATATAGCGATGTAGCAAGCGGTATTTTAGCCTGCTCGTTATCAAAAGAGCTTGGAGAAATGATCATCTGGTTTAAACCCGAGCAAGTTACGTCCATCAACTGGGCGGGAAATCCTGAAAAACCGGTTGAAGAGACGGCGGATGGCATGCTGCAATTATCGCCCCGCAAATCATTTGAGAGCTGGACTGAAATTGTAAAGTTCACCTCCGAAAAATGGAAAACCGATGAGATAACCGCGGTACTGAAAGTTAGGGAGGATATTATCTACGCAATAAACCGCAAAGCCAACGAGATCAGGATTCTTAACGAGCGGTTACAATTGGCTTATGATGAATTGGACACTTTCAGCTATACCATATCGCACGATTTGCGTACACCCTTATCATCCATAAAAAGCTATTCGGAACTGCTTTTAGCCACCAATAAAAGCCTGGATGATTCGGCAAAGAAAATGCTTGACCGGATTATAAAAGGCACCGACAAAATGCACATGCTTATCAAAGAGATATTGCATTACTCGCGTGTTGGCCGTGCCGAAATTGAACTGCTGCCTATTAATATGGGCTTATTACTGAAAGAGATAAAACGGGAGGTGCTATCAGCCCTTAACCCCGAAAATATTGAATTTACCATTGGCGAAACACCATCCATTAACGGTGATAGCGTGATGATAACCCAGGTTTTTACCAACCTCATTAATAACGCGGTTAAATATTCGTCCAAATCCAATCCGTCAAAAGTATCAGTACAAGGCGAAACACGGAACAATGAAGTGGTTTATTCCGTATCAGACAATGGTGTTGGTATTGATGTAAATTACTATAACCGGGTATTTGAATTATTTAAACGTATGGATAACGCATTGGAATTTGAAGGCACCGGTGTAGGCCTGGCAATCGTAAAGCGTATTGTTGAAAAACACAACGCGCGTATATGGTTTGAAAGTAAGTTAGGAATTGGCACAGTTTTTTACATATCATTTAAAATAAGTTAGTTGTGAGTTCACCCGATATATTTTACGTAGAAGACGACGAAGATTTTGCATTTATAATGCAGCATGCTGTAAAGGAGGTGAAAGATGGGTTAACCGTAAAAATCATCGACAACGGAAAAGATGCGCTCGAACAATTAAAACAACTTACCGATGCCCGTGTTAAGCCTAAGTTAATATTGCTTGATCTTAATTTGCCTGGTTTATCGGGGCTCGACCTTGTTAAACGTATCAGAGAAATACCTTTTTTAAAATATGTACCGGTGGTGTTCTTTTCAACTTCAGATAATCCTAAAGATGTTAAAGCCTCGCTTGAATTTGGTGCAAACGCCTATTTAACCAAGCCGGCAGGCTATTTAAACCTGGTGAATTGTGTTGAATCATTGTACAACTTCTGGTTCACCAAAAATTTAAATGTCAATTAAAACACTCAAAAAAATATTAGTTATCGAGGATGATCCGGATATAGCCGATATCATGGAAATTGCTTTGGGCGATAAATATGATGTTGCTATTAAAATGGATGGCTATGATATCTCAGATCATGTAGAAAGTTTTAGCCCGGATCTGATTATGCTTGATAACTACATAGGCCAAAAAGAAGCCAAAGAAATTATTGCCGAAATACATTTGGTTGATGACCATAGAACTATACCTTTTGTACTGTTTTCAGGCCATGACGATATTACACGGATCGCTCAGCACATTAATGCCACGGCTTATTTAGCAAAACCTTTTGCGCTTGATGATCTTTATAAATGCGTTGATGCTATATTAGCAGCATAAAAAAGATCGCTTCTATGCTTCATGAAAAAATAAAACAAGCTACTACCAGCCTGCACAACCAGTTGGAACAAAACATGTTTGTTGGGCAAATAATGGATGGTTCGCTTACGTTTGAGCAGTATCTGATCATACTGCATTTAAACTACGGCATACACCTGGCTGCGGAAGGCTTTTTATTTGGGGGATTGAGCAACGCATTGCAGCAAAAACTTGATATAACCAATCGTATTAAGCTACCGGCGTTGTTAAAAGATCTTGAGGAGATTAATACGAATATGAGCCCGGATATCGAAGGGCCGCCTCCCAACTACATCGATTTGAGCAGCGACGCGGCGATATTAGGCGCCATGTATGTTTTAGAAGGTGCTACGCTTGGCGGCAATGTGATCGTAAAGCGACTAAAGACCAATGAGCACCTTGTACCCCGCAATCTGAATTATCATTATTACCAGGTATATGGCGATCAACTCGGCGCTAAATGGAAACAGTTTTTGGAAGTGCTTAATGAGATACCGGAAACGGAACATCAAACTGCTATTGATAGTGCGGTAAGGTTATTTGAGCGGATGACAAGCAATAAGGTAGCGGTTAAAACAGTTACGGTTACTTTGGTGCCACCTCCGCCGGTTGGATTTTAGGAACAGTTATATCTTTTAGCCGTCATTGCGAGGAACGAAGCAATCGCGAACCATACAGGGCGAATCTGCTTAGCCGCTCTGCCTCCGTGCGATTGCTTCGTTCCTCGCAATGACGTTAGAATAGAACAATAAAGGCGATGTTTTCACATCGCCTTTATTGTTGGTATATAATATCAATCCAACGCATCCGCTGTATCCTTCTCCCCTATCTGTTGCCTCCACATGGCATAATACAAACCTTTTTGAGCGATGAGATCAGCATGTTTGCCCGATTCAATAATGCGGCCTTTTTCCAACACGTAAATGCTATCGGCATGCATAATGGTTGATAAGCGGTGAGCTATCAATATGGTAATATGATTTTCTGTTTCGGATACCTCACGAATAGTTTCGGTGATCTCCTCTTCGGTGATCGAATCAAGCGATGAGGTAGCCTCGTCAAACACCAGAATATCCGGACGACGTAATAATGCACGGGCTATAGAAAGACGCTGCTTTTCTCCGCCGGATACCTTTACGCCGCCTTCGCCAATTACGGTACTTAAACCCTTATCGGCACGGGCCAGCAGGGTTTGGCAGGCGGCCCGCTGTAATACATCCATACATTCTTCGTCGGTAGCACCGGGGCGCACAAACTGCAGGTTTTCGCGGATAGTGCCCGAAAACAGCTGCGTATCCTGGGTTACAAAACCTATTTTTTCGCGCAGCTGATCGAGGTCAATTTCTTTGCTTAATGTACCGTTATATAAAATATCGCCCTGTAACGGCTGATATAAACCCACCAGCAATTTCACCAATGTTGTTTTACCAGAGCCTGAAGGGCCAACAAACGCAATGGTCTCGCCCGATTGGGTTTCGAAATTGATATGGTTAAGCGCGTTACGATTAGCCGTTAAATGCTTAAAGGTAACATCGCTGAATGTTAAAGTATTTACCTTTTCAAGCAACACCGGTTTTTCGGGCTTTTTATCAATCGGCGTATTCAGGATCCCTTTAAAATTACCCAACGAAACCTCGGCCTCACGCCATGATTGGATAACGGTGCCCAACTCCTGCAATGGGTTAAACAGGAAAAACGAGTAGAATAAAAATTTCAGATAATCGCCGGGCGTAAGTGTTCCCTTAAAAATAAGTACCAGCAGTATCACCACCATAATACTTCTTACCAGGTTTACGGTGGTACCCTGCACAAAGCTCATGCTTCGCACGTATTTCACTTTTTTTAGTTCGAGGTCGAGGATTTTATAAGTGGTGTTATTGAGCCTTTCAATTTCCTGTTTGGCCAGGCCAAGGCTTTTCACCAGCTCGATATTCCTTAACGACTCGGTAGTTGAACCGGCAAGGGCAGTGGTTTGCGATACAATATTTTTTTGAATTGTTTTGATCCTTTTACTCAGGGTCATACTTACAAAGGTGATAATGGGTATAGCTCCAAAATAAACCAATGTAACCTTATAGCTTACTGTTGACGAGTAAACAATAACAAAAACCATCCCTACCAAACTCACAAATAGCACCCCGATAAATGAGGTGATAAACTTTTCACAATCGGTACGCACTTTTTGCAGTATCCCCAGGGTTTCGCCGCTTCGCTGATCTTCAAATACCTGGTAAGGCAACTCGAGCGAATGGCGCAGGCCATCGGCATACATTTCGGCACCAACCTTTTGAGTGATGATATTAGTAAAATAATCCTGGAAGTTTTTGGCTATACGCGATACCATTGCCGCGCCTATGGCAAGACCTATCATGCCCAGCGAGCCGTAAAAGCGATAATCGAAAGTATGTACCAGCTTGTCTTTCGGCACAATGTAGGTATCCATAATATGACCCGTTATAAGCGGATCGAGCAATGAAAACCCAATATTAAAAGCAGCCAGCACCAGGGCCAGCACCACAACCATGCGATGCTTTTTTAAATAAGAAAGTAATAAATCCATGTTTCGGCAGCAAACATAAAAAAAGGGAATGGCTAAGTAGCTCATTCCCTTTTAATTTGACATAAGGTTAATATTAAACCGTCATGATATCTTTTTCTTTAGCTTCTGATAATACATCAACTTTGGCTATGTAAGCATCGGTAAGTTTTTGGATCTCAGCTTCGCCTGTTTTTATTTCATCTTCAGAAACACCTTCTGTTTTTAACTTTTTGATCTTTTCGTTGGCATCTTTACGGATGTTACGGATAGCTACTTTACCTGTTTCGGCTTCGCCTTTGGCTTTTTTAACCAGGTCGCGACGGCGCTCTTCGGTAAGCGGCGGTACATTGATGCGGATGATGATACCGTCGTTTTGCGGATTAACACCAAGGTTGGCTTCTTTAATAGCTTTTTCGATAGGGTTTAGCAATGATTTTTCCCATGGCTGAACAACAATGGTACGGGCATCAGGGGTGTTAACACTGCCAATCTGGCTTAGCGGTGTTGAGGTACCATAGTAATCAACCCTGATATCGTCAAGTAATGAAGGGCTTGCCTTACCTGCACGTATTTTATTCAATTCGCTATCTGCATGGTCAATGGCCTTTTCCATCAGGGCCTTTGCATCGTTCACTTGTTTTTTAATGAGTTCGCTCATCGGTTTTTAAATTTTCAACAAAAGTAACAAAATCTATCATTTTATGGCCGGGGTAATCCTTAACAATTAAAAACCGTTTAACAATAAATAACATTATTTAACATTTATATATTATTACAGGTTAACTATCTTCGTATAAAACGTTATAGCCATGAAAAAAACCTTATTATTTATCATATTGGTAGCAGCTACCGCCCAGCTAAAAGCGCAAAATCTTAAAAAGGTTCCAGCCTCACCTTTCGATCAATTTTTGAAGCTAAAATCGGTTGATACCAGTTTATCCCGATTTATCCCGGTATTACCACAAAAAGGATTATCAAACAACCTTAATGGCGCAACATTAAACACCAAAGAGATTACGAGCAGTGTAACCGTATACAAAATGCCGGTAGTTAAAACCTACTCAAACGACCGGATGCCAATAGTTAAAACAGACGAACCAGGAATGAAATATCAGATGCTGATAAAAAAGTTAGGATTAACCGATAAAGATACTACGGTGGTTATAGAGAAAACTACGCCTTAACTACCAATAGCTTCCTGCTCAATTACCGGTTGCGCAGTTTGTGATTTGCTCCGCCTCGCAGCCACCTGCTCAAAACTTTTTTCATAGTTGGGATGGTTGGTGCCCATCAGCCTGTCCCAGATGTTAAAGTATAAACCGTAATTACATTTCACCAGCCGGTGATGCATGTTATGGTGGGTTGAGGTGTTATGCCATTTAAACAGCTTATGGCTTGCAAAACCTTTCGGAAAAAGCTCGTAGCCTAAATGCCCTGTAACGTTAAGCAACAAAGAGTACAACGAAAAAATGGTTAAGGCTGTTCCATGATATGGGATGGTAAAAGCGATAAGCGGCACAATGCCAATTTCTATAATAGCCTCTAAGGGGTGAAAGGCATAAGCGGCAAAAGGAGTAGGGTTGGTTGACAGGTGGTGCGTTTTATGCATCAGCCTAAAGAGGGGCTTCCAATGCATAGCCCGGTGCGTCCAATAAAAATAGGTATCATGCACTAATATCATCAATACAATACTGAAGATGTAATATGGGTAACCATGATCGCTGATATTGGGGTAGATCTTCGTTAAACCCTTTTTACTTGCATAGATCACCAGCATGATCACCGCACCAAATATCAGTATGGTAATAAACGAATAAGCTATTTCCCTAAGGATGTGTTTATTTTCGGGGTAGCGCTGCTGAATTTTGGCCTGCCAGTATGCTTTCTTTCTCCACACATAAAAAAACAAATAGAATAAACCGGCAAATACAAGGTAACGTCCGGCTATGGAGAGCAGAACCCGGGCGGTTTCTATGAGTTTATCGATGGAGATTTGTAATAACATCTGTTTAGATGATAGTGCCCCTGTTAATCTTCTTAAAAATCCTTATTCAAAACCTTCTCCAGCTCGGCAAAGCTGATATTCATTTTAACACGGCCCTGCTTGGCGTATGAAATCTCACCTGTTTCTTCAGAAACGATAATGGCCGTAGCTTCGTTAGCCTCCGTCACCCCTATCCCCGCCCTATGGCGTAAACCAAACTGCGCCGGCAGATCTGTTTTTTCGGTAAGCGGCAAAATACAGCTGGCCGATTTAATTTTGTTTTCAGAAATCACTACCGCCCCATCATGCAGCGGACTGGTTTTCTGAAAAATACTTTCCAGCAGTCGCTTGGAAATTTTAGCTTCCACAATTTCGCAGCTGTTTTGATAAAACTGCTCATCGTAATATTTGGCAAACACAATAAGTGCTCCGGTACGGGTTTGCTTAAGGCTTTTGCAGGCGTCAATAATGGGCTTGATACGGGCATAATTATTTTTCTCAACTTCTTCGCGGCCAAAAAAGTATTTCCACCAGGCCTTGTTGCGCTGCAGCGAAGCATTTTTACCTACCAACAGCAAAAATCTCCTCACCTCCTGCTGAAAAACAACAATAATGGCAATGATCCCTACATCAACAAACTTGCCCAATATGATGGTAAGCAGTTTCATGTCCAGGGCCTTTACCACAAAATTGAGCGCGAAAATCACAGCAAAACCTATAAAAATATTGGCGGCTATGGTACCCCTTATCAGGTTGTATAACTGGTAAATGATCAGGGCAACCAGCAAAACATCAAGGATAGAAAAGAAACCTATTTTGGGGAACAAGGATTGTAACGTCTGCATTTACGAAGTTAGTAAAGTTTAACCGAACATATCAAATAAGCAGCCTTGAAGTGGCTTTATCTCCTCAGGGAATGTACGGCCCGCCAGGCACGCCCCAGCCCCATTGCGGCATTGGCGTGTCGGGCGCTTCGGTGGTACTGTCGGTTTGGGAGTTAAGTACGGCTATCCGGGTTCCCCATTCAAGGTAAGCCACAAATGCCGATCTGAATTCAGGATCATCGGGCAATAACAATTCATCCGCAGTTTGCAGCAACAATTCAATCCAGCGTTTACGATGTGTTTCGGTTAAATACTTTTGCAGATGCTTGTTGATCATGGCATAGTGGCTGCCTTCGCTTTCGCTGTAGGTTTTTGGTCCGCCAAGTACCTCGGCCACAAAATGAGCTACGTGCATCCGGTGTTGCGGCGACATATGCTTAAACACGGGCTCCAACAGTTCATCGGCCAAAACCTTATCATAAAATTGGTTGAACAGGTTTTCGAAAGCAGGTGTGCCGCCTGCCCATTCAAAAAGTGTAGGGATAGTAGCTGCCATAACGTGGTATTGGTTACGATAAAGGTAGCCAGAGCTCATTAAAAAAAGGTATCCGGAAGATGATTATTTACTTATTTCGTTCGGTAGTGAAACGCACCAACTGCTCCAGGCCACGGCGCGATTCACTGTCGGCAAAAGTGTTGAGGATTTCAAAAGCCTCATCCTGGAAACGCTTCATCTGGGTTTCGGCATATTGCAGGCCGCCGGTTTCTTTAACAAAACGGATAATTTCGGCTATTTTTTTAGGATCGTCGTTATGGTTCTTCACCAGGTTAATGATCCTTTTTTTATCGGTTGATGAGCAGTTGGCCAGGGCATAAATAAGCGGCAGGGTCACTTTTTTTTCTTTGATATCGATGCCGAGGGGTTTGCCTACATCATCGGTGCCAAAATCAAACATATCATCCTTAATCTGGAAGGCGATACCAATCTTCTCGCCAAAAAGGCGCATTTTTTCAACCACCTCATCACCTGCCCCTGCCGATGCCGCCCCGCAGGCACAGCACGATGCAATGAGCGATGCTGTTTTTTGCCTGATCACCTCGTAATAAACAGGCTCGCCAATATCCATCCGGCGCACTTTCTCTATCTGCATCAGCTCGCCTTCGCTCATTTGCTTTACGGCGTCTGATACAATGCGCAACAACTGAAAATCATTATGATCGATAGAAAGCAGCAGCCCTTTTGACAGCAGATAATCGCCAACCAACACCGCTATCTTGTTTTTCCACAAGGCATTGATCGAAAAAAAGCCGCGGCGTTGATACGAGTTATCAACCACATCATCATGCACCAACGATGCGGTATGCAACAGCTCAACCAATGCAGCACCACGATGGGTGGCCTCATTAATACCCCCGCAAATACTCGCCGAAAAAAACACGAACATCGGGCGGATTTGTTTGCCCTTACGCTTAACAATATAGTGGGTAATACGATCAAGCAGCGGAACAGAACTTTTCATTGAGGCCCTGAACTTCTCCTCAAATACATCAATATCGGCCGCAATAGGTTTCTTAATATCGTTGATGCTCAGCATTACAAGCAAAACAGGATTTTATGTTAACTTACCGCTATGCAGCGGATACGGGGCAAACATAAGCTAAAATTATCTATCTGCATTAAAGCCAACTATTTTTTACCTAAATTAAACCTAAGCCCACAATAACCGTCATACTAATGCGAGTGCAATTTTTTATAAGTAGAGTTAAGTTTTTGTGAAGCGATGCCCGGTTAAACCTGGCTTCGCTTTTTTATTGTTAGTAAGGGCAAATATTTTACCTTTGCAATCCGCATTTAAACGGAGAGGTGTCTGAGTGGTCGAAAGAGCACGCCTGGAAAGTGTGTATACTCCAAAAGGGTATCGAGGGTTCGAATCCCTCCCTCTCCGCTGATTTTCATACCAAAAATGACTAAAAGCCTGTATTTCGCACGAAATCAGGCTTTTAATTTTTACCCTACAAGCTGTTTTATACGCTTTTTCGTGTATGTCCGGTGAGTAATTCGGTGAGTAAAGTTAATCAATTGATTAACTCACCAGAAAGGGTTTAAAACACTGATTGACAGCCAGTTAAAAAAATGAACATCTTGTCAGAAAATGGCCGCAAACCGATATTTGTTTAACCATTTAGTGAGTCATTATGAAGACAATTTTCAGTGTGCTCTTTTATTTGAAGAGACCAAAGAGCTATCAGACAGGTCCTATGCCTATCTACATGCGTATTACGATTGACAGTAAGCGCACAGAAATCACCACCGGCCGTGATTGTGAACCTTCGCAGTGGATCCCATCAGCAGGGCGAATGAAGGGAACGAAAGAAACCGTAAAATCGCTCAATAATTACCTCGACACCCTACGCGCGAAGATCGATGACGCGCATTCAGCAATGATCAAAGCGGGAGATGACATTACCGCAGAGAGTTTGAAATGTCGTTTCCTGGGCAAAGAAGAGAACCCGAAAATGCTCATCGAAATCTTTGACAATCACAACGAGAAATTCGGTAAGCTCGTCGGCAAAGAAAATTCAAAAGGTACACTAAGCCGGTATAAAATATCGTTGAGCCATACACAGCGCTTTCTCAAGTGGCGTTTTAATCTTTCAGATATTCCTGTCAAAAAAGTAGATCACCAATTCATTACGGATTATGATTTCTGGCTAAGATCAGAGCGCAATTGCGGCAATAATTCGGCCGTTAAGTACATGAGGAACTTTAAAAAGATCATCACCATCTGCCTGGATAACGGCTGGATTGACCGCAACCCATTCCTGAAATACAAAGGCAAAACGAAACGGGTTCACCGGGTATGCCTGGAACAAGACGACCTGAACCGTATTGCCGAAAAGAACTTTTCGTCTGCACGACTGGAACAGATCAGGGATATTTTCCTGTTCAGCTGCTACACGGGCCTGGCGTACATTGACATTAAGAATCTCCACCGTGAGCACCTGACTGACCGCTACGACGGCGAAATATGGATCATGACAAATCGCCAAAAAACCGATATCCCAACCCGGGTCCCGCTTTTACCGCAGGCTATTGAACTCATACGAAAATATGAGTATCATCCTAAGTGCGCCAATACCGGGCTGCTCTTCCCGGTACCCTCCAATCAAAAGGTCAACGACTACCTGAAGGAGATCGCTGAACTCTGTAAGATCAAGCAGACCCTGACCTTTCATATCGCACGACATACTTTTGCTACTACGATAACGCTGGCCAACGATGTGCCTATAGAAAGCGTGTCTGTTATGCTGGGTCATGCGAGCATTAAAACCACACAGGAGTATGCTAAAGTGCTAAATCTGAAACTAAGCAGGGACATGAGCGCCCTTCGATCAAAAATTGGCTCGTGAAAATTGATGCCTGTCTACCAACAACTTAAAAATACAAAATATTATATGGAAGCATCGAAATCGATCATCGGTGATATACAATCGATAATAAGTACGGCGAGAGAATCGGCAGTTCGCTCTGTAGATTTTGAACGTGTCAGGATGTACTGGTACATTGGCCGACGTATCTTCGAAGAAGAGCAAGATGGTCAGGATGTATAATACGGAGAAGTTGACCAGGTGATTCCGTGGCAAATTGACCACCTAAAGTGCTGGCGAACGAGCGCAGCGAACGCTGTAGAAGCGTTGTCAAAAGTAGTTATTTAAAGTGTGTTTTGCAGATAGCTTTTTTCGGGCTCTGCCGGCCTTCTTTTTCTCATCGACTCTCCCTTAAGTTCCATCCGGTGCGCATCATGCACGATACGGTCAAGGATAGCATCAGCGATCGTCTTTTCACCAATGACCTCATACCATTTACTGACCGGCAGTTGAGAGGTAATGATCAATGACGTTTTACCGTGCCTGTCCTCAATGATCTCCATCAGTGCAGCCCTGCTCTGCGCATCAAAAGGCTGTATACCGAAGTCATCCAGGATCAGTAGTTGCTGGCGTTCCAGTTTGGCGACATCCTTCATATAGGAACCATCTGCCTTAGCCATCTTCAGCTTAGCAAAGAGCTTGGGTGTGCTGGCATAGAACACGCGGTAACCCAGTATGCAGGCTTGGTGTCCGATAGCAGAAGCGATATAGCTTTTGCCGATACCGGTGCTGCCTGTGATCAACAGGTTCTCATTCCGGTCAATAAAGTGGCAGTCTGCCAGGCGCATTACCTGATTGCGGTCGATACTACGGTCGGCATGGTAGTGGATGTTCTCTACCGAGGCCTTATAGCGGAACTTAGCATACATGATCGTACGCTCTATGCGCCTGTTCTGCCGGTCGTCCCATTCGGCCTCTACCAGGTGGGCCAGCAGTTCATCAGTAGTGTATTCAGCGGTCTGGCCCGTTTCCAGGCAGCTTTTAAAGGCATGGTACATGCCAAAGAACTTCAGCTTGCGAAGTTTGTCCAAGGTGTTCGTGTTCATATCGATCTATTTATTAATGGTTATTTATAGTAGTTCTCTCCACGGATATTGTCATGGCTGGGCATAGGCAGTTCGTCAGCAAATAAGCTATCCTCGTAGCTGTCCATCTTGTTCTCCAGTATCTGCTGTATGGTCTTGTAGTTATAAACGCCATAACCGAGTGCACGCCTGCAAGCGCTGGCCAGCCTTTCGTTACCTGCCTTACGCGCCAGGCTGAGGATACCGATACAGGAGCGGTAAGCTTGTTCCGGGTGTTGCTTCCGGTCCAGTATCTTCAGGATGTAAAGCCTCACATCCTCATGAATGGATGCCGCCCATTCCAGGAACTTATCTGGTGTCCATTCGGTCATAAAGCGGTGTGTCGAAGCCAGGTGGTCTTTATCCGTAGTATAGCTGTAAGGGCTTTTGATACGCCTGTGCATGGCAATGCGTTCGTAGTGGTAATAGACCTCTACGTTGGTGCGGGAATACAGCAGTTTGACCTTCCTGCCGATGAAGCGGTACGGTACGCTGTAGTAGTGTTTGTCGATACCAAGACAAACATGCCCGTTCTTCATTACGGTGGCCTGGTGCTGCCGTTTGAACTCATAACGTAATGCCGGTAATGGCGAGAGAGCCTGGCGTTCTATCTCCTCGAACTGGAGCTTTCTGCTGTAATTGCGGCCTTTCAGCGGCTGGCTGTTATGTGCTTCTAAAGCGGCTTTGACCGCTGTGTTCAGTTCTGCAAGGGTATGATAGGCCTCTTTGCGAACAGGTGCGTAGATACGGCTGTAAACGATCTTAACAGCTCCTTCTACCAGTGCTTTGTCGCGAGGGCGGTACGCCCTCGCTGGTAAGATGGTCGTTCCGTAATGGTCGGCAAAGTCGGCAAAGGTCTCGTTCAGTGTTGGCTCATAGCGGTTGCTTTTGGTAACGGCAGCCTTCAGGTTGTCGGGAACGATGGCGGCAGGTACGCCGCCATAAAAGTGCAGGGCATTCTCGCAGGCTGCTATAAAGTCTTCTTTCTGCTGGCTCAGCACAGCTTCTACGTAAGTTAGCTGACTGGCACCAAGGATAGCAACGAACACCTCGGCCTCGATGACCTCACCGGTATCCTTGTCCGTTATGCTTAGCTTTTCACCGGCAAAGTCCACATACAGCTTATCACCGGCTTTATGATCCAGGTGCATCGTGGGGTTCACGCGGGCTTTCCACTGGTTGTAATAAAAGCAGAACTGGGTGTACTTGAACCCGTCAGGGAACTCTTTGATATAAGCTTCCCACAGGATGCGGCGGTTCATGCCGACACGCTTTAACTCTTTATCTATCTGCGGGAAACAGCGCTGCAGGGCCACCATGCGCTTGTCCGGGGGGCGTTCACTGCTTTTGCCAAAGAAGTCCTCCAGCTCTTTATCATTAAGGGTATTGATCTCTTCGAACGTAAAGCCGCTGGCATCGAACGCAACAAGGTACTTCTTTGCGGTATTGCGTGACACGCCGGACTGGGCCGCTATCGATAGCTTGCTGCGGCCCTGGCTGTACATCCTTAGGATCTGTCTTATCTTACTCATGCTTATCGTAGTGTTGGCCATTAGTGAAGTTGTTAAACCTCAAAAATAGGCCTGCTTCTACAGCATAAGTGGCTCGTTCGGGGTGGTCACTTTCCCGCGGAATCAGGTGGTCACTTTCCCGCGGAATCAGGTGGTCAATATCAGCGAATTCTCCACAATGAGTTATCATTCGCCCCTTTGCACGTATAAAATGCACTTTCGCAGAAAAAGAGTAATATCCAATTTTAGGAGAAGAACAGCTATTCCCATAATCTAAAGCCGATATTCAACAAAAAGTAATTTCAAACTAAGCCATTAAAAACCCAGTAAAGATGAATAGTTCGCAAAATTACAGAAATTTCACCGAGACCCCTCTCGGTAAAAATTGAATATGATCAACTTGAATGTAAGCGCCTTAGTGATCCTGACCAAACCGGTTGGAGCGGATATGGCCGATCAGGGGGAAGGACGTATTATGAATATGGCCTCACTATGATCATTTTTTCCCTTCCCCTACTATTCGATCTATTCGGCTACCAAAGCTTTCGTCATTGCTTTTAGCCAGAAGGTAGCAGCAGAACTGCGTGAAAGGGGCGTCATTGTTACCGCACTTTGCCCGGGACAGGTAGACACACTGTTCAATACTCCCGAAATGCTGTCGACCAATGCCTATCGGACGAATAAACCTGAAAGTGCTGAAAGGGTGGCGAACGCTGGGGTGGAATTATTTTTAAACGGCAGGGAAATCAGGGTGGTCGGCTGGAAAAACCGGTTGATCGCCAAACTACCCCTTATTACACCGGGAGGTATCCTGATGAAGATCAAAATGAATTTAGCAAGTCCTCAACCCTTAAAACCAAAGATATGATCTATTTTATCCAGCAACTCAAGTTCAGAAAAGAGGCGCTATTTTATTTCAGCGCTGTATGCCTGCTGTCGGGTATTATTTTTCTTGTTTTATCACAAGTACCCAATATTCGCGTCATGGACAGCAATGCCTGGTCCAAGCCCGCAAAATTCGCCCTTTCAATTTGCCTGTATGTTTCTACCAAGGCCTGGTTTGTGGCTTACCTGACCGGTCTTGAAGTCAGAATGTTCAATTACGCAGTGATTTTGTTATTGGGGTTCGAACTCGTTTATATCGCTGTACAGGCTGGCCGCGGACAATTATCTCACTATAACATGAGCACGACTACTTATGCCGTTTTGTTCCGGCTGATGGGTATTGCCGCAGCTTTTATTGCCTTGTAAACGGGCTACATTGCGATCCTGTTTTTGATCGGTGATTTTCCCGATCTTTCTGATCATTATCTATGGAGCATCAGGATCAGCCTGATCCTGTTTGTGATCTTCTCATTAGAAGGAGCCGTAATGGGTGCGCGGATGAGTCATACTATTGGTGGGCCCGACGGCGGGCCAGGGCTGGCATTCCTGAACTGGAGTTAAAAATTCGGCGACCCGCGTATCGCTCATTCGTGGGCATGCACGCGCTGCAGATCCTACCCTTGCTTTCATATTATGTACTTAAAAGTACATAAATGACCCTGATAGCCGGTTTGCTCTACTGTAATTTAGCGACCAGTGTATTGATACAGGCCTTAAGCGGAAAGTCTTCTTTTAAATGAAGATCCGGATATCTTCAACTATTGGATTTTTTCCTTAGCAACCGGTAATTGAAATATCTGGGCGTCAAGATTGACTAAACGTCTTATCCGGCGCGCCGGCGATCCACTCGATTTTCAGGCTTTCACCGGAGAACCATTTTTGCCTCGGGATGATTACCCTCACAAGGGTAGCAATGGCCGGGCTAGCGATTTAAATACATGTTTAACTATGGGCTGGAAACTGGCAGTTTTAGTAAAAAGGGGCCGGTGCATTATTGCACGGCCCCCGAAAAATAACTACAGCTCTTGCCTGCTGCCTGCCTTGTAATACAATTCGGCAAGTGATTTTTGATAGCCGGCAACCATGCTCTCTAATTTAATGCGCATATCAATCAGCTTCGTTTCGCGGCTGTTTATCAGGAACAGTGTACTTTCGCCCAGTTCAAACTTTTGCATCTCGCCTTTGAGCAAAGTTTCCTGGTTTTTTACGCTTTGCGATTGCACTTTAACCTGAGCCTCATAAGCGGTTAACTCGTTGTAGGCAGATAGGACATTATTTTTAATTTCCCTGCCGGATTGCTGGATATCGTATTCCAGTTGTTGTTGTTTTAGCTTAACTTCTTTTAACTTACCCCGTTCCGAACGTAGGAATAGGGGGAACACAAACTCAAGCCCCACTTTGTAATTGCTCCAGTTAAAATCATAATAATCCGGAACGTACGAATTGAAGTTGCGCCGTGCTGACAACAGCGTGCCTGATATATTGATCTTGGGCTTCAGCATTTCACGGCGATAGCTGCGTTCTACTGCTAACAGGCTTCCCTTGGTGCGTAACTTTACCAATTCGGGGTGCTGGTTTGCAGCCTGTTGTACCAGGGTATCAAGCACAAAGCGGCCGGGCTTTTCAACGTTAGCACCAACCAACTGGGGTATGGCGTCGTCGGGCAGTTCAAGCGGGCTGCCTTGTTCATTCCATAAATGGTTGGATAGTACAAGCCTTGCATTTTGCAGCTCTACCTTATTCTTATCCAACTGTACAATACGCTCCTGCACGGTAATGTAAGCCTCAACCGAATCTATCGAGGCTTTATCACCTAAGTGGGTCTGCGCATTCACGGCTTTAAACCGGCGTTGAGCAAGGTCAACCCCTTCCTGCGACAGAACAAGCTGGCGGTAGGCATAATACCAGGCCCAGTAATCTTTAACAATACCATACCAGGTGCTGTTCACCTGCTTTACGCGTTCGGCTTCGGCATATTCAACCATTATTTTAGCCTGCCGCAGCGTGTTCCGCCTCGAGTCGATAACAAAGCCCTGGCCTATGGGGATACTGAGACCTACTCCCGTAAGTCCGTCTAAACCGGTGCGGGTTTCAGGGTCGGTATACTTGCCCACGTTACGGTCGTAGCCAATTTTCAGGTCGGCACCGGCCAGCCATAGCGGCACTTTAAGCTCACTATCCCAGTGGTTGTAATATTCGGTTTCGCCAAACACCTTACGGCCAAAACTGGCTTTCAAAGCCGGATCAAAGTATCCAAGCGATTGTAGTACGTTGGCTTTGGCTGCCTCATTAAACAGGGCAGCCTGTTTTATGATGGGATGATACCTGAATACCATCATCCTTAAATCTTCGAGCGAAAAAATCTTTGTGGTATCAGCACCTGGCTTGTTTTGCGCCCATGCTCCTGCAAAGTTGAGCAGAAGTGCCAGCAACAAGCCAATATGCTTTAACTTTATATGTGGTTTATGCATGTAATTACTTATTTAAGTGATCAGATCAACCTTTTTTGTCCTTACCATCTGTAGTTTCCTTGCTGGGTTCTTTTTCAAGACTCGGCGGGAAGCCATTCAACTGCCGCCAGATCTCATACCATACCGGCACCGACCGTAAAATGATACGGCCGTAAACTCCTGAGCCCTGCCGTAGCTGCGTTGGCCAGGGTTCATCTTGCGATGGCACCGGCAGCGTTTGCTTTATAAGCACCCTGTATTTACCGCTGCTGCTGCTAACACGGTCGATGGCGAAGATTTTACCAGCGAATGTACCTACGGCAACAGATGGCCAACCGGCAAACTGTATGGACGGCCAGCCTTCAAATTGTAACCTCACATCGCTGGTATCCAAAATCAGCGGCACATCCATAGCGCTAACGTATAATTCGGCGGCTACCAAGGGCGTTTTCGGTTGCAGCGTAGCTACAGATTCGCCTTCTTTAATGTTTTCGCCAATACCGGCTTTAAGCGTTTTTACCACATAGCCGCTTTGTGGCGCACGCACAACATACAAACCCCGGCGGATATCTACGTTAGAGATATCATTGCGCAGTTTGGCTATTTCGCCCTGTACACTGGCCCTGCCGGATATCGCCGAACTAAGGTCGGATTCTGTTTTGGCGAGAGATTCCTGGTATTTGGCCCTGATATTATCCAACTCTATACTCGAGTTTATGAGGTTTTGGCGCGAATTGTTCAGCTTGTTTTGCTGGCTGATTACCTTGGCATAATCTTCCTGTAATTTCAGCCTTCTCGATTCGATATCGGTCAGGGAGAAAAGACCGTTTTTATAACCGGCTTCGTAACGGTCTAACCGTGCCTTGCTGATATCGTAAAATTTTTGCACCGCTGCCAGGTCGGCTTTATCAATGTCTACATAGTTCTGCGCCTGGGTCACTTTGTTCTCGGCAGCGGTTAGCTGTAGTTTCAAACCTTTATTCAGGGCAGCTATCTGCGAGTTGGTCGCCTCAATTTTAGCAAGCGCTGCTTTTTCACTTCCCTGTTTCGCAGCTAACTGCTCTTTTAAACGCTGGGGAAGTTCAGGGTCGAAATACGACTGGCTGGTTTCGGAAATCACCAGTATGGTATCCCCCTTTTTTACTTCCTGGCCTTCGCGTACGGCCCAGCGTTCAATACGGCCGCCAATTTGGTTCTGAACCGTTTGCGGCCTGTCTTGCGGGCGCAAAGCGGTGACCGTACCCCGGCCGGGAATAGTTTGTCGCCATGGTAAAAACATAATAATGATAATGATGATCAGTAACCCGATCAAAATTCGGCCGAACATTCGGGCGCTTTTAGCCGGCAAAACTGTGGCCGACGACTGGGTGAACATTTCTTCCCAGTTATCTATTTGTAATAAATCAGCTGATTTCTTAGCCATGTTGTACCTCTCTTTCTTCCATTGCCAGATCGGTAACCACAGATAATTTTTCACTGCCGGTTACCATATCAAATACGGTATTCATGTTGGTCATTAATTTTTCAATGGCGTAAGTTATCTGCACAACAATCACTTCGGCAGCAACAAACTGGCCGAAAGACATCTGGCGGTCAACTACAAAGTAAGATCCTAATAGTAAAAGGCCTCCCATCAGTAGTGTACGGATCATGATGGCGCTGGTAAAAAAGCGTTTCAAAACGCCAAAATGGTCGTTACGGGCCTGCAGATAGTTAGCGGTGATCTCATCCGTTTTTGCAAGCACCTCCATGCGTTTTTTCTCGTTGTCGCGGTACGCATCAAGGTTTGATGCTACGTTTTCGAGATAGGCCACCACCTCGTATTTATATTCAGATTCTTCGATGCTGGTATTAACACCACGTTTAAAATACAGCGCGATGATGACAATAATGGCAATGGTTACCAGCATGCCGAAACCTATAAAAAACGGGTGATAAAACGACAGTAGTATGGCGCTGAAAAATATCTGCACGGCTGCCGCTATAATATCCACCAATAACTTGGTAAGCCCTTTTTGAATGGTTAAAATATCAAAAAAGCGGTTTACAAGTTCCTGTGGATTTTCGCCTTCCAAAGCCTGTTTTTTAATGAGGGGCAGGCGGTAGGCAAATTCCATTGCCATTTTGGCAAATATCCTTTGCTCCACAACTTCCACCAATGATAGCTGGGTTATTAAAAATAATCCGCCAACAAGAATTCCGATGAGTATGGCGGCTATCAATATATAGGTTGAGCTATACAACGCCCCGTTAGAAAGTAAGTTGAAAACAGCGGTTGTTCCTAAGGGCAGGGTAAGGCCAATAAGCCCTATCAAAATAGCATATATATAAATGTAGTTAATTGTTGAACGCTCGTGGTGCAGTATACGCACCAGCTTTTGCCAGGGCGTAAGCAAAATGGTTTGATGATGATTTCTCATTTCAATTATTAAGGTTGATTGCCTTTTAGCGGATAATGGCTGAAAGCTATTATCCACCGGTAAACTTTAGTTCATTTTTTAAGTTGTTATTACTTAAGGTCAGCCTGCTTTTATGAGGAACTTAATCTGCCAAACATACATAATGAACGCGGTGATCCAGACATGTACACACCATAGGACGCAACCGATGACATGCCAGTGTTTCAAATCTGCATAAAAGGCAGGCAAAGATCGGCATGTTATACCGGCTTTGACCTATAGATAAGATAAGCAATGATCGGGTGGCGGTGTAGGAACAGCGGCGAGGTGATCAGGGGAATAAATGGGATGCAAAAATAAATTATGAAGAGCTACATCATCAAGACCGATCACCGGCGCATGATGCGACAAATAAAGATACTCTTTATCAAAGGCATCTTTTAGCTTAAATTGCTCTTTTTCAGCCTCTTCCTTATCGTTTTTAGATTCCTTTTCTATCTGAATATCGTTCTGTTGATAGTTGTTTGAAAAAACAGGAGAGACAATGATGAACATCTTTAAAATCAAGACCGAGATAAAAGCCAGTGACCTCAGCAGTTTAAATGTCGTTGTGTTCATGTTTGAATCAATCGTCTTCGAGTCCACAGTTATCAAATATTGTGCCTAATTTACTTTGAATGGCAAACTTTCAGTAAAACTTTTAAGTAAAGTCATTACAATGGATCGGCTACCGCCACATATCCGGTGGCGGCAATAAATAAGTCCAGGCCTTTATGGTGAAACCGATTGTAAGTAAATTCACTGAGGCGAGTATTTAGCAGAAGCCCGGCATCTCCATACTGGCTGAGAACAATATTAAACATATCTAAAAAGAGTTTGATCTTTCATTTTTTTTGTGCCTGATTAAACTTATATTTTCTGCCCCATTCCGCCATTGATAAAATAATAGGACTTAGGGTAAGCCCAAACTCCGTCAATGTATATTCCACTTTCGGAGGTATTTCTGCATAAACCTTTCTATTGATAATCCCATCATCTTCCAACTCTCTTAATTGCGATGTTAACATTGATTGGGTAATTCCTGTCACAGAACGCTTTAATTCCCCAAACCGGGCCGGCGACGTTTGGTAAATGGCATTAATTAAAATCGCTTTCCATTTTCCGCCAATTACTTGCATCGTTGCAGTTACCGGACAAGTCTTTTCATTAAAAACTAAATTATTTTCATTCATAACTAACTGATTATCAATATTAGTACTTTTTATATAACTATGTATAGTTTTTATTAGTACTTGTTTTAAGCAAAATAGGTATGTAAATTTGAAGTACAAACATAAATATAAAATAATCAGGATAAAATAAAAAATTTAATTACGGGAGCTAGTAGCGCACAATCAAAAGTTGATGGTAAAATGGAAAAATTTATGTTTTTATTCAGAGGCGGAGACACTCACGTCCACGGTGCCGAAGATTCAAAAGAAGTTAAGGCATACATCCAATCATGGATAACCTGGATGCAGGGTCTTGGTCAGAAAGGGATACTCGCAGGGGGAGAACCTCTTCAAACTACCGGTAAACAGGTAAGCGGAAAAGATAAAGTCGTGACAGATGGTCCCTTTATGGAAGCCAAAGAAATGATCGGTGGTTACCTCATCGTTAACGCAAAAGACATTAATGAGGCGGTAGAGATTGCAAAAGGGTGCCCTATTTTTGAAGAGAACGGAAAAGTAGAAGTTCGCCCGGTTCAAATTCAAAACTTGGAAAATTAATGCCCAACTCCAGGTTGAAATACCCAAAACTCATTCTCCGTTAGCGCATAAATCAAAAACAAATGAACAGTTAAACAAAAATTAAAAATGGAAAAAATTTATGAAGCAGAAGTGACAACCTTAGCAGGTCGTAACGGTCACGCAAAATCTTCTGACGGTTTATTGGATGTCGATATCAGATTTCCCAAAGAAATGGGAGGTGCTGGTGAGGCAACCAATCCGGAACAACTTTTCGCGGCAGCTTGGTCGGCTTGTTTTGGTACGAGTGTAACAGTTGCTGCAGGAATCGAAAAAGTTAAAATTGGAGAAGTTACCGTAACAGCTAAAATTGGTGTTTTACATGATAACGGCAATTTTGATATTGGTGCGCATCTTCTTGTTCAAATAAACGACGTGGATAATGATACCGCGAAAAAACTGGTGGAAGCGGCAAAGTCAATTTGTTCGTATTCAAAAGCAACAAAGGGAAATATTGACACGGTTTATGAACTTGCAACAAATTCCCTTTAAAGACGCTACTGAATCAAATAGACAATTGGACCAGGAAAACAACTGTAAAAATTGTGTTAATTCCTTAACAACTAAAAATAATTTTATTTAATCAACGGTTATAAATTTAATCAACATGGTAAATACGCTAAATTGGTTTGAAATCCCGGCAACAGATTTCGCAAGAGCAAAAGCATTTTATGCTACAGTGTTAGATGCTCAAATTCATGACGACCCTGACAGGCAATATGCATATTTACCGTCTGATCCACTAAAAGGCGGATTTGGCGGAGCAATTGCCAGCGGCGAAAACTATGTCCCTGCAATGACCGGCACAACTGTTTACTTAGATGGCGGAAATGACCTTTCAGTTCCATTAGGCAGAGTAGAACGTGCCGGTGGAACAGTTATTTTACCGAAAACTGATATTGGTGAAAACAGGGGCTTTATTGCACTTTTTATCGACACAGAAGGAAACAAAGTCGGATTCCATTCAATTGGATAATCCAGATTTCTCCCTATTCCTGTAAAACAGCTGATAGAAGTGTGATCATTAATATTTCTATCAGCTTTAAGCTATATCTGTCGGCGTTTACGCCATGATCGGGTTTTACGAACCTCCCTTCTTAATCAATTCATTGCCTTATCGCCTTTTGCAGTTTGTTATTCCACATTTTAAATATTAACAACTAAGAATAATAAGTATACTGTATAGCTTTACCTCATTTATCTGGCTAAGAAGTGGCAGGAATAGTTACCGGGCTTAAATAGTGTATAAAATATTTCCTCATAGGATTGTGCAGTCACTGGCTGCTTAATAGCGCCGGAAATTCCGCCTATGGCGCTACGCGCTCTTATATGGCAACGGTTATTCCGCCTAATATCTCTTACCAAGGATATTTGGCCTTGCAAGTTCAAGGCACTACCGCGTACCTGCTGTTGGAAGAAAGGGCGAAATTACGATCTGAGCAAACTGTTCTTATACACGCCGCAGCTGTTGGTGTGGCTATTGGTGGCCCCATCAAATAAAGACTGAATTTTATAGACCGCCTTTCTTGTCAGAAAGCCAGCCAAGGTGTGTATGCTTGAAATGATCTGCGTATTTTAGCCCGTAGCCCATCATCCTGTCGAATGCAGAATGCGCAAATAACAGTATGCCTATCGCTGTCAAAATATGGTTTTCGGCGAAAAATCCGGTGGCGGCGATCAATAAGGCCAGGCCTTTATGGTGAAACAGGTTGTAAGTAAATGCACCGACACTGGTATTCAGCAGATAACCCAGCATCCCGATATCGGGGCTGAAGAACAGCAATAACCATATCCAGAAAGAGAGGCCCAGGTTGTAGTATATTAATCCATAGATACCTAACACCGTCATCGCTGCTTCTTCCAATAGGAGCGTAATTTTCATGTGATCTTTCATAACCATCTGTTTTATATTTTTTGATGGTTCAAAGTTGGGGGTAAAAACAAGGCTTTACGCTTGACAAAAATCAAGAAAGTGTTTTTCGGCGGATGCGGCTGAACGTTTCCGGGGTCATGCCAATCATGGAGGCCAGGTACTGCAGTGGCACCAGGTTAAATAGTTCGCGCTGCTGTTCGAACAACAACTGGTACCGCTCTTCGGCCGATAAGGAGATTTGATTAAATATGCGGTTTTCCAGGGTGATAAAACATTTACCGATAAACAGTTTTTCAAGCTCATGCCATTTAGGGATCAATTTTCCGATGGCCGTGTATTGCTGATGATCTATCGTAAAGAGCCGGCAGTCCGTAAGTGCCTGAATATTCCATCTGGCTTCTTCCCTAAAAAGGAACCCTGACAAATCAGTCAAAAAATATCCTTTCGTACCGATCCACTGGGTCACTTCCCGGTCCGGAAGGTTGGCATAAACACGGAATAGGCCGTCCTGTATAAAACTTAGTTTATTGCAATATTTCCCGGTCTTCTGGTAGAATTCGCCTTTAGCATAACGCTCTTCTTTAAATAATCCGGCAAGCTGTTTACAATCAGCCACATCGATGCAGAAGTAATGATGCAGGTAATTTTCTAATTCGCTCATTTAGCTTAAAGCTATGACATTTTTACCAATACCTATGCATAAGGTTATGATCAGCAAAGATCCAAGCTTAATATTTATACCCGTTTACCAGTAGCTATATTCCGAACATTCCTAAATGATTTTGGAAATTAACCTGGTTATTGAGATGAAATCCATCATAAAGGTGCCGCCTGGATCGCGGCACCTTTATCGGAGTTATCATCATAGCTCAGTTCTCCGAAGGCTTTACCCATCTATCCTTTGCAAATGCCAGCGCATACATCAACGCTCCGCCGATCATATTGGTGATGCGGAATACATTGAGCAATTCCATCGGGTCAGCGGCTTTAGGCAGATGTATAAGCACGATCACCAGTAAAAGGTAAACTGCCAGGAGCATAGCGGCCAGTTGATCATATTTACCGACAGCGCAGCTGATGATGAACAGCAACAGACAGATCCCGGTAAAGTAATTGATGAAATACGGGAAAGGAAAGTAAGTAGGCACATACTTGTCTACGCCTACTTTTGCCAGGAAAAGATGTAAAAACACGTAGAATGAAAAGGAAAATACGAACAGCCATTTTCCTGATTTTAAGATCCTATCCATATGCCTGGATTTAATTTGTAGGAAATGGGATCAAAGCCCTGATCTCGACGCTGCTGTTAGGGTACTTCAGGATGGGACAGGCTTTACTGAGTTCCCGGACTTCTTCCAGGCTATCGCCTTTGCAAATCAGGTATCCTGTTACCATCACGTGTTCGGCTTCCCGGTGCGCTCCCTCAGTAGCGGCCTCTTTGGAAACAATTGAACCTGCGAACTCGATCGGAGCTGTAGAGATCAGTTTGCCCTGCATAGCGATTTGCCCGATCCATCCCTGCCAGAGGGGCATATCATTAGCCATGTCTTCGGTTTTGGTTAAATAGCCTTCGGCTCCCGTGCTGTTTCTGAATAATAAAAGGTACTCCTTCATAAAATGCTTTTTTAATGTTGAATACCCGAAGTTCTTCATTGGCAAGGTTTTCGGTGTTGACAAATGTCAACGTTTTAAATTCGTGCTTTCAGGCGGCTGAAGGTTTCCTGTGAGATGCCGAGATAAGAGCCGATCAGTTTGCTTGATAAGCGGCTCATTAGCGTGGGGCGATATTCCATCAGCCACTTGATCCGATCAAGTGCGGTGAGTGACACGAAGGTATTGATCCGGTAAACAGAATTAGCATAGGATGCTTCGAGGATCTGCTTATAAACTTTGTCAAACTGGGGTACCGTTTCCATCAATTGCTGAAATCCCGCGCGGTTAATAGCCATCAAAACGCTATGTTCCACAGCTTTGATATGCTCTGTCGCGGGTTGCCCGCTACCGAAACTGATCAGATCTGTGCACCAATTTTCTTCGGTCACGATATCCCTTGTGGTTTCATTGAGGTCTGCATCGTAAACAAATACCTGTAAACATCCGCTGGCGATGAAATATACCTGATCGCATGGACCACCTTTTTCTACCAACAGGCTTCCCCGCTTAACGTGCAGCTCTTTAAAGTAAGTTAAAACCTGTCCCAGGTTTTCAGTATCCTTACCAAGCCTGTTTATGATGTGTTGTCTTAATATATCGATCATCTGCATGATTTTGCTAAGACACTAATATAATGAATGTGATAGAGAAACCGCGCCGGTGCCGAATGCCGCAATCGCCCTGGATATTATTTGCTTGAGGTCACCATGATCGTAAATAGTGCGATAACGATGGTCAGATGCGCGATAAGCCACACTTTTTGGAAAAGAGGACGCTTTTGAAAGGGCATCTGTGGGTTAAAGGGGTCAAATACCAACGCCAGCCCGGCAAAAACGGTTGCCTGCGAAATGTCATGCCGGAAAAGGAACACGATGCTGATCAGGCTAAACAAGATATAACCGGGTTTATTAATGTTGATCGTACGTTGACTGGTTTGAACTGGTGTTTCCATGATTTGTTTTTTTACAATTAGTATCGCTTTCAGGCACAGAAATTACAATAGGTCCAAATTATTTTCAACTTCTAATTCTTCAATGTTTTTTTTCAGGGCATCAAGATACTGACCGAAGCTACGCTTGCTCATCCACCTGGCCAATTGATGACAAAGCGGGACCAACACCGCTACCACAATAATAAACAGTAGCCAGACGACAGGCTTGCTCATAAAGGCTGCAACTGATTTGCCTGAGCCTATTGCCCCACCCAGCATAAATCCGCCCGCCGCACTTACGGGGTAGATCAATAAGGCCATACGGGCTTGTGAGCGTGTCCAGCTTACAATGGATTGCCGCTGCCGTTTGAGTTCTTGCAAAACAGACCCGTTCGAAAAAATATCGGTCCTGATACTTCGGTATTGGGTAAATGCCGTACTTAAAGCCCATAGCGAAAAAACCATCACCAGGCCTAAGGCAAGCCTTACCTGCCAGTAATCAAAACAAATAATAATGATGATATAGGCACAGCAAACCATTAAGCCAAACGCCATGTTGATCAATAGGTTCTGTTTGATCTTGATCAATGGGTTGTGGGACCGGATTTGGGGTATCGCGGAAAAATTGATCATATCAGCTAATTCATTGTCCGGATGCTGCTCCAGCATTTTCCAGTTTTTATTGTCAGTACTCATTTTGTTTTTTTAATAGGTTGGATAACTGCTGTTTGCTTCGATAGAGTTTCACCGCCACATGGTTAATAGATATACCGATGATATCTGCGATCTCCGCGTTTTCATAACCGTCCAAATGCATCGATATGATAGCCCTGTCAGTTTCTTTCAACGTTCGTATAGCATAGCGTAATTGTTCGGCTTCATCTTTGGGCGCTGCATTACTATCCACAACCTGTGCATATTGGTCCAATGATTCTTTATAATCAATCCGGTTTGATCTGCGTTTATACGTAAAAATGGTGTTCAGGCAAATACGGTACAACCAGGTGCTGAATTTGGCATCACCGCGGTACGATGGCCAGCTTTTCCAGGTATTCAGCAAAATTTCCTGGTACAAATCTTTTTTTTCTTCGGCATCCGCAGCATAAATGCCTACCAGCTTGTATATGATACCCTGGTTTTCCCTGATCTGCTGTAAAAATTCCGTTTCGCTCACGCTAACACTATAAGTAATAACAGTTAACCTCTAATTATTTACAAGCAGTCCCGAAGCCTTTCTCAGGCTATATTTATAAACCGAACCAGCTGCTTTTCGTGTATGATATTCATTCCTCATACCGTAAATCACCTTAACGATAAATTACTTCGATGACTATTAGTAACACTTAGCTGAATAAAATTACAGCTTATCCTTTTTGATGTCCGGAATTGTTGCGGCCAATCTTCATTCACTTTTATTCTGCTGATCGTAGTTCCGGGCATATTAATTCCCTTCGCGGCTATCTACCTGATAGTTCACTTAAGTCAAAACTATATTGCAATTGTTGATTACAATATTCCCACAATGCTTTTCGGTGTCTAACTTTTTCGGCCATAGCCGTGTCGTAGTTAAACAGGATATGTTACCTAATACTTCACTGGCTTTAGTTACAAAGCTATTAGCTAAACATCAACATCATCAATAAAAAATGTTTTCTGAAAATGAAATTTAAAACCTTTCTGAATTAATACAAAATTAAACTATTTATTAAAATATAGTATGTAATTGAATTATATTTGACTTAACAATTCAAATTAACCTGTTTCCGGAAGTACCAAATGTTAAAACCAAAGCATATTGATCACACTATTCCTGTTAAAAAATCTTCTGTTGCTGTAATAGGTTCCGGATTTTCCGGCCTGAGTGCAGCCGCCTATTTAGCCAAAGCAGGACACCGCGTCAATGTTTATGAAAAAAACATTGAAATAGGAGGCCGCTCCCGTCAAATGGTTGAGGAAGGTTACACGTTTGATATGGGTCCGAGCTGGTATTGGATGCCGGAAGTGTTTGAGAACTTCTTCAATGATTTCGGTTATAAAGCGTCCGATTTTTATGAATTGAAACAACTTGATCCTGGGTTTACTGTTGTTTTTGGAAAAAGCGATGTGCTAAATATACCTGCGGACTACGCTGCTTTGGAATCGCTTTTTGAATCAATAGAGCATGGAAGCGCCGTCCAGCTTAAGCTTTTCTTAGAAGAAGCCGCCTATAAATATCGCACGGGGATGAATAAATTGGTTCATAAACCAGGCCTTTCTTTATTGGAGTTTGCCGATTGGGATCTGATCAAAGGAGTTTTCAGACTACAGGTTTTTACTTCTTTTAGTAAGCATGTACGGCGATTTTTTAAAGATCCTCGTTTAATTACATTAATGGAGTTTCCGGTGCTTTTCCTGGGCGCGATGCCACAAGATACGCCTGCTTTATACAGTTTAATGAATTATGCCGGATTAAAACTCGGTACATGGTATCCTAAAGGCGGTTTTGGCAAAGTCATCGAAGGCATGCAAAAAGTATGCGAAGCACATGGCGTTGTTTTTCATACCAACTCACCGGTAAGCCATTTACAGGTTGCGAATGGAAAGATCGAAAAGGTTGGCACTAAACATGGCGAAGATGATTACGATGGCGTTATTGCATCGGCAGACTATCATCATGTGGAGCAACAATTACTTGATGAAGCCAACAGGAACTATAGTGCCGACTATTGGGAAAAAAGGGTAATCGCTCCGTCAAGCCTGATCTTTTATTTGGGTGTAAATCGTAAGATCGAAAAACTTGAACATCATACTTTGTTTTTTGATGCGGATTTAAAGCTGCATGCGACAGAAATTTACAAAGATCCAAAATGGCCTACAAAGCCGCTTTTTTATGTTTGCTGCCCTTCAAAATCGGATGATAGTGTAGCCCCAGATGGACATGAAAATCTATTCATCCTTATGCCGCTGGCACCGGGTATACAAGATACCGAGGCGTTGAGAGCGGAATATTTTGAATTGATTATGGAACGGCTCGAAGCTTATACCGGAGTGCCGATCAGAACCGCGATTGATTATAAGAAAAGTTACTGTGTGAATGACTTCAAAACAGATTATAATTCTTTTAAAGGGAACGCTTACGGCCTGGCCAACACGCTAATGCAAACCGCTCACCTTAAACCTTCCATCAAAAATAAAAAGGTAAAAAACCTCTTTTACACCGGGCAACTCACTGTTCCGGGCCCGGGGGTGCCACCTTCAATTATTTCAGGTAAGGTTTCTTCTAAATTGCTTATTCAATATCTCAACCATAAATGAAAGAACGATTTGATACCTTATCTGCTACGTGCAGCAGGGAAACAACCCGGCTTTATAGTACCAGCTTTTCGCTGGGGATATTATTTTTTAACAAGGAAGTACGTAATCCTATACATGCCATTTACGGCTTTGTGAGATTAGCCGATGAGATTGTAGATAGTTTCCATGATTACCCGAAATCACTTATGCTTGCCGAATTGAAGGCGGATACCTTCACGGCTATCGAGCGTGGCATCAGTATCAACCCGGTAATTAATTCATTTCAACAGGTAGTTAACCGGTACAAAATTGAACATCACCTCATTACGCAGTTTTTAAACAGTATGGAGATGGACCTTGGTGAACAATTTTATGATGCAGAAAAATACGATCAGTATATTATGGGTTCTGCCCAGGTAGTGGGGCTGATGTGCCTGCACGTATTCACCAACGGTAATAAAGACGAGTTTGAGCGCTTGAGAATGCCTGCGATGAAATTGGGATCAGCTTTTCAAAAAGTGAATTTTCTCAGGGATGTAAACGCCGATTATCAGCAACTGAATCGCACCTACTTTCCGGATGTTAACCTGTCTGCCTTCTCTGATGAGAATAAGCGTGCTATTGAACAGGATATTCTTTCAGAACTTAACGAAGCCCTGGAAGGGATCAGGGAGTTGCCGCGTTCATGCCGCAAGGGTGTTTACCTGGCTTACGTTTATTATAAAAAACTATTCGGGAAGATAGCGAAAGTACCGGCCGAAAAAGTGATGTCGGAAAGGATACGGGTATCAAACGGGCACAAGTTTTATTTAATGTTTGATTCATTGGTAAGGTACAAGTTGAATGTGCTTTAAATCATGATGAAATATCTGGTAACCTAAATAAATAAAAATTGGAAGATAACATAATTATAGTTGATACAGCCGGTAACGCTATTGGTGAAATAAATAAGATGGATGCTCATATTTCGGGAACGCTGCACCGCGCCTTCTCTGTTTTTGTATTTAACAGCAAAGGCCAATTGCTGCTTCAGCAAAGGGCTTTGGATAAATACCATTCGGGCGGGCTTTGGACTAACACGTGCTGCAGTCATCCGCGTGCAGGTGAATTTACGCCGGATGCAGCTCATAGACGTTTGCAGGAAGAAATGGGTATGGATTGTGAACTGACCGAGTTATTTCAGTTCAGCTATCGTCATGAATTTGCGAACGGGTTAATCGAAAATGAATACGACCATGTTTTTATGGGCATCAGTGATGAGTTGCCGTTGCCCAATCCTGCAGAGGTGGCCGGTTTCAGGTATATAGATACAGATCTGTTAATTTTTGAATTATTGGAACAGCCTGAGCAATATACAGCCTGGTTTAAAATATGCCTGGAACAAGTATTGGAAATCTACCGTCAAATTATTTAAAATGAACTTGCTCATTAACATTGCTATTATATTATCCGCATTTTCAGGAATGGAAGGTATTGCGTGGTTAACCCACAAATATGTGATGCATGGTATTTTCTGGCCGCTGCACCGTGATCACCACCTGAAAGAACATTATGGCTTTCTGGAACGTAACGACTTGTTCTTCCTGATCTTTGCGCTTCCGGGCATTGCCTGCCTTGCGGCAGGAACGCTATATCATTTGCCGGTATGCACTTGCATCGGCATAGGCATAACGCTTTATGGCGCTTGTTACTTTTTTGTACACGACCTGTTTATCCATCAGCGGATAAAAGTGCTGCGTAATTCAGAAAACCGTTACCTGAAAGCCATCCGCCGGGCGCATAAAATGCACCATAAGCATACCGGTAAATATGACGGCGAAAGCTTCGGTATGTTATGGGTATCCTGGAAATATTTCCGTAACACTTCAAAAAACAACCCGGCATGAGATTTACCTATCTGCTGATCGATATTTTTTCGGTGCTGGTGCCCTTTCTTTTTTCATTTCACCCCAGCCTGAAGTTTTATAAAAACTGGCGTTCACTTTTCCCGGCAATGATCATAACAGGGGCAGTATTTATTGCCTGGGATATGTATTTCACTCACTTGAAAATATGGGGCTTTAATCCTGTTTACCTAACAGGCATCTACATCGGTAACTTGCCTGTTGAAGAAGTGTTGTTCTTTTTTTGTATCCCTTACTCATGTGTGTTCACTTATGCCTGTTTATATGTAATGATCAAAAAAAACATATCTGCCCGTTATCAGATTATCATTAGCTCATTACTAATAGCCTTTTCTTTATTTATGGCAATCTGGTTTCATAAACAGGATTATACGTGTTATACTTTCGCTGCTTTAACTATCTTACTTTTTACCGCGCAGTTTATTTTAAAAGTAAGCTGGCTGTCAATATTTTATAATGCTTACTTGCTATTGTTACTTCCTTTTCTCATTGTGAATGGTTTGCTGACTGGCACGGGCCTGCAAAACCCGGTAGTTTGGTACAACCCGGCACATATTATAGGCTTACGTATTTTGACCATTCCTGTTGAGGATATCTTTTATGGAATGGACTTGATCTTACTTAATGTAATGATTTATACGGGTTTAAGCTCGAGGTCTTACCCTTGGTTTAAAAATCAGCGAAAAGCGATAAATAGCAAAAGCTCTTTAACTTATGTTAAAACAATTTCATGATAAAAAACGAAATATTGAATGACTTAACTTTAGCGCAGGTGGTAACTGATCTGGAGCAGGATCATTATAATGCTGCCTTTGACACACCTCTCCGTCCAGACGCTTTTGAACTGGACGATGATACCAAAATGGAACTGATTGCCAAACATTTTACAGCGATCATGGAAACTTTGGGGATGGATCTTGAAGATGACAGTTTGAAAGACACGCCTAAGCGGGTGGCTAAAATGTACGTGAAGGAGATCTTCAGCGGCTTGAATCCCGCTAATAAACCCAAACCCACTTTATTCAAAAATCCATTCAAGTATAACCAGATGCTGGTGGAACGGAATATTGCTGTATTTAGTAACTGTGAGCACCACTTTGTACCTATCGTAGGTAAAGCCCACATTGCCTATATCAGTAACGGGCAGGTGATCGGTTTATCAAAGCTGAACAGGATTGTTCAGTATTGTTCGCAAAGACCGCAGGTGCAGGAAAGGCTCACAATGCAGATAGCCAATATGCTCAAAGAAGCATTGGGCACAGAAGATGTAGCGGTTATCATAGACGCGCACCATCATTGTGTATCCAGCCGTGGCATTCGGGACGCAGGCAGCACCACGCTTACCGCTGAATACAGCGGGAAGTTTTTAAGTATCGAAACTAAGAATGAATTTTTAAGGTATATCGGATCATGAATTTCAACGGAAAAAATATCCTGGTAGTCGGTGGCAGTTCCGGCATCGGCCTGTCGCTGATTAAATTGCTTCATCAGCGGCAAGCCAATATTTATACGATATCAAGATCGGCATCAGCCGAGTGGCCGGAAGATGTACATTTTTTAAAAGCCGACGTTTTAGAAAATTTGGATGCCGTGGAAATGTTCCTTCCTGATCAATTGCACGGCCTGGTTTACTCGGTTGGCAGCATTACGCTGAAACCGTTCAACAGGTTAACCGATGAAGACTTTTTGAAGGATTTCCAGCTGAATGTTTTAGGTGCAGCACGTATGATCCGGCAAGCTATTAAACCTATAAAAAATGCCGCCGGTTCATCCATTGTGCTGATCAGCTCTGTTGCCGCCAAAACAGGGATGCCTTACCATGCCAGTATTGCAGCGGCAAAAGGTGCAGTTGAAGGTATGGCCCTATCTCTGGCAGCCGAGCTTGCCATCCAGCAGGTTAGGGTTAACGTGGTTGCACCCTCGTTAACAGATACACCACTCGCTCAAACCTTGTTGAGCACAGCCGAAAAAAGGGAAGCCTCAGCTAAACGCCATCCTTTAGGAAAGATAGGACAACCCGAAGATATCAGTCGGCTGATCGCCTTTTTATTATCGGATGACGCCAGCTGGATGACCGGGCAGGTTATCGGCATGGATGGTGGCTTAGGTAAATTAAAAACAAGTTAAAATGCAGAATATAAAAAGCGAACAGATCTATCAGATGGAGAAGCAATACCGAACAAGCCTGATCAATAGTTTGATTGGCTACAGGGCTTTGAATCTTTTGGGCACAACCAGTAATGATGGTATCACCAACTTGTGTATCATCAGTTCTGTTTTCCATTTGGGTGCCAACCCGCCGCTTATCGGAATGGTGATCCGGCCTGAACGTGAGCACAATGATACGCTGCGTAATATCAGGTCAACAGGACAATACACCCTCAATAACGTGCTGCCCGAATGGTACATGCAGGCACACCAAACCAGTGCAAGTTATCCTTCGGGCGTTTCTGAATTTGATGCCTGCCATTTCAAAAAGCACTATGTGAATGGCTTTAAAGCGCCTTTTGTTGCAGCATCCAACATACGCATAGGGTTGGAACTGCGCGAGATGATTGATATGGAAGTTAACGGAACAACCATTGTAATTGGTGAAATAGTTCATATCCTTACAGAAAACGGATTGATCGGGCCGGATGGAACAGCTGATCACGGTAAAGCAAGAACCATGACCGTGGCCGGTTTGGATACTTATTATCTTCCGCAACCCGTTGGGCAACTTGCCTATGCCAAGCCCGGTGTTGAACCTCATCTAATAAATACACATGTCAACTTCAATACATAAGCGATGAAAAAAGACGCGGAAGTGATTATTATAGGTGCGGGAATAGCCGGCTTAACAGCTGCCAAAATATTAAAAGCTGCCGGAAAATCCGTTTTGGTTTTGGAGGCCTCCGATGGAGTGGGTGGCAGAGTACGAACAGATGAGATAGATGGCTACCTGCTCGACCGGGGTTTCCAGGTTTTTCTGACAGCTTATCCCGAAGCCAAAAAACTATTAGATTACAAGGCGCTGGAATTATGCAAATTTGATCCCGGCGCGATTATTTTGAAGAGGGAGGGCATCACTACTTTGGGAGATCCGGCCAGGCAACCAGGGTCGATAGTGAGTACTTTGCTGTCTTCAGCGGCGACATTTACCGATAAATTACGCATGCTCCGGTTAAAGCTAAAATTGGCTGGTAAAAGTATCGACCAGATATTTTCAGAACCGGAGATCACCACTACAGAATACCTGAAAAAAGAAGGTTTTAGCGGAACGATCATGAACCAGTTTTTCCGGCCCTTTATGACAGGGATCTTTCTCGAAGACAGGCTAAGTACCTCCAGCAGAATGTTTGAGTTTGTTTTTAAAATGTTTAGCGAGGGCAATGCTGCTGTCCCAGCCAAAGGAATGGGCATGATACCTAAACAACTTGCCGAATGCCTTTCTTCACAGGAACTGCTGTTTCATCAAAATGTATCAGCAGTTAATGGCGGCTCGGTAACAACAACAGATGGGGTTGTATATCAGGCTAACTATGTTTTGATCGCTACCGATCCTTTACGTTCCCCCATACGTAATAGAAATTCGAACATTGAACGCCATTCTGTGAGCAATATGTATTTCACCGCTAAAAAAAGGCCGTTTGAAAAGCCTCTTATAGCTTTAAATACGTTACCGGGAAAAATCGTAAATAACATAGCGGTAATGGATCGCATTTCCACCCGGTATTCTGAAAACGGTGATACTTTAATTTCACTGTCGCTGATCGGGGATCATTCTAAAGCCAACCAAAACGAACTCCAGGAAAATGTGGTTAACGAATTGAAATTCTGGTATCCCGAAGCCGTCAGCTGGAAGCATTTAAAAACCTACCATATTGATTATGCGCTGCCCAATGACGACCACGTAACTAATGACCCTGATTATACAACCATGTTGGTAAATGCCCAATGCTTCACTTGTGGGGATTATTTGATGAATGGCTCGATTAATGCGGCTATGAAAAGTGGCAGGCTGGCTGCAGAGGCCATGATAAATACCATGTTTTAATGATCAATCATAATTTATATAGCACTGAACTTTTAGACCGTAAACGGCTGTTGGGCGACGCGCAGGCAGATGAGTTTATACGTTATGTTTTTAGCGATCCGGCAAAGAAAAAGCAATTACAGGACTGGATGAGTGGCGCTTCCGGTACTTTACATTTGAATTTATTACAAGATGCCTTTCCGGGTTTTGCCTTTATTGATAAAGCTACAGAACTACCTACATGGGCACAGCCACGGCTCATGAAAACCGGCGCTGTTTTCTTTGCCCGGCACTCTGAGATCATTATGAGTTTACTCGGGTTGCTATCATTGCCCTATTGTTATAATGCAGCCAATGGCGCAATGGTGCTATACTTGTCAGAGCTGATCCGCAAGCAAACAACCAAAAGGCTTTTTGATACCGCTGTTTTTGTTTGGGAAGTAATGGGGCCGGATGCTTTCAGTAAAGACGGAAGTGCTTTTGAAGAAATTTTAAAAGTGCGGATCATGCATGCGGCCGTTCGTTACTACACGCTGCAAAGCGGCAAATGGAACGATAGCTGGGGATTGCCCATCAACCAGGAAGACATGGCCGGAACAAACCTGTCATTTTCGCTGATCGTAATTCGCGGGTTACGAATGCTCGGTTACAGCGTAAGCCAGGAAGATCAGGCAGCGTTTATGCATATCTGGGCGGTAGTAGGTTACTTATCGGGCTTAGATGAAGATCTGATCCCCGAAAATTCAAAAATGGCGCAGCAACTTGATAACGCTATTAAACGAAGGCAATTCGCTGTTTCTGCGCATGGGCAGGAATTAACCGGATCGTTAACTGCTCATATCCTTTCGGTGAATAAAAGCAAGGCGACGGCTAACGATATCCTTGGCTTAATGCGTTACCTGCTTGGAAAAGAAATGGCGGATATGCTGGCTATCAATGCGCCTGAACTGCCCGCTTATAAATTGACGCTGATCAAAACGCTGAACCTGTTGAGAAGCTTTAAGCCGCAGGGAGACGCTAAGCAAAATTACCGGGCGGCTTACGCTGCATTCAAAACTCAAAACCCGGAACTCGCTAAAAGAAACTAAATTTGAAAATTGTCTGTATGCTTAATTTTATAAAAACATGAAATCATACCAACTTATTCACCAACTGATCGATCTTGTAGCCGAACTGGAAAAAGAAAACCAGGGACGGGAAGCGTCTTTGCAGGATTTTACAGGTTTTTTGCTGAATAAAGTTGGTGACCCTGCAGGTAATAATCATAGTAATGAAGTTAGGTTCGGCGCTAATGACAGCGCCGCTTTGGATATTGCCTATCAGCTGGATAATAATATCGGCCGCTTGTTTGTTTTTATGAGCCGCTATGCGAAATCGTATATAAAAAAAGCGCTGGAAGGCACGCCCCTGCAAACCGCCGAGGATTTTACCGCCCTGGCGATCCTTTTAACGCATACCCACTTGTCAAAAAGTGAACTGATCAGCTATAATCTACAGGAAAAAACATCGGGTATGGAGGTGCTCAGACGTTTGATCGCCCACGGTTTGGTAAGACAATGGGACGGTGAAAAGGATAAAAGAAGTAAACATATTGCCATTACGGATAAGGGAAAAATATTATTATTTCAGGTATTCGAACATACCAGCTATGTGGGTACGATCATCACCGGAAGACTGACGATTGCTGAGAAATTCACGTTACAATATCTTTTACAAAAACTGGAAAAATTTCATTTGGGGCATTACGAAAAGAAGAGCATTATTAACAAGGAAGACCTTAAAAAAATAGCAGTAGAAATTGCTTCGGAACAATGAGGAAACTTCAAAAGAGCAGGGAAAAGTATGGTCAATGGCTCCTTATTCGCCAATGCCGGCTTCCCTAACCTAGATTAAATCAAACATCTTTAATAAGCTTGATTTCAATGTATTTATGCATTATCAAATAATGTATTTGCTATCTTTCCGGTTAGATTTGCGTCCCCATTGAATTTTCGGGAAAGCTTGATCATGCTACTCCGTGCGATTTGGAGCACCGGGTTCTGTAAGCAATTAAGAAAATTGAAATTAGTAATTAATAAATTACTATGGTCATACTGTTGTATAATACGGAGAAGTTGACCAGGTGATTCCGTGGCAAATTGACCACCTAAAGTGCTGGCGAACGAGCGCAGCGAACGCTGTAGAAGCGTTGTCAAAAGTAGTTATTTAAAGTGTGTTTTGCAGATAGCTTTTTTCGGGCTCTGCCGGCCTTCTTTTTCTCATCGACTCTCCCTTAAGTTCCATCCGGTGCGCATCATGCACGATACGGTCAAGGATAGCATCAGCGATCGTCTTTTCACCAATGACCTCATACCATTTACTGACCGGCAGTTGAGAGGTAATGATCAATGACGTTTTACCGTGCCTGTCCTCAATGATCTCCATCAGTGCAGCCCTGCTCTGCGCATCAAAAGGCTGTATACCGAAGTCATCCAGGATCAGTAGTTGCTGGCGTTCCAGTTTGGCGACATCCTTCATATAGGAACCATCTGCCTTAGCCATCTTCAGCTTAGCAAAGAGCTTGGGTGTGCTGGCATAGAACACGCGGTAACCCAGTATGCAGGCTTGGTGTCCGATAGCAGAAGCGATATAGCTTTTGCCGATACCGGTGCTGCCTGTGATCAACAGGTTCTCATTCCGGTCAATAAAGTGGCAGTCTGCCAGGCGCATTACCTGATTGCGGTCGATACTACGGTCGGCATGGTAGTGGATGTTCTCTACCGAGGCCTTATAGCGGAACTTAGCATACATGATCGTACGCTCTATGCGCCTGTTCTGCCGGTCGTCCCATTCGGCCTCTACCAGGTGGGCCAGCAGTTCATCAGTAGTGTATTCAGCGGTCTGGCCCGTTTCCAGGCAGCTTTTAAAGGCATGGTACATGCCAAAGAACTTCAGCTTGCGAAGTTTGTCCAAGGTGTTCGTGTTCATATCGATCTATTTATTAATGGTTATTTATAGTAGTTCTCTCCACGGATATTGTCATGGCTGGGCATAGGCAGTTCGTCAGCAAATAAGCTATCCTCGTAGCTGTCCATCTTGTTCTCCAGTATCTGCTGTATGGTCTTGTAGTTATAAACGCCATAACCGAGTGCACGCCTGCAAGCGCTGGCCAGCCTTTCGTTACCTGCCTTACGCGCCAGGCTGAGGATACCGATACAGGAGCGGTAAGCTTGTTCCGGGTGTTGCTTCCGGTCCAGTATCTTCAGGATGTAAAGCCTCACATCCTCATGAATGGATGCCGCCCATTCCAGGAACTTATCTGGTGTCCATTCGGTCATAAAGCGGTGTGTCGAAGCCAGGTGGTCTTTATCCGTAGTATAGCTGTAAGGGCTTTTGATACGCCTGTGCATGGCAATGCGTTCGTAGTGGTAATAGACCTCTACGTTGGTGCGGGAATACAGCAGTTTGACCTTCCTGCCGATGAAGCGGTACGGTACGCTGTAGTAGTGTTTGTCGATACCAAGACAAACATGCCCGTTCTTCATTACGGTGGCCTGGTGCTGCCGTTTGAACTCATAACGTAATGCCGGTAATGGCGAGAGAGCCTGGCGTTCTATCTCCTCGAACTGGAGCTTTCTGCTGTAATTGCGGCCTTTCAGCGGCTGGCTGTTATGTGCTTCTAAAGCGGCTTTGACCGCTGTGTTCAGTTCTGCAAGGGTATGATAGGCCTCTTTGCGAACAGGTGCGTAGATACGGCTGTAAACGATCTTAACAGCTCCTTCTACCAGTGCTTTGTCGCGAGGGCGGTACGCCCTCGCTGGTAAGATGGTCGTTCCGTAATGGTCGGCAAAGTCGGCAAAGGTCTCGTTCAGTGTTGGCTCATAGCGGTTGCTTTTGGTAACGGCAGCCTTCAGGTTGTCGGGAACGATGGCGGCAGGTACGCCGCCATAAAAGTGCAGGGCATTCTCGCAGGCTGCTATAAAGTCTTCTTTCTGCTGGCTCAGCACAGCTTCTACGTAAGTTAGCTGACTGGCACCAAGGATAGCAACGAACACCTCGGCCTCGATGACCTCACCGGTATCCTTGTCCGTTATGCTTAGCTTTTCACCGGCAAAATCCACATACAGCTTATCACCGGCTTTATGATCCAGGTGCATCGTGGGGTTCACGCGGGCTTTCCACTGGTTGTAATAAAAGCAGAACTGGGTGTACTTGAACCCGTCAGGGAACTCTTTGATATAAGCTTCCCACAGGATGCGGCGGTTCATGCCGACACGCTTTAACTCTTTATCTATCTGCGGGAAACAGCGCTGCAGGGCCACCATGCGCTTGTCCGGGGGGCGTTCACTGCTTTTGCCAAAGAAGTCCTCCAGCTCTTTAACATTAAGGGTATTGATCTCTTCGAACGTAAAGCCGCTGGCATCGAACGCAACAAGGTACTTCTTTGCGGTATTGCGTGACACGCCGGACTGGGCCGCTATCGATAGCTTGCTGCGGCCCTGGCTGTACATCCTTAGGATCTGTCTTATCTTACTCATGCTTATCGTAGTGTTGGCCATTAGTGAAGTTGTTAAACCTCAAAAATAGGCCTGCTTCTACAGCATAAGTGGCTCGTTCGGGGTGGTCACTTTCCCGCGGAATCAGGTGGTCACTTTCCTCCGAAATCAGGTGGTCAATATCAGCGAATTCTCCAACTTTGCACGCATTGCAGAACAAAGGGTTGGTGGCCATTAATACCAGCAATATCAGCGCGGTTCACCGGAGACGCTTAACTAAGAATGGTTTCTTGAAGGAAGTTCTTAAAGGCTGGTACATTCCTTCAAGTCCTGATGAAACGCAAGACGATAGTACTTCATGGTACGCAAACTACTGGGATTTCTGTAGTCGATATATCACCGAAAAATACGGTGATGAATATATCGTTTCGCCTGATCTGTCTTTACAGTTCCATTCCGGTAACCAAACAGTTCCCGTTCAACTGGTTATTCGTTCCCCGGAGGCATCCAACTTTAAAACAGACCTACAGCACCATACTTCATTGTTTCACATGAGAGGCGAATTGCCGCCGGTAGAGCATCGTGAAAAGCAGAATGGAATAATGATTTATTCCCTGCCGGCAGCATTAGTTTTTTCCGGTCAATCTATATTTACTCAAAACCCGACAGACGCAAGAGCCGCATTAGCGATGATTGGCGACTCATCTGAAGTATTGTCCATCCTGCTTAAGGGAGGTCACACGACTATTGCCGGAAGACTTTGCGGCTCTTTCCGGAATATTTGAAGGGATCGGATTGCCGATGATATCTTTAAGGCCATGAAAGCTGCGGATTACGAGGTTAGGGAAACCGACCCATTTGAGGAAAAAGTGGGTGTAAAGCTTTCCTTTAGGTAACGATCACCCTATGCCAACAGGATCAGACTTATGTGGAACACCATGCGTAGCACTATAATAGAGTTGTTCCCGAAATCGCCTGGAATACCCAGCGATAAAGCAGCTTATCTCCAGGCAGTCGAGGACGTATATGTTACCGACGCCTACCATTCTTTATCTATTGAGCGATACAGGGTAACGCCGAAACTGATAGAAAGGGTCAGAAGCGGGCAATGGAACAGTGAGGCGAATAAAGAAGATCGTCACCAAAAGGATGCCATGGCTGCAAGGGGTTACTGGCAGGCGTTCCAGGTCGTTAAAGAAAGCATTCATAAAATATTGGATGGTGCAAATGTCGGCACCGTCGCTGACGAAGACCACCGGGATTGGTACCGCGAACTGTTTGCCCCAAGCGTAGCGGCAGGCATCTTAAACGCAGGTGACCTGGCAGGTTACCGAACGCATCAGGTATATATCGGCGGCTCCAAACATGTGCCTTTAAATGTGCCCGCATTACGCGATGCCATGCCCTTACTGTTTGAACTTTTAGCAAATGAACCTGAAACGTCCGTTAGAGCGGTATTGGGTCATTTTATCTTTGTAAATATCCATCCGTATATGGACGGAAATGGCAGGATGGGAAGGTTAATGATGAACGTGATGCTGGCCTCAGGCGGTTATCCCTGGACTGTTATTCCGGTAGAAAAACGGGCGGCATATATGAGTGCGTTGGAAGCCGCAAGCGTTTCCGGGAACATCACACCGTTTGCTAAATTTATTGCCGAACTGGTACAATTAGGTATGGACGGCAAGCCTGCTGCAACTCTGGAAAATGCGAAATAAACGGAGCCGTTTGCAGTCTATTAAATTAAATCACCACCAATAAATATAAACTGGTTGATCATCACACTGCAACCGCATTCGCATCGATATAGCGTTCCGGGTCTGCCATATCCTGATTCCGGAAAGTAATGGTGATTTTAGTCCCAAATTCAGCTTCACAACTGAAGTCCGCTTGGATATCTTCACTTAAACCTTTAATGAGTTTCAATCCCAGGGAATCTGTTGCCTTTTTGCATTGATCATGCGGCATGCCGATTCCGTTGTCAATAATTTCCAGTTTAATCAAGCCTTTTTCTTCAACCATTAAAATGAATACATTTCCTTTTTTTTCGCCTGGAAAGGCGTATTTGATGGAATTGGTAACCGCTTCATTCAAGATCAAACCTAATGGAATAGCCTGCGACAAACCGAGCTCAATTTTTTCCACGTGGATATTAAATTGGATTTTTCCGCTGGTCTCAAAACTATCCTGGAGCGATTGGGTCAACTCTGGAATATAAGATGCCATATCAATGGTTTTGATGTCTTCAGATTGATAAAGTTTCTGATGAATCAATGACATCGCAAAGATCCGGTGCTGGCTGCTTTCTATTGCTTTTAAAGCATCATTTTCCAAATATCTCGCCTGTGATTCCAACAGGCAGATGACCGTGTGCAGGTTGTTTTTTACGCGGTGATGCACTTCTTTAAGCAGCCATTCCTTACCAGTAAGTAGTTGCTGAAGCAATTCATTTTTGTGTGTGATGATCGCGTTTGCTGCCCGTTTTTGTTTATATATCCGAAAATGAGTGCGCTCACAACAAGCATTACCAATACGCCTCCAAATGTGACAGCCTGAATGAGATTAGCATGTTGTAGCTTGGATTGCTGCAACAGTCCTTTTTGCTCGAGAATTTTTATTTGTTGGTCCTTCTTTTCCGTTTCGTATTGCACCTGTTGCTTCTGAAATTCGATGGCCTTTGTCTCGTTAAATATCGAATCTTGTGTGATATTATATTTCAAAAGATGTAAGACCGCCGACTTATAGTTACCCTGCGCTGTATCAAGCCTGAACTTCAAGGCGATCAGCGATGACCGGTCGTAAGTTGTACCACTTTTGTTAACTAACGCTTCGCACTTCTTTAAATACGCAGCCGCTAGCTGATATGATTTCGCCATCAGGTAAAATTTTGATACGATGGTGTAATCATTAATCAATTTGGCATTGTTAAGTGAAGCATTATTAGTTTCATCGATTTGTTGTAAAAGCTCGGTATAAGTCTTACCTGTTTTTACATCGTTTAGTGAGGTATAAATCTTGACAAACGATGAGGTCGCCAGGCGTGAAAGATCTATATTATCATTCGTTATCGGAAATTTTTTCAATATCCGATCCAATAGTTTTTTGGCGGGTAACGGTGAATTTAAAGCGATGTCGCTATTGATGATATTAAATGCTAAAAAATAAATGGTATTGACGTCTTTATAATATTCTGCCGTTTTAAGTGCCTGGGTAAAATAAATTACAGCGTTCTTGTGATCCTTCTTCTTGCCATACAATAACCCGATGTGATTATTTATGGCACATAACTCCATAGTGGTGTCCTTTTGCTGTTCGGCAACTTTTAAGGCAAGTAGCGCATATGGCAGTGCTTTTTGAATGTTAAGGTCATACATATAGGCCACAGCCATCAAATCATAAACTTCTTGCACCGCACTATAATGTATTGATTTATATAATGCAAGGGATTTTTCCAGGTTATCAATCGTTCCTTGAACGGTATTGGAATACTCGCCCAACCGTTTGTAACCATAGCCCTGTCGTTCAACATTGTTAATTTGCTTGTACGCTGCTATTCCCTTTTCATACAACTCAATCACTTTACTGCTTCCCGAATCATCAAAAGGGTTATAATATGTCGCTCGCTGGTAGTAAGCCTGTCCCAAATGATTATAATTTTTTGCATCGTTCAAAATTTGAATTGCTTTATCATTTAAAACCTTCGCGATATCGTCATGTTTGCTCTCCCTGGCCAGGTACGATTCTACCAGCGCGGTATAGCCATAGGCTGTGACCGACTTAATTTTGGAATTCATGGCTTTTGCCTGATCGATAAAAAGCTTGGCACTGTCGAGATCCGTTTTCAATTTGCCATTCTTGAAAATATTGAATTCTGCGAGTGTTAGCAAAGCATGAATATGAGTGGTATCCGTCCCCTTCTGACGAATAATATCTAGCAGCTGGTCTGCTTGTTGTCTGGTGATATCTGACTGTAACACGAAAAAGTTTTACAAAACAGAATGAAAATGAGTAAAAGTTTTTTCATACTCAATAATTGAGGCTTACATTAAAAGATATTATCCTTAACTAGTAACGCGAGCCAGAAAAAGGCTACTGCAAAAGTTTTTCAAACGTTGTGCCATTTTACATTCATTTGGAAATCAACAAGATTTGTATTTTAAGGCAATAGCTTTGCTTGTGATATTTCGGTAATTCCAAGATGATTAGTGAAATATCAATAAGGGTTTATTAGAGCAGAGATCCAATTGTGCCCTTCTTATCGTTTTTTAAAGGACAGTTGCATTTGGCAAAACATTATTACTAGATGGTTGCTAATCTAATCGCCTTAAGCAATACCTGAATGACTACGCGAATGACTTTCAACAACCCCACGCTAACGGCAAAGCACTGCCCGCTATTTCGCCTGTAAAACGGATCATTTCTTTGAAGAAACAAAACACTGATAATGAGATTTAGAGAACTATTATTGGTTCGATTTACCCTGAAAAACTACATTTTGATGGACAACAACATTGAACCGCTCGCGTGAATGTGATTGTTGAATTTATTCAGTTAATTTACAGCGAGTTACGAGATAAAAAGGAAGGGCAAGAACTGAAAATTCAGTCTTGCGCAGTTGGGTGCACCCGACTGTGTGCTTCTCGAACCATTTTTTAAATGACCTAAACCTTTTTTCCTCATTGTCAATTGCAAAGTAACTAACACATATCATTTGTAAAATAGCTATTCAAACCTGATGTACTCATAAACCATTTTTTGGATGATCTTAAACGAATAGCTACCATATTTTATGACTGAGGCCGATTTGAAGTATTTAACGCTTTGGGGATTGAACAACAAAAATTATTGCATCTGATAAGTTTCGGCACGACAGATTATTGATACTGTTGAGCATGAAAATACGGAAACTTCAAGGCAGAACATTGGCTATTTACCTCGAGGTCCTGGAATTGCTACATATACGGTATAGATAATCAATTATACAATCAAATTTCATAAACATGAAGTTGCCTACGCCTTTAACAGCGAAGAAATAAAAACTGAATGGTGATTAGTGAAAGATTAGATCGCCGATCATTACTTCCTATAACAAAATCAAAATGGAAATCTTATTATTTTCTCATGACCCGCCACATGATGTTTTCCTGCCTGATCGTCAACCTTCAAGCCCCCTATAGTATACATTGCGACGATACAACAGAGCCCTGCGTCTTTTTGACCGGAACCTCGCCACAGGATTTACAGACACAATTATTGAAATCTCGCTTATTTTGCTATTAAAAGCGAAATATCACTGGCAATCACCGCGCGAAAAGATTATAAACCATTGATTAAAAGAGCATTAAATGAAGGCATATTTATTGTAACAACAATTAAAACTGTTAAAGACGCGTTGATAACAACAATCGGCAATTTATGGGAAATGTTTTTCTATGGTATGACAGCCAAAGCGATCGGGGAACTCGAAGGTTCGGTGTTTATGATCGCCGCTGATGGAGCGTAGTTGGTTGACATACGGCATTAGCCTCCAAATATTTAAAAAAGATTGATCAAACCCAATCAGCGGAACACCAAAAAATCAAATCAATTATGAACCCACGACCAGAATTATTCAGCCTTGAAGCATTCACCAGTATCGGCCTGATGATACTGATCTTGTTGGTGGCGGCCCAGTTTTTACGCCCGGAATTAAAAGTACCTCCCGTTAGCCGGGATGCACCTTTACCAGCCGATGTTAAAGCGATCTTTAAAAAATCATGCTATGATTGCCACTCCAATGAAGCTGAATTATGCTGGGGCGATCAGATCGTACCCGGTTACTGGCTGGTCGTCCGGCACATTAAGCAAGGGCGTTCACACCTAAATTTTTTCGAATGGGAAAAGCTAACGCCGACTGAACGTAAACAGAAATTATGGGAAGCGATTAATCACACCCTGCTTTGTGCAATGCCGCGCGCAGATTATGTTTTTATGCATGCGCCAGCAAATGTATCAGATAAGGAGTTAACTGTTTTAAAAAAACTATCTGGCCGGCATGGTAGATAATAAGCCTTCCGATAATTTGAAAATCAATGCGGAAGCTTTCCATTACCAGCAATTGATGCATGTGGAGGAGCTGTCTATTCTTCCCGTTTCACCCTAAGGAATCACTTATGATCCAAATTATAAAAACTGGCAAATCCTCGGTAAGAGCGACCGATATGAAAGCGGGACCATGCCGGTCATATTTGGTAATGAGGTCGCGATCCGGGCGGTCAGTGATCATCAAACACGTCCGTGGCCCGACTGAGCCTACCTTGTCGAAGCACTTTGGACCAAAATCACAGATTCCGCAGGAAACGCGCGCAGCGCCGCTCTTATACAGTTGGATTTCATGATCAAAAATTCTCAAATGTATGCTTCTACCTGTGGCTGGGGCTTTGCCCGTTTTAAAACATTAAAAATGATACCGTATGGAAAAATGTCATTGTTGGCGTCAGAGTGCATCAGTTGCCGTCGGCTTATGAAAAATCAAGATTATGTATTTACTGTTCCTGTAAAAGCTGAACGTCATGAAGGTCGCAAGATTTTTTCTTTTAGTTGCTGTTGCTCTGTCTATATGTGGCTGTGACAGGGTGCCCCATGTGGATCAGCAATCGAATACCGGGCTGCAATACCTAAGAGCTTGGGTTTGGCCCATCAAATTATAAAGCTATGAGTAGGCTGATTGATAAGAAAGCTTGCACCATGTGTACCCTTTGCGCAAATGACATCTCCATGCGTGCGCCCAAGTCGGGCAGGATGAGATGTGCGCGGACATTAGACATGGCGCTGGTAACCTGGAAACAGCGGGAGAATCCGTATTGGTATGGAAATAACATCCCGAGTGAATTATTGTCGATTGAAATGCTTAGTTCAGAAAACCGGACGGGCAGCATAAGGTATACACTTTTGAAGAAAAAAAACTGATCTCCAACGTCAATGCATCGGAAAAAGATCAGCGAAAAAGCTTTTTCCTGAGTCAGAGACCTTCAATTATCCATAACTGTTTTTTAATGACCGAAAACTTCAACTTGTCCTATATCAAGGCGTCAAATCTATTTTTGACAATTGTATTCCTTTTGACCTCAATAACAATACCTACCGATGTCAGAGGACAATATTATGGCTATCCTAAGCCGGTGCCGCCGCAGCAGGAAAGTCTTTTGATCGAAAAGCTAAATAACATGGCCGAGCGGAACGGCAAGGTCGATATCCTTTTGGCTTTGGCTAACCTCTATTATAATAAGCCCTTAAGAAAGGAATCGGAACTTCGTACGGCGGAACTTTACGCTGAAAGGGCAAGACGGCTTAGTATCCAGCTTAACAATAAACACGGCTTCAACCGGGCTCAGATCCGATTGGCGGAGATTTATGGAGACCGTCACCTTCTCAGCGAAGCTGAAGCATTATTGCCTACCGTTTCCGGCAAGGACAGGATCGATATGCTACTTACGCTGAGCAGTAAAAACTTTTATGAAGCCAATGATATAACGGACAACTATTACAGGAAGTCGCTTAAGTTTGCTGCGGAGGCAAGGGATTCTTCCCGCACATCAAAAGTAAAAGAAAAAGAAATAATCGCCAGGACCCTGCTGACCTACTTTCGCTATTATGGAAACTATGCAGGGATTGAAAAAGACTACCTGGATGTGATCAAAGAGTGCAGATCGGCAAATTATCCCTATCTTCAATATGTGTATTTGCCCATGTTCATCTACTATAGGGGTAATGGAGATTATGCAAAAGTATTTGAACTTGCCCAAAAATCGCTCGAACTTGAAAAAAAATTAAATGATCCACTTGCATTAGCTGATTGTTACGCTGCTCTGGCAAATTTTTACCACATCAATAAACAACCGGAAAAATATATTGAATACCTAAAGTTATCGATTAACGCGCAAAAGGTACATCCCAGCATGTTCAATGATAGTCCCCCCAAAAACGTTACCCTTATATCAAGGACATTAAGAGAAATGGGGCGTTATAATGAAGCGCTTATTTATCTGCAAAAAAGTATAAAAGAGTTTCCGGCATCCGGATCTCAAAATGCACGCTATGAAAGCGAATTAGGCCGCTGTTACCAAAAGATAAACGTTGTAAAGGCTGAAAAGCATTTACTTAAGGCTTATAAATATTTAAACAGCGTACACGAGGCCTTTCGGGCTGATCACCAGGAGATGGCACAGTTTTATATCGAGACAAAGTACTATGCCAAAGCCCGGCCTTATCTTGACCGGATTTCTAACGAGGTAAAACAAAAACTTGAAATATCGACGCGCAGCCAGATCGAGTACATGTACTTTAAGGTTGATTCAGCAACTGGTAATTACAAGTCTGCGATAACTCACCTGAGCCGTAATAAAGAACTTGAGAATTTCTACTTAACCGAAAAAAAGAACAAAGACGTCCAGGAGCTGAGTATTAAGTATGAGACGAAAAAAAGGAAGACCAAATCAAAATACTTAACCAAAACTCCGCTTTGGAAATGGGTAGACTACAAAGTCTAAATCTAATCAAAAATGTAACTATCGCTGGTATATTTCTTGTAGCGGTCATTGCCGCCTTATTCTACCGGCAAAGTACTATCCGAAAAAAAAACAACCTGATCATTTTGAAGAAAAACGAATTACTCGAGCATCTCTTAAAGGAGAAGGAATGGTTATTAAAAGAGGTGCATCATCGCGTAAAAAACAACCTGCATACTGTCGTTTGCCTGCTGGAATCGCAGGCGATCAATTTAAACGATGACGCTTTACATGCGATAGAAAATTGCCAGCACCGAATTTATGCCATGTCACTTATCCATCAGAAACTTTACCAGTCTGAAGATATTAAAACGGTTAACATGGCAACCTTTTTACCTGAGTTCATTGGTTATCTTAAAGACAGTACCGGCACCGGCAACAAGATATATTTTGAGCTTGAGGTGGACCTGATAAAAGTTGAAGTATCACTCGCCATACCGCTCTCGCTAATCATCAATGAGGCCGTGACCAATGCCATCAAATATGCATTTCAAGGGCGAACAAATGGCATCATATCCATTAAGATGAATACTTATGGCCCTAAAGTTAAATTGATTATCTCCGATAACGGAATCGGCATACAACAAGATCAGCTTCAACGACCGTCTAATTCACTTGGCCTCAAACTTATCAGGGGATTGGCCGATGATATCAATGGTAGCCTCGATATCCAAAATAAAAATGGGACTTCCATCATGTTCGAGTTTCAAATCGAGCCGATAACCTATAATGATGACGTATTGGCCGAGACAGAAATTGCATGGAACAGTTAAATGTTTTGTGATCGTGTCCAAAATTATTCGATTACTTGTTCAAGAGCGATCAAAAGTCATAACCCCTCAGCCCCTAGCCCAAGTCAGTTTAATGGAAGTTCAGATGCTGATATTAATTGTGTCCCATACTAAGTTCTTTGTTCAGATTGTCAGTATTAAAGCAATCGATATTTGGTCCTACTACTTTCTTGGATAGCAATTTTTGCATTGATAACCTGGCCCAAGCAGTTCACTAGCTACATTCCGAAAGAGTTGGAAGATAAGATGGTGGATTCCATATCAATCGACAGCCCCTAAGAATCTAAAATAACTTAACAAGGCCGCCGCTATTATAGGAACGACCCGGTTACCGTTTTATGATAGAACCATATTGTTTATCATTTGCTATGCCCAGTCATTAACTTTCAGTTCTTTTACGCGTTTCTCTTTCGTGCTGAAATCGGCTGCAGCACTTCGTTGAGCATATATGCGAGCTATTTGCCAACGACCACAGCTATGCCTTGTGAAAGTCTATGTTCAGGTATCTCGTAAAAATATTTCGGATACCTTATTTGTGTATCGATTATTGCTTTACAGTATGCGAAATTTACTTAGCCTCGTGAAAACTCTAAGCAGCCATGTATATCTTCAGCATTTGCATTTGCGAAATCGCTCAATTCATTGTTGCGCAAAACATAAATACTGAATTTTTTGGAAATAAAAATCCAAGTTGCGTCGATCGGCATACCCGGTTCAAATAATAAATCGTCCTCCAGCAAACACTTGTCTTGTATATGTTACAGCAGCAAGTCCAGCTGTATCTGAGGAACTTCTTTTAATGGTTCGATCGATTTTAAAAATGCGTAGTAACTTTCACGCGGCCTATAATAATTGGACAAGCAGCATCTCTACCTTCGGTTGATTTGATACTCGTATCTTTATCGGTGTTTCAAATATTATTGCTATAATGGGGTCTCGTTGTTAAAAAAGAGGGATAGGTTCGAGTTCATTTTGAATGATATCACTTTGGAACAGGACGCTGATTTTCGTTCCTCCTTCATTCCGAATAATCAGCTGGGCATTTATATCTTCACTTAATCCTTTCATCAGAATCATGCCAAGTGAACTTGTTTTTTTATCAGATGGTGAAATATTAATACCGATACCGTTATCCGCCACAAATAATGACACTTGTTTGCCGTTTTGTTTCATACTGATCATTATTTCTCCCGATACTGTTTTTGGAAAAGCGTATTTGATAGAATTGGTAACGGCTTCGTTGATAATTAGCGCTATCGGGATTGCCTGTACCGTGCTTAGCCTCATAGGGGCGATATCCAGGCAGAATTTAATATGCCGATTTGAAACCCAGACGTCGGCGAGATAAGCTACGAATTCTGCGATGTAAGATTGCATATCAATGGTCTTAATATCTTCAGATTGATAAAGTTTCTGATGGATCAGTGAGATTGTGTAAATCCGTTGCTGAATTATTTCCATTGCTTTCAAAGCATCATTTTCAAGATAGGCTGCCTGGGATTCCATCAGGCAAATGATGGTATGCAAATTGTTTTTTACCCGGTGGTGAACTTCTTTTAACAACCAGTCTTTTTCAATCAGCAAATGCTGCAGCTGCTCGTTTTTTTGTGAGATCGTCTCATTCTTTCTAATAATGATTTTATTGTTTTTTTGCTTAATTCGATAATTATAATAAAGTATCAGCGATATAACTATAACGACCATTATGCCAGCCATTGTGCTGTTTCGTTGTATATTGGCTTTATCAAGCTTTGCTTGTTGCGCCAGGGCCTGGCTGTTAAGGGACCTGATCTGCTGCTCTTTTTGATTGGCCTCATATTTTACCTGCAATTCATTTAATTGCCTTACTTTACTTGCCGTAAATAATGAATCGGTGATTCTTTTATGTAACTCAAAATGCCTGATGGCGGTTATAAAATGACCGGAGGCAGAGTCAATTTTGAACAGCTCAAACTGAATTTTTCCCTGCTGTACCGGGGGAATGATCTCTGATCGGTATGCTTCTATTGCATGAAGATACCTGCTGGCCTTTTCAAATGATCCAATGGTAACATAAAAATGCCCTACAGCGTACATCTCCTGTGCATAGAGGTACTTCCTTTCATGCAATTTGTCAAACTGGTCATAAGCAATAAGAGATTTTTTGTAATAGTTTTCTGCGATATCGAAACGTTTCCGCGCTTCATAATAATGACCGTATGCCAAGTTAAGAAATATACCTGCATCGGGGCTTTTACGGGCTCTCCCTGCATATTTTTTTAAAAACACCCAGGTCTCATTTAACTTGTTTTGGCTTACAAGTGAATTTACACCAAATTGAATTGCTGAACAATACACCGTCGAACTGACAGTACTTTCACCTGATGACACTGTCTTTTTTACCCAGAATAATGCTTTGTCAAATTGTCCTAGAATGTTGTAAAGCTGTGCGAGTGAAATATATGTCCAATACTTGTCCGGTGCGTCTGAATGCGTAGCGTACAACATGTCGAGGACTTTCAATCTATATAACAATTCCTTCGATTGATCTCCTTTTCTGTAGTTTACATTTGCAAGCAGATCATAAGTAGAAGTCAGGTTTTTATAACCAATTGCCTGGTATTTGTAAATTACGTTTTTCAACTCATTTTCCGCCTGATCCAGCTTTCCCTGCTGCATATGAATATCCGCGAGATTTTTCAGCGTTTGTATTTCCTTTTGTTTTTGACCTGTCTCGGAGAACAACTTAAGCGCCTTTTCATGATAACTGGCCATCTCTGTTAAAAAGCGGGATCTGTTTTGCTATAGTTCAGTTTTTCGGTATAAGTTTCATAAGTTTCCGCTTCCTGTATCTTATTCCCTGTTTTTTGAAAATTGCGTATCAGGCTGTCAAAAGTATATTTCGCATTTTGATAGTCATGTTTTTCGAAATAATAATTCATCATCGAAATCCAAATCCTGTTTTGCCATTTATTTGATTGAAGCTTATCAACGATTATTTTCGCTTGATTGAAGTAAGTAATTGCCACATCAAGATCTTCTTTGAATTCGTTGGGTTTAAAAAGATAGAAATCACCGAGTTTTAAAAGCACATTCAATTTATCCGAATCGGGCTGATTTTTGTTTAATTTTTCCAAAAGCGAATCCGGCGATGACAGATGATCTTGCGCAATTGCTATATACGCGACACTTGTGAAGAAGCAGATGACTAAAAATTTACCCATGGGGATCGTTTTTAAAATCAAAGAAGTCTTTTCGGCGGGAAAGTTCAGCTTATAAAACCGTAATGATTATTTCGGTAGAGATCGGTTATCATTTGAGATATCTTGCAGGGCATTTCACTTTACAACAACTTTAACAAATACTTCTTCCAATTTTAGCTTTAGATACTTCAATTTTCAAAGCTAATTTACTGATTTAATATGATTTTTCAAACATTCTCTCAATCAGGCACTTACTTTTGTAGAGGTTAAATATAAAAGTGCTTATTCGAGGCTCGCTTTCCAACCTATTCTTTGGAATATATAGCTTTCGCCTTGATAACAAGGCTCAAACGGGCAGGCTCAGCGCCGCTGCCCACTATTGGCGATCGTCGCTATCTCAATGCAAGATTGAAAATATAGGGCATATCGTAATGTCTCTAAGAAATACGTACTGCTAATTATCTCATATTGAATTCATTGCAGATTGGCATTGGATTCTTTTTCAGCCGATAAAGCTTAACGAGATGAAAAATCAGACTCAACAAAAATACATTCAATTTAATGGTCAATATCCTTCAAATAATACGCTATATACTGGAAGAAAAAGGGTAATTGGTTGATGCAGTCACCGATATACTTTCATTTAATAAATTAGGCAACGTCAAGCCTGACTTGATCCTGCTTGACGACTGGCTTAGCGATGGATATGGGCACCTGCTTTGCAGGGCATTAAAGCAGAACCGTCAGACTAAAACAATCCCGGTGGTACTGATTTCTGCAAAAAATGACATCGAATGCATTGCTGAAAAAAGCCATGCAGATGATTATATCCCTAAACCTTTCGATCTCGACTTCTTTATGGATAAAGTCCAGTCTTGGCTATCACCACATCAAAACGCCCTAAGGCCTGACTAAGTTGAGACTACTCAAATATTTAATGAAGTAATACGGAAAGTTTGTACTTTAATCAACTGCCGCAATCCGCTGCGATTAGCAACTCCAAACCATGAAGTTGATTTTTACGAATTTTCCTTCGCACATCTTCTTTATCTGTTTTTTGCACCATGTCGTGCATTGCGGAAATTAGAAACCCTGCCGTACCATAACATGGATCTAAAATTAAATCAGTTGTTTTAAGTTCAGCTAAATCGCAAAACCAATTCTGTGATATGTTTCGGTGTTAATACGATTCCTAAATTTTGCCGTCTATTCCAGTGGCCCCTATCAGGTTTACGACTTCGTACCGACTTACCTGAAAGGCGTATTGGGTTTTATGGGCATGACCGATCTCAAGATCTTCCGGGCAGAGGGCCTGGCTTACCCCGGACAGGCGGAGGCGGCCCTGCAGCGCGGTATCAGCTCTATTGCCCTGTAGATAATGTGCAGCCATATCGTGGCACTATTCGTGTGGCATGAATAGCGGCGGTAAATTGCCGCCAATAACCTCCTGCTTAAAATAATCAAATGGAAAAATTAGCATTACTGGCCCGCCTGGAGGCCAAACCCGGTAAAGAACAGCAAGTTGCCGACTTGCTTAAAAGCGCTTTGCCCTTGGCGGAAGCCGAGCCAGGCACCATCCGCTGGTATGCATTGCAACTCAGTCCCTCCACTTTTGGCATATTCGACACATTTGCCGATGAAGCCGGCCGGGACGCACATTTAGGCGGCGAGATACCTAAAGCCTTAGCAGCTGTCGCGAATGATTTACTGGCCGTGCGACCGGTGATCGAAAAAGTAGATCTGCTGGCCATTAAATAGCACAAAACAAAGATCCCCGGCGATCATCTGGCGGGGGACCTTTTTATTATACTTTATTTTGGGGCTTTTTGAGATGCTGAAAGCGGCCTATTTAAAAACCATACATACCGCCCGAAACGGAGATCTGCTCGCCGGTTATCCAGGCTGCATCATCGGAAGCAAGGAATACCGCTGCTTTGGCAATATCTTCCGGCTGGCCCCGGCGGCCAAGCGGCGTTTTTTCAATAAACATTTTTTCATAGTCGCTGCCGGCTGTTACCCCCGCTTCGGTTGCACCCTCTGTTTCTGTTGCGCCAGGCAATATGGAATTGACACGAACGCTTTTGACACCCAACTCTTTTGCTAAAGCAATAGTGAAGGCATCTAAGGCCGCTTTGGTTGCGGAATACAAAGATGCCCCCGGAAGCGGCATTTTGCTGGCGCCGGAACTGATATTGATGATATTGCCGCCTTTGTCGCCAAATAATTTCAAGGCCGCCTGGATCGTTAGTATCGGCCCTAATACATTGACGTTGAAACTCTGATGAAAACCGGCTACTGATATGCCTTCAATAGGTGCGTATCCCTGCGCGACCGCGTTGTTAACCAGAATATTCAATCCGCCGAATGCTTTCGCTGTTTCTTCAAAAAGCCTCGTTACATCGGCTTCATTCGATACATCGGCCTGTACCGCGATAGCGATGCCGCCGTTATCAGTTATGGCTTTCACCACTTGTTCTGCGGCTTCTTTGCTGGAAACATAGTTGATCACCACTTTTGCGCCTTCGGCCGCGAAATGTTTCGCGATGGCTGCACCTATTCCTTTTGCTGCACCGGTTACTACCGCTACTTTATTTTTTAATCTGCTCATTGTTTATATTATTTAAGATTTGAATTTAACCAGGTCCTGGAAGATCAGCTGACCCCAGGTATTGCCATGCGCCTGCACCAGCAGCCCGCCTTCAGCGAGCCCGCCCAGTTTTACCGGCACGAACCCGAGATCTTCGGCCAGCGCACCGATCTCCGCTGCTGCGGCTTCATCGTCGCTAGCCAGATATACGACCCTTCGGCCACCGTGTACCGACGGATTCTGCTCAAGAATGGCAGCCCCCAAATGGTTGAAGCCTTTAACGAGTTTCCCACCGGTGAACGCCTGCGCCACGAATTTGGCTGAAGGCAGTCCGTTCATCTGCTCGGGTGGCACGCCATAAGCGTTGGTCACATCGACAATAATTTTACCCTCCCAGTTGGGCAGCGCTTTAGCGACATCCCGGTGCGCTGCAAAACGCACCGCTAAAAAGATAACGTCCGCTTTGACGGCGTCCGCCAGTGTGGTGGCAATGATCTCCGGGCCGATCGCGGCCGCGTCGGAGGTGAAGCTTTCCGGGTCCCGTGTGGTAGCCACCGCTACCTTGATGCCCTTGCGGGCAAATGCCTTGGCCAGGGCCTGGCCGATCTTGCCGAAGCCAATAATGGCGTAGTTTGCTGAATTAGTCATTTTTTAGTTATTTAGATAAATAGGTCATACCGCCGTCCACCAGGAGTTCAGCACCCAACATAAAAGAAGAATCATCAGAGGCCAGGAAAACGGCTGTTTTACCAATGTCACTTGGTTGCCCGATCCTGCCGATAGGCATTTGATCGGCAAAGTGCCTTTTTACCGCTTCCATTTGTTCTACGGGAACAAACTTGTCAAACGCCGGGGTATCTGTGGTACCAGGTGTGATCACATTTGCCCTGATCTTCCGGTCTAACAGGTCACTTGAAAATCCTTTGGCTAAATAGATCACGGCCGCTTTGGCAGCGCCATAAAGCGTAAAATTCGCATAGGCCCGATGGGCAGCATTTGACCCGATCAGAATGATCGAGCCACCATCATTCATATAGGGTAGTGCTTTCTGTACGGTGAAGTAAACACTCTTCAGGTTCAGGTCGATCGCCTGGTCGAACGCGGCTTCATAAAAAGTCGCTACTGTTCCTACTGCTCCGGCACCCGCATTGGCGACAATGATGTCTATCTTGCCAAACTTTTCAGCGGTTGCTGCAAATACCCTTTCCAGGTCGGCCAGGTTGGTTACATCAGCATTGATGCCTATGAAATTTTCGCCAAGTCGCGCTACGGAACGATCTAAGGTTTCCTGGTTCCTGCCGACGACAACTCCCTTTGCACCTTCGTACTTGAATTCCAATGCAATGCCCAATCCGATACCGCTATTACCGCCCGTGATCACCGCTACTTTATTTGTTAATCTGCTCATTTTTAATTTATATTTAAATTTGTTTCGCAAAGTTACTATCAATAGTTTACTTTTGTAACCATTATGATTGAATCTGGTTACTAATGGGTAACTACAAATTTTGAAATATGAGAGACGAGCGATTTTGCGCATCAAATTGCCCCTTTACGCGGGCCATCGGAACCATTGGTAATAAATGGAAACCGATCATCATCAATGTGATCGGCACCCGTACCGTTCGTTTCGGTCAGCTGGATTCCATTATTCCGCTTATTTCCAGGAAAGTTCTGACCGAACAACTCAAAGAGCTGGAAGAGGACGGGTTGTTGGAAAGAATGGCCTATAAGGAACTCCCGCCAAGGGTCGAATATAAATTGTCTGAAAAAGGCCTGGCTTTTCTGCCGATCTTAGAAAGTATAAAAGCATGGAATTGCAAATATGAGGTAGCGCCGCTGACCGAAGCGCTTGATCAAAAAAGTCGGATAACCTATGCAAACTAACGTATTGCAGAGCCTCCTTAGACGTTTGCCGAAACCCGGGCCATCGATCTGAATTTATCAGGGAATCAGCCTCGCTTCCCGCAATTGTTTAAAGAGGTCATAAAAGCCATCTTCCGTATCCTGGTAGACTGTAAATCCCAGCTTACGGCTCTTGGACATATCGGTCATGACCTCGATTGGCCTGCCCAGGTCGAGATCGGTATGCCAGGGACTGGCGAGCCGGTTAAGCGCGGGTTCTTTCAAATGATATTTTTGCGCGATCTCCCGCCAGACAGGGGCGTCATCAGCCATCGTTCGTTCCAGCGGATGAATGGTGCCATCGAAGCCTGCGGATTCAACGCCGAAATAAGCTGCGATCCGGCTCCATAACCTGCTCCAGCGAAAAACATCGCCGTTAACGATATTGAAAGCCTGGTTCCGCGCGGCATCCGTAGTCGAAGCCCAGATCAGTTGTGCAGCCAATATCCGTGCATCGGTGACATCGGACAGCCCGTTCCATTGGGCGGCTGAGCCGGGAAATATAAAGGGACGATCCGTTTCCTTGCAGATCGAGGCGTAGACCGCCAGCGTGGTGCCCAGGTTCATGGCGTTACCTACCGCCTGACCAATAACGGTATGCGGGCGGTGAATGCTCCAGGTAAATCCATCGCGTTCGGCAGCAGTATAAACTTCGTCTTCCTGGGCATAATAAAAGTTCTCGATGTCCAGCCGGGGATGTTCCTCGCGTAAAGGGGTTTCCGGCAAAAATCCTGCTTGGGCATACGCCTCGAACGGCCCCAAATAATGCTTTAAGCCCGTCACCAGGGCTACGTGCTGAACAGATCTGTTCAGGGCTAATACCTCCAGCAGATTAACTTGGCACGAATCAAACCATTTTCTGCTAGTAATGATCAACATTGAGATTTGTGAATTTAAATCGAAAGAAAAATTCGATAAATTTGTACTTAGATTTGCGTCACCATTTTAAACAAGAAAACTGGTGAGTCACGCGGTGAGTCAATTTTCGAACAACGAATAATTGACTGAAGATCAAAAGAATACAGGGTCGGGTTCTGATCCCTCCCTCTCCGCTGATAACGTTAACAAAAGTGTCAAAAAGCCCTTTAATTGTAAATTAAAGGGCTTTTTCTATTTTTCACCCTACCAAAAATCGCATAAAAACGCATAATTCTATTGCATCATTCGTAGCGTCTTTTAAATCAAAAAAAAGACGCAATGAAAAACGACATAAAACACTGTAATACAAGATTTTTACGATAAAAACATCTTGTCTAACAATGGCAATAAAACTAAATTTATCATCTTTAAAAATGCACTTTTATGATTGAAAAAAGCTTTGGTTTACTATTTTTCCTAAAACAAGCTAAAAATCAAACTGGTAACCTAAGTGGACATTCCGGAACCGATGATCAATGCGTTCCGGAAAAGCGTTCAGGGAGTTCCGTTACACTTTGACCATGCTATCTCCTTGAACCAGATCTTTTAAATTTTATACTCTTCAACACATTCACAGCTCTAATCGGCATGGAACAGCATGGTCAAGCATCTGGGAACATCCAACGTACACGAAATTTCATAGATCGAACTGGCCTTAAGAAATACGTAACGGCTGACCACTTTGAAGTACTCGGCGGACAATGATCCTAAGTCAATCTATCCTTGATCCTAAGTCAATCTATCCTATTAAACAAGCGTTGCTTTTCTCAATTTAAATTTCGGCTGTTACTGGATTTTAGTAACCTAAAGTGGAGTGCTTGCTCTCACTTATAGGTCGCTACAGGTTTTTAGCTTATAAGCAGCAATATGATTCGCTTATATGTTGATCAGTCTATGCATTGAAAAGGCTTACTTATTAACGACTTTGCCTCATCATTTGATCCTCATCTCGCATTCGCTTTTGCTCGAAAATACGTGGCACGTTAGCTTCTAATTTCCCGGCGCATGAATAGAAAATAAGCCAAACCAAAACAACAGGTCACTGAGGCTAACAGACCGCTTAATTGTGGCCACACCACCAACAGGCTCTGGGTAAACGGCAATGGCGAAGGAATTGCACCCGCCATTTGTTCCATCGTCAGCGGCCCGAGACTCCGAACTGATGGCATGAGCAGCGTTGTAACCGCATCCGTGTAAAGCTGATTAGGAGATATGCGCAGGATGTTCAACACAACATCGTTATAGGCAATCGCCTGCTCCTGGGTAAGTTGGGCAGCGTCCGGCAACAGCGATCTCAGCGCCACGTCAACCAATATCTGGTAAAACACTGTAAAAAAAAGCCAAAGACCTATACAGGTGATAGCCGAAGTGGCAGCTTGTTTGAATACAATGGAAAGCGTCATGGACAAGGCCAGCCAAAACGCGACATAAGTTATTGTGACGAAAACAAAACCAGTAACTCTAAGTACCTCGTCCGGTTCCATCCGTACGCCCGTCAAGATAAGGCCTGCACCGATCATCAGCAACGCGAGAACTATAAATAGACTGCTTATGATCAGCAGGGCGCTGCTGAATTTCGCGAGCAAAAGGTTATCCCGGTAAACCGGCTGAGCCATGAGCCGTATAAGGGTACCGTTGTTCTTTTCAGAATTGATGGCATCAAAACCCAAACCGATACCCAGCAAGGGTGCTAAAAAACTCAAAAAAATGTGAAAAGGCGGAATGGTGTTATCCGTTACTGTCAGCAACTTAAGATAAAGAAAATTCTGATCCGGATTATGTAACATAGCGCCAGTTGGCTTAATGTTTGAAAGCGAAGTATAAATAGCAGCTATAAATGTCAGCACAATCAGTGCTACCAGGACAATGAAGCGCCAGCTACGTATATGGTCAGTTGTTTCCTTACGTAGGATCACAGCGAACGCGCCCCTCTCAGGCTGTCCTTTTGTAATCACTTTTTCCGGTTTGCGTTTCAAAATATCTTTGGTAAATATCGTCAAGTCCATAATTTTTTTGATTTACACTCATGATGTTATGATCATTTTCAACTAAGAAACGTACCAGGGACGGGGTAATATTCCTGTTGCAGCTGAACACTATCGTTTCACCCTGATATGAAATATCATCGATGGCGTCCCATCCCTGCAGCACCCGTTCCGGTGGCCAGGGATGGCTCAAATGCTCGTCGAGGGCAATTGAGGTAACATAGCCGTTCTTCCCAAACAATTTCTCGGCGAGCTGGGGCAGGTCACCTTCTGCCAGAAGCCGCCCCTCTACAAATATGCCTACCCGGTCACATACCTGCTGTACATGATGTAAATGGTGCGACGATAGTAAGACGGTCAGGCCTTGCTCCCGGCTCAGCTTCCTGATCAACACTAAAAAATCTTTAACGCCGGTGGGATCGATCCCAAGCGTAGGTTCATCTAAGATGATCACCTCCGGGCCCTTGATGAGCACTTCCGCAAGGCCCAAGCGTTGCTTCATGCCCCTGGAAAATGTCGCAGTTTTTTTAAGCCCCACCTCGCTCAGCCCGACAAGCTCAAGCACCAATTCTACTTTATGCTTAAGCTGATGCTCTGCCAGGCCATTAAGCCTACCGATATACAACAGGTTGTCCAACGCGGTCATGTGATCATAAAAACCAACACTATCCGGCATATAGCCGACTTTGGTCTTTACTTTGATGGGATCGGTGGTAGCATTATACCCACACACGGTTGCTGATCCTTCGGTCGGTTCGGTCAGACCCAGCATCATGAGTATACTGGTGGTTTTACCCGCGCCGTTAGGCCCGAGCAAGCCGAAGATCTCTCCTTTATTCACCTGTAAATTTAAATTATCGACAGCCAGGTGATTGCCGTAACGTTTAGTCAGGCCCTTTAATTGTATGATAGGAACATCCATTTGCATATATCGATTATCTTCGGCCATATTTACGAATAAGGTAATAGACGATACCGATAGCCACGAGAATGACGGTTATGCCGAGCCAGCCAGCCAGTAGAGATGTTTTAACAGCAAATCTGAAAGCCGCCTGGGAATTCGTATTGATGTTCGATGCGGTGATGGTAGCGGCATAGTCTCCGGCAAGTGTCTTATCCGGCACTTTGAGGGTTAACGTTATGTTTTGAGATTTCGTCGGCTCCAGCGCGGTGATATTGGCCGGTTCGAAACTCGCTTCCCATCCGGTCGGCAACTGATTGGAGAAGCTGATATTGCTGAGGGGCAAGGTGCCGGAATTTTTGACAACCAGTTGAAGCTGCTTTTGGTTCCCGGATGTAACATCCTCACTCAACCTGCCTGTCGGCGTGGTTAAGGTCAAACCATAGGTACCCTTGACGACCGCTTCGAGCGTCAAAGCTATCGTATCTTTACCGGAAATGGCATCAATCGGGATTTTATATTTTCCTGGCCTGGCTTCCGGTGAAGCATTGATCTCGACGGAGATATCCTGCGATTTGCCTGCATCTACACTGATAGAAGTCACCTGGCTGCTTTCAGCTTTGAAGGCTATGATCCAACCAGGCGGGAGCACGGTCTGCAAGTCATACACGTGCGCTGTGGAAGATCCGTTTCGTAAAGTCGTGCTGTAGCGGAAGGTTTCGTTGGTCGCAGCTTCGATGTTCACGAGCTTGGCGCTGAACCCTGAACCGGAAATTGACTGAGCGGTCGATTGCTGCGCATGACTCATAGAGGAAATAAGAATTAGGACAAGGAAGAGAGTGGTCTGGCGTAAGACGCCTGATGGTGTTGTAGATAATTTAATTAACATAATTCAACGACTAAAATGATTAGTAATAGCTTTCAAAAAATGCTTCGAAAAAATTTGTTTAAGGATTAAAAATTGATGGTTCAAATAAAAAAACCTCTTCAAAATCATGCAATAGGTTTAACATTTTTTAACAAATGAACACGAGAAGTAGCAAACCGAGGCATGGCTGATTTTATAATGTTGGAAGCAGAGACCACCATATTTAAATGTCAATACTTCTTCCTCATCTTTAAAATAAACCATCGTGATATTATATTTGTAAAACGAATTATCATGCAAGCTGGAATTTTATCTACGGATCTATCGATTTTAGCTGAAGCGGTCAATGCTTCAAGCAATAGCGTCATAATTACCGATCATTCCAAACCGGATGATCCCATTATATTTTGCAACCCTGCTTTTGAGAGACTTACGGGCTACACGAAAGACGAGGTTATAGGTCGGAACTGCCGTTTCCTTCAAGGTCCTGATCGATCTCAAAGTGCCCTCAGCCTTGTTCGGGAAGCCATAAGCGAAAGTAAAAATTGTACCGTGGTGCTTAAAAATTACAGAAAGGATGGAGTGTCATTTCTGAATGAGCTATCCTTATCCCCAATCTTTGACAATGATGGGAAACTATTACACCTGGTGGGTATACAGAGAGAAGTGCCATCGCGTTTTGACGGCTCGTTGTATGGACAGCGGTCACGGATCAGCCATGAGTGGCGTACTCCTTTAACCACGATAAAAGGAACACTTCAAATCTTGCAACGCAAGGGGTTGTCGTTAAATCCGGTTTTCTTGCACAAAAGCCTCTCGTCCGCGCTTCAAGCAGTCGAGCGGCTTGAGCAATTCGCAAATAGATTGACCAGATAAAATAATGCTTTAGTGCGTTACCTATTTGTCGAACGAAAACCATGACAGATATCAATTGGATAATTGCTCCTATTAAATCGAACCTATATTTTAGTGCAAATTAAGTGAGTGCAAGAGTTCAATGGGTTATTGTTTCTGCTTGATATGCAAAAAGTGGAACGGGATTATTAGATGTAAGGAATAACACGTACATATCATCATTTTTTGCCGGATAACGCTTAGCACTTCCTCATTCATATTTCGCCGATCTTTTAAGTGCTTATTCAGATATATAGTATACCGCACAGTATACTTTTTTCTTTTTCTTCACCAGCCATAGTACGTTAAAGTATCCTCGGGGTATACCCAAAAGCCCCGTAGGGCAAGCAAAGTTGGGCTCTTCTCAACTTTGCTTACTCCGCTGCATCGGTTTTATACAGTTGGAAATCTGTTTATACATATTTATCGGTTAAATTTAGCTGTGAATCAAAATAAGACTGCGCTGATACACAAAATATTTGTGACGTACTAAAATTTAAGTATCTTCAAAAACCATTATAATAACCAACATTATTTACCAGCGCTTTTTTAATAGTACAAGATGAACCTTCCGAATCTTAACGATCAGGTATTTAACGCGCTGTGTGAACAGTTAAGCGGTGAAGCTATTTTTGTATCAGATACCTGTGGTATAATTAAGGGATGGAATAGTAGCGCGGAGCGTTTTTATGGATGCAGGGCAGAAAATATTGTTGGTTGCCCGCTTACGCATCTGTTCGAAAGTTTTGATTACGAAACTGCTTTTCAGATGGCATCTGAAAACAGCAACTATCAGACTGAAGCTGAAGTTCTCCAATCGAAGAGCTCATTTGTTTCACGGGCCGAAATAACCATAAAGGCGCTATATGATGGCGACGTATTAAACGGGTACTCTTTTTATGCGCGCCAGTTACACGCGGCCGTTGATGAACCTAAAAAGAAAAACAATCCCGATGCAAATCGTCTTAGCCAGTTTGAAAACCAGGAACAGGCGGCCCGCGAATTGTCTGCTTACAAGTATGCGCTTGATGAAGCCGCTATAGTTGCAGTAACCGACCAAACCGGAAGGATAGTACACGTTAATGAATATTTCTGTAGAATATCAGGCTATAGCGGGGATGAATTAATAGGTAAAGACCATAGGTTGATCAACTCCGGATATCACGAGGCGAAATACATTCAAAATCTTTGGAAAACCATAGCTAACGGGAAGGTATGGCGTGGAGAATTATGCAACCGCGCCAAAAACGGCAGCATTTACTGGGTTGCCACCACCATTGTTCCTTTCCTTAATTCGGAAGGTAAGCCATACCAGTATGTAGCCATTCGGTACGATATCACGGCGTTGAAACTTGCAGACGAAGAATTAACGCGGACAAACAAAGAAATAAGCGACCTGCTGGAGAGCATTAACGATGGCTTTGCCGCGTTAGACAAGGATTTACGTTTTACTTACATTAATATTCGTATTTGCGAAATGTTCAGGAAAAAACGTGAGGATTTATTGGGCCGATCGATATGGGATGCTTTTCCTGAGTATGTTGAGTCGGCAACCTTTAAAGCTATTCGAAAGGCCGCAGGAAATCATACCGCTGAAATAACTGAGGAGTATTACGGCCAGCTAAACCTTTGGCAGGAAACACGTATTTACCCTAATGAGAACGGGCTATCTATTTTCGTAAGTGATATATCCGATCGAAAAAGTATCGAACTACAGCGGATATTGTTTCATAATATCAGTGCTATATTTAATCAGCAGGACGAAATGTCGCCATCCCTGCGCAATGTGCTTGCAGAAATACTTCAGTTTTCAAAAGCTTCCCTTGCGGAAATATGGCTCACGAGCGCCGAAAGGGGACACCTCTACCAAGCTGCAGCCGTAGCGTCTGATAAACTTGTTGCTGACGCGTTTGAAATAAATACAGCTGAGCTACTTACGCCTGCAGGGAATGGGTTTGCCGGCAGCACCTGGGAATACGGGGACTTGCAATATATTGACAATCTTCAAACGAGCGCAAAGTTTATACGACGGGATGCAGCGCAAAGAGTCGGCCTTACATCGGCAATATGTTCGCCATTGCGTAATAATAACGAGATAAACGGCGTTATCCTGCTGGCATTTGAAGGGCCCGCACCACAATTTTTAACCCGCGTACTTTTTGCTCAATTAGGCAGCCATCTCGGTGCTGAAATTAAACGAAAACAGCTTAAACGCGAATTACAACAAATTTTTGAATCGGTACCTGATATGATTTGTACCATTGGGCTTGATCGCAGTATTAAAAGGGTGAACCGGGCCATGTGTGATATCTTAGGTTACGACGAAAAGTTTTTATTAAATGCCACTATAGATCAATTGATTCATCCCGACGACCTTGAAGAGAGCAAATTGCGAATGAAACGTTTCAGGGAGGGGGAGATTGATACACTTCATTTTGAAAACAGGTATGTAACCAGGACAGGGGCACTCGTGCATTTGAACTGGACTGTCAAAAAATCCTCAGAAAAGGGGGTTTTGTTCGCTGTTGGAAAAGAAATAACTGAAAAAAAAGAATTAGCGTATTTGTTGACAAAGGCAAGTGAGATGGCCCGTATTGGTAGCTGGGAAGTTAACCTGGCTAACAACATGGTGTTTTGGTCAGATATCGCCAACCAGATAGTAGAAATGCCCCCCGAACACCGCCCCTCCCGGAGCGATGCGGAGTTTTTTTACGATCCCGAAACACTCAAAGTGGTGAACTCGGCCATGGAGAAGGTAGCTTCAACGGGCGAACCCTTTGATCTCGAAATGGAACTCAATACGGCCACACACCGCAAAATATGGGTACGCGTACAAGGCGAAGATGAGTTTAAAGGCGGTCACTGTCACAAAATTTATGGCAGTATCCAGGATATAGACAAACGTAAACGCGCCGAACTGGAAGCCAAAAGATTTTTGGAGGAGCGAAATACGATATTGGAAAGTATCGGTGACGGTTTTTTCTCTGTCGACAAAAACTGGCGTGTAAGCTATTGGAACCGCCAGGCCGAGGAAGATTTTAAAGTTGACAAAGAACAGATACTGCATCGTGATTTTTGGAGCTGCTTTCCGGATGCAGTGAATACCGTTTCTTTTTCGGAACTGAAAACCGCGATGTCTACCGGGCATGTGCGTCGGTTTGAGGCTTTTTCAAAAATAGTTGGCAAATGGTTCGACATCAGCGTTTATCCGTCCAATAATGGCCTGTCCGTTTTTTTTAAAGATATCAGCGTTCGTAAGCAGGCAGAGGAGCAGTTAGCAGTGCAAACACAGGCATTAGCCTTATCCGAGCAGCGCTATAGCGACCTTTTTCAAATGAGTCCGTTGCCCAAATGGGTTTTTGATATTAACACGTTTGAATTCCTGGAAGTCAACCAGGCCGCGGTTCTGCACTATGGGTACAGTCGCGATGAATTTTTACAAATGACGATCAAGGATATTCGGCCGGAATCTGAAATAGACAAAGTGCAGGCCGTAATTGCCGACAAATCCCGTAAAGAGTTCCAATGCTGTGCAGGTGTTTTCACACACCTTAAAAAGAACGGCGAGCGGATTGAAGCTGAAATTACCAGCAGCTTGTTAAATTACAATGGCCGGGCTGCCCGGCTTGTACTCGCCATTGATGTAACCGAGCGCAATCGCCACATTGAGGAGATACAACAACAAAATAAGCGGCTTAAAGACATATCATGGATGCAATCACATATCATCCGGGGCCCCCTTTCGCGTTTAATGGGTTTAATTTACCTGATGAATGAGACCGGTCCTGATGAATCCGAAATATTTACCCAAATAACCAGTTACATCAATGAATCGGCAAAAGAACTGGACGAAGTAATACATGACATAGTAAAAAATGCCGATTTAAATATTATACAATAACTTTCGTAAATAAAGTGAATCTATTTTAAAACCTCGGCAATAGCTAACAAACTCATTGGTTATAAGGCAATTGAAAAGCTGGCATTGATCTGATCGCCTCATTAAAAATCTGCCTTATTTGTCACGGCACCGATAAAAATTAATTAGAGACAACTTTTAAAATAATGAATATCAGCATCTAATGCTTATCGTAATTAGGTAAAATGCGGATGATTAGATTGTAGGTCCATAAAATTATTCGTATCGTTAAAACATAAGTTTAAGTGATTTTGGTTCTTTTTAGTGGTGACCTATTCTGGAACTAATAAAAGCTTAAAATACATGAAGCTTGTTAATTACAGGCCTGTAATTAACAAGCCCTGTTCCCACCCTCTCCGCTGATAAAGTTGACAAAAATATCAAAAAGCCCTTTAATTGCATATCAAAGGGCTTTTTTGTTTCTTCATTCTATCAAAACTCGCATAAAAACAAAAAAAATCAAACAGAAAGCTGTGGCGATTGATTTTCAGAAACTATCCGAAACCTGTTCTGAGTTATTAGTCAGCGGCAGCTTTCGGTATTTTGAGCAATTACGATGCATATGAATCAAGAACAATTGTAGCAGTAAATTAAAAAAGCTTTCTTTATTTCAGAGATGGCCAGGCGGTTAAGCAATATTCAAAAAAAAGTGCTGCCGGAGGTGGCTGCAAAGTATTTATCTTCGAAAAAAATATTAAAAACAAGATCAACTGTTTAACCGGGATAGTCATCACCGCTGATTTTGATATTAAATTATTAAAACGCCGACAAATAACACATGGATAGTCAATCACTAAATATAACCGACGATTTAACAGAGAAATTAAGGGCAATTATTCCAGGTGCTTTTTCGGAGGGCAAATTAAATATTGATCAGCTAAAGCAACTTTTAGGAGAAGATGTTAATACCGACAATGAACGGTATCAATTAAACTGGGCCGGTAAAAGCGAGGCATTTAAAATGCTGCAATCACCATCAGCCTGCACTTTGATACCCGGAATGGATCAATCAGTAAACTGGAAAGATACCGAAAATATATTGATAGAGGGTGAAAACCTTGAAGTGCTGAAAGTGCTTCAGAAATCATATTACGGCAAAGTAAAAGCGATATGTATTGACCCTCCTTATAATACCGGCAATGATAGCTTTGTTTACCCCGACAAGTTTTCAGAAACCAAAGAAACGTACAGGAAAAAGATAAGGGATAAGGATGAAGACGGCTTCATGATAAAAGAGGGATTATTCCGTGCCAACAAAAAGGAAAACGGCCAGTTTCACTCAAATTGGTTATCGATGATGTTGCCCCGGCTTTTTTTGGCCAAAAACCTGCTTACCGACGATGGTGTCATCTTCATTAATATTGACGATACTGAACTGGCAAATCTGAAAATTTTGATGGATGAAATTTTTGGTGAAGAAAATAAGGAAGCGATTATCACCTGGCGAAGAAGGCACAATCAACCCAATGATAAATCGAAAATGGTATCCAAAGTGGCGGAATACATTTTGGTATACGCCAAAAATTCTGAAGCCCTAAAGCGAAAAGGTACATTTTACGGCATCCCGCTTTCAGAAGCAAGGCAGGATAGTTATACCAATCCGGATAATGACCCGCTTGGCCCCTGGGATTCGAAGCCGTGGAAGACCGGTTCCGGCCAGTCGGGTTCAAAATATACTATCAAAACACCAACGGGCAAGATCCTGAACGAAGAGTGGATGGGTGCCGAAACAACATACAGGCAACTGGTTGCCGAAGGAAGAATCTACTTTCCAGGCGGCGGCGACGGCTGGCCGCGTAAAAAATTTTACCTGAGCGAAAGAATGGAAGAGGGCCAGTGCGCGCATAATTTTTGGGGGCACCAGGATTTTGGAAGCAACCAGGAAGGATCGGCCGAACTGACGGCTATTTTTAATGGTAAAAATGTATTTGATAACCCCAAACCAACCCGGCTGTTAAAAGCGCTGATTAAAATCTCCACTTCAAAAAACGATCTTATATTGGATTTTTTTGGGGGATCGGGCTCAACTGCGCATGCTGTTTACGAGTTAAATAAGGAAGATGGGGCAAACCGCAAGTTTATTCTTGTACAGCTTCCTGAAAAGATTAACGAGTTGGAAGAAGCCTATAAACTCGGTTTCAGAACAATTGCTGAAGTTACAAGGGCAAGATTAACAAAAGTGGCCCAATCAACAAATAACATGGCAGGCAAAGGGCCCGGGGGTAAAAACACATCTGCCGCGGGTTTTAGATTTTTCAAACTTTCTGATTCAAATTTTAAGATCTGGCGGGGCGATTTTTTGAAAAGTGAAGAAGATATAGTGGAGCAGCTGCAGATGTTCAGCTCGTTAGAGAAAGAAAAATCAACAGGCGAAAATATGGCCTGGGAAATTGCAATAAAACAGGGCGAGCCCTTGTCTTCAACGCTGCAGGTCATTTCCGTTTCCGAAGATCAATTCTATTTCTTTCCTGAAAGAAACCTGATAGTGGCAACCCAATCTATTACTGTACAGTCTGCAAAAGAAATTATCAGGCAGAAGCCGGCAATAATTATATGCCTGGATTCTATTTTTAAAAAGAACGATAAAAACAAAACCAATATTCAGCTGCTGGTTGAAAATGAGGGCATAATATTTCATACAATTTGATAGCGATATGATTTTATCAATACCCGAAACCAGAGTTTGCGAAGGCAGGGAAACACGATACCCCGTTACAAACTTCAACCCCGTTTTATGGATCAAAACAGATAATGCAACCTATTCGGTTATCAATATCGATGGCTTTATCGTTACGGCCGAAAACGCGGTGAACGGCCTGTTCAAAAAGCTGGAATATCGTGAGGAAACACCGGATGAAGACATCACTTTAGAGAATATTACGCAGTTAATTTCTGAAAATGAGCTCCGGTTGATCATGCAGTTGTCAGGTGTTTTACAGTGCAGGTTTTTCACCTTTTTGTGGCCCGAAAATTATCCAATCGGTTATGATCCGGCCGACGAGATCATTCACTCTTTTTCTTTCGCAGATACCGAAACAGGTGTAACAATCGCTACACATAAAAAATTAAACCTCAGCGCAATGCAGGAGGGCATCAAGCGTTTAAGGCGCCGAAGCTTTGATAGACCTAAAAATATGAAAGCTGCTACTTCAAATTTGGAGTGCTACCTTGCTAACGAAACCCAAAATCCATGGCCCGGGGATATTGATGCCATGATATATAGCCATGCTACCGGCCGCTTTGAAGCCATAATTGAGTTTAAAACCCATAACGCAGACAAACCCATAGAAAATGAAGCATTTGGAAACTATCCCGAAGATTGGAGACGGTTTGATGTATTATTTGATCTTGTTGACAACTTTGATGCGAGATTAGGCTACAGGCCCAAATTGCTTTTTATAGTATGGGGCACCAACGGAACCAGCGCCAACCATGCAAACATAAAAATTGACCTGATTGAACGCGGCCGGGTTATAAACACGTTGCTCTTTCCGAGGCCTCCCTACAATGTTTTTTCTGACGGATTATTTAATTTCTTAATGCAAATTATAAATGCAGCTTAAATTTGATAAAAATCAGGCTTATCAGCTCGAAGCAATTCAATCGGTTATTGATTTGTTTGAAGGACAGCATTTAAACAGCGCAGATTTTCAATTTTCATATACCTCATCCCAAAGCGGCAGCATAAAATTTACAGAAACTGGCATCGGCAATAATCTCAGCTTATCAGAAAATGAGATATTAGTGAACCTTAATAAGGTGCAGGCGGCCAACAAACTAAAAAACGACGAAATGTCTGCAGCTCTCGAAAAGCTATGGTACAACGAAATACCTGAAAATAAAAACAGCGCTGAAAAATCCGTCATAGCAGCCAACTTTCCGAATTTTTCTGTTGAAATGGAAACAGGCACGGGTAAAACATACGTTTACCTGCGCAGCATTTATGAGTTGAATAAAGTTTATGGCTTTAAAAAGTTTGTAATTGTAGTTCCGTCGGTTGCTGTTCGCGAAGGTGTATTGAAAAGCCTTTCTATAACATTTAATCATTTTCAGGAAATTTATGAAAAGCAACCTGCCGAATTTAAGGTGTATGATGCTGCACGCCTCACAGAATTGGGCAGCTTCGCAAAAAGCAATACTATTCAGATCCTGGTTATCAATATCGACAGCTTTGCAAAAGATGCAAATGTGATTAACCAGATTAGGGAAACCGGCATAAAACCTATCCAATATATCCAACACGCTAACCCTGTTGTGATTATAGACGAGCCTCAGAATATGGAAACGGATCTTCGCAAAAAGGCTATAGCTAATTTAAATCCCTTGTTTACGTTGCGATACTCGGCCACGCATAAAAATTTTTATAACCTCATCTACAAATTAGACCCTGTAAAAGCTTACGACTTAGGACTGGTTAAACAAATAGAGGTTGACTCCGTGCTTACCAGAAACGACAATACGGGCGCTTTTGTCAGTGTCGACGGTTTTAACTTGGCTAAACAATCGGTTACTGCCAGGATTACCATTTTTATGAATGAAAAATCCGGTGCGGTGAAAAAACAAGTCATCGCTAAAACAGGCGATGACCTGTACTCCCTTTCGAAAGGTTGGGACAGCTATAAAGACGGATATATTATAAACGAGTTAGATACAGAAAGCGGTTATGTTGAATTTTCGGGAGGTAACCTTGTTTATCGCGGAGAAGCTACCGGTGTCCTTACGGATCAGATTCTGAAAGAAATGATTGACGCAACCGTGGAAAACCATTTCAAAAAAGAAAAAGAGTTTGAGCGCCACGGAATTAAAGTTTTATCCGTTTTTTTTGTCGACCGCGTGGTTAATTACCGTAGCTATGATGAAAAGGGCAACCCCAAAGCAGGAAAATTTGCCTTGTGGTTTGAGGAAAGCTTCGAAAAATGGCGAAATATGCCCGCATATCGCGGAATGTATCCTTACACGGCGCATGAAGTTCATGATGGATATTTTAGCCAGGACAAAGGAAAATTCAAGGACTCGAAAGAAGGAAAAAGTTCAAAGGCAGATGATGATACCTTTAAGCTAATAATGCAGGATAAGGAACGGCTGCTTGATATAAAAACTCCTTTAAGATTTATTTTCAGCCATTCTGCCCTTCGCGAAGGGTGGGATAATCCAAACGTGTTCCAGATCTGTACGTTGAATGAAACAAAATCTGAATTTAAAAAACGCCAGGAAATAGGCCGCGGGCTTAGGCTTTGTGTTAACCAGAATGGCGAACGTATTTCAGAGCGCTCCATCAACCGGCTTACGGTTATTGCCAATGAATCGTACGAGGCATTTTCAAAAGCGCTGCAATCGGAAATTGAGGAAGATACGGGAGTAAAATTTGAAGGGCGAATTAAAAATGCACGACTACGGAAAAAAGTACAGCTAAAAAACAAATGGCTTGACGATGCCCTGTTTCTGGAACTGTGGGATAAGCTCAGATCCCGTACCGAATATAAGGTTGATTATAAAACAGACGATCTTGTAAACAATTGCATAACGGCCTTACAAAATATGCCTGTTATTGATAAGCCTGTTATTTACAGGGAAAGAAATGCTGCAAAGTTTATCAGAAATAAAGAAGGTGAACTGATAGCACTGGGTGGAGAGCAGAGGGGCTCGAAAGAAAAAATAATTAAAGACGTTAATCATGACATCCCCGATTTTGTGGCCTATATTCAATCCAAAACCGAACTAACCAGGGATACTATTAACCGGATCATTTTATCGTGCGGGCGATTGGGCGAAATTTTTAATAATCCGCAATTATTTATGGATTCGGTGGTAAAAATTATCCGTGATGAATTTGACAGGATTAAAATCAATGGTATCGAATATCAAAAGATTGCAGGCGGGGCCTATGAAATGAAATTATTCGAATCGGCAGAGATTGATCAATACCTGGATAATCTTGTTGAAGTAAAAAATCAAAACAAAACACTTTACAACTATATTGTGATTGATTCGCTGAGCGGTCCTGAAAAGAAATTTGCTGAAGATTGCCAAAACAGGGATGATATTTTGTTTTATGTAAAACTTCCTTCAAAATTCAGGATTACAACGCCCATCGGTCCATACAATCCTGATTGGGCACTGATAAAAAGAGAAGAAGGTGAAGAAACCAAAATATATTTTGTTGCCGAAACTAAGGATGCAAAGGCATCTGCCGACAGATCCCTGCTAAGGGATACTGAACGACGTAAAATTCAGTGTGCAGAAAAGCATTTTTCGGTAATTAACGATGTTCACTATCGCGTTGTTGGCGCAGTTAGTGATTTAAAAATATAGTTTAAAAAGCTTTTTACTTCGATTAGCATAGCCATCAACCTAAGCAAAAGCGGTGGAATTGTGCGATTCCCCTCTTGAGAGGGGTGGAGGGGTGTGTTACGCTACTTGTGATTATCGCTCGTATAACACACCCCGGCTCCCGCTCTTTCCCATCGCGCCCCCTCTCAAGAGGGGAACTTAAAAGCCCGTTTCTTAACTTGTCGCTATGCGTCGATTAGGAGCCGTTAAATATTCAGGCGATTTTCAATATACATACCAAAATAAAAAAAGGCCGATCATGATCTATGATACGGCCTCTTTTTATAATTTATTAAAACCTTATTGCCCGGCGCTCCAGCCATCGCCCCAGCCGCTTCCGCCTGCGGTTTTATCGCTTTTCAGCAATTTATCGTATTCGGCGCTTTGGGTTTTGGTTAAAACTGCTTTTATTTTGCTGATAGTTTCGGTACGCAGTGGTTTTATAGCAGTAAGCATTTTGGTGTTATCGCCATGGTGCGCAGCCTTGATCTTATCAAACTTTGCCGACGATTCGGTGTAAATAGCTGCTATTTTAGTTGTTTGCGCATCGGTAAGCTTTAACTGCTTTTGCAGGCCTTTTGCCTTATCGGCGGCTGTTTTAGTTTGTGCTGTGGCAACTGTTGCTATCCCGATAAACAGGAAACACATTAACAGGATTTTTTTCATCGTTGATTTAATTTAGCGTATTGGGTATATATAAAGTGATATTAAATTATTGGTTATTACTGGCAGTCATCGGCATACACATCAGCCCTTGCTTGTTTATAAATGTAAGCTTTTTTAATTGTATAACCTTATAACTGTCAACACCTTCGGTAACAGATAAAAACCGGCCGGGCAAAATATTTTTAAAATGTTGAATTGTACCGCTGCCGGCCCATTTTATTTCAATATCATCTATCTTTTGCGCTTTGCCTATCCCTATTTCCTGCCTTAAAGGCGATGAACCAAAACTACCGCCCGAATTTACCGTTTTATAAACACTCCTTTTTGCGCCATTTTCGGTAAAAGTGAGTTTTATTAGGCTGCCTATCGCCGCTCTGTTGGCTTTAACACCCTCAAGCTTAAGGCTTATCCAGTTATTATCATTCCCCGGATTCAAATATAACGAACTCGCGTATGAATCGCCTATATAAGCACCGCCCATTTGGGCAAAAACATCCTGGTAACCACAGTTTCTAAAATCGGCAAAAGCCACGCCGTGCCCTTTCTGCAGGTTACCTGTGCGCGATGATGAAGTAATATCAATAAACCGCTTACCGCCGGCATTTTTAAAAAACTTATTAGGCACCAACGATTTAAAATCCGGATTACCGGTACCAAAGTACATATCCAGGTAGCCGTCATTATCCATATCGCCAAAATTACCGCCCATACTGTACACCACCTTGTCCAGCCCGGCTTGTTTGGTAACATCGGTAAATGTACCGTTGTGATTGTTGTGGTATAAAATAATATTACCTGCATTTGGAACCGGTTTACCTAACGCTTCCGCTGCACTGTAGTAGCTTAAGGCATGCTCAAACTGGTAATCGCTCACTTCAATATCCTGCCATCCATCGTTATCATAATCAAAAAACCAGGTAGTAAAGCTACGTTCGTTATTATCGATGCCTGCTTTTATGGTAACATCTTCAAAATCAACCTGCCCGTCTGGCTTGCTTATATTATGCAACAAATGCTTGCGGCCATCCATCGTCGAAATAAATACATCCTGTTTGCCGTCATTATCATAATCAGCGGCGGTAACACCTTTTACAAAAGCTGTGATATCGCAATGCGCTTTAGCGGCAATGTTGGTGAACGAGCCATTGCAGTTGTTAATAAACAACATACAGCTTGATAAATTACCGTTAGGAGCGCTGGTGATACTTTCTGTGCCAATAAAAACATCCAGCCATCCATCATTATTAAAATCGGCCCACACGGCCGCCTGTGTGGGGTGAAAAAACAATAACCCTGCAGGGATGGTAACATCGGTAAAAGTGCCGTCGCCATTGTTTTTCAGTAATGAGCTTGGCTGGTTGCCAAAACCCTTGGTTAGCCAGGCACCGCGCAATACAAAAATATCAGGCAGGCCGTCATTGTTATAATCTGTTTGCTGTATGTTAAGGCCGCCGGTTATGCCTGTCAACCCGCTATGTTCGGTACAATCGGTAAAAGTGCCGTCTTTGTTGTTTTCAAAGTAGTGCATGGGGTCGCTCAAATCCCAGCCCGATGTTACGATATCCAGATAACCGTCGTTATTAAAATCATCGGTGATAACGCCGCCCGCCCTGCCGTTAATGTTGAGGCCCAGGCTGGGTGCTATATCAATAAACGGTTTTGTATAAACGGCACTATCCCTGTTTAAATTAGGGATGAGGAATTGTGTGGGAACTTTTTGGGGATAATCGCCCAAAGTCATGTAAGCAATATTGAGCAACCACCTCGATTCCAGATCTTCAGGGTGCATTTTCAGTACTTCCTGGTAAATATCAATAGCGGTTTTTGAGCCTGTTCTGATCTTGTGCACACCATCATCCTTAATAGGAAAAATGCACGATGAGCCCGTATGGTTAAGCATGCAGTTGGTACGCTCGCCAAGGCGCATATAAGCGATACCGATATCAGGCATCATCTGATCGAGCGACATCGGATCAAACTGCCCTATCAGTTTTTGGTAGGTATTTACCGCTTGCTGTTCGCGTCCTGCTTTCAGCAACAAGGATGCTTGTTCTGTGTATATATATGGCCTTTGACCGTCTTTTCCGAGCTTTAGTAATGAGTCGCAATAGGCAAGCTTCCGTTCTTCTTTAAACGGGTGCGAAATGGTAAAACTTTGTTTATTAAGTTTCTGCAAAATGTCAACCATCTCCTGGTGAGATGAATCCTGGCAGGATATCATCGGCGATAAACCCAAAAAACAACCTGCAGCAATAAAAATTTTATTTTTCATAACTATTATAGATGTAGTATACCTACAATCCCGCCCTGGTCCGATCAGGCTGCAAGGCGGGACTGTAAGTCTTTAATATTTCCCGTACCCAACATGTGCCATCCGCTCGCCCATTTCCAAATAGGCTTCATTCGGTTCGGGTGCCCAGGTGCCAAGGCCGTCCACATAGCGGTTAAACATGCAAAATGCAGCAGCTATCAAAACCGTATCGTGAATCTCCGCATCGGTTGCCCCTTCTTCGCGGGCTGCTGCGATATCATCGTCGGTTACATTTTTGCCATTGCGCTGCACCTGGTGGGCTATATGCAATAGCGTTCTTAGCTTATCAGATACAGGTGTATTCGGCAAACCCGCTTTGATATCATCGATAAGATTGATACCGCTTTTCAGGTGCGCCACGGCGGCGGCGGCGTGCGAGGTATGGCAAAAGTGGCATTGGTTCCAGTAGGATACCGAAGCTGCTATAATTTCCCTTTCGCCGCTGGTTAAGGTTGATGGGCCGCGAAGTAAAGTTTCGGCAAGGTCAAGCAGCGGGCGGGCGGTTTCCGGCCGGTAATTTAGCAGGCCAACAATGCCCGGTAGTTCTTCGTTATTTAATTTAATGTGTGCCATGATTTGTATGGTTTATGAGTTTTTTGATTTATTTAAATACGCTTGATTGATACCCGTCGAGAGCCCTCTGCGGCGCCCTGTCAACATAAAACTGCCTGTTTTGCGGTGACCAGGTACCCAGCCCATCCACATAGCGGTTAAACATGCAAAATGAGGCTGCTATCAGCACGGTATCGTGCAGTTCGGTATCGGTTGCGCCTTCGGCCCTGGCTGCTTCAATTTGTTCGGGCGTTACGTGCCTGCCGCTTTTTTGCACACTGGCGGCAATAGCCAGCAGGGTTTTCATTTTGGGGGATAGATCGGCATGCTGCATATCAGCTTTGATGGCATCTATCTGATCGATGTTGCAATCAAGATAATGACCGGCCAATGCGCCGTGAACATTCTGGCAGAAGAAACAATCATTAAGATAGGATACATAGGTTGCTATCAGTTCGCGCTCACCCCGGCTCAGGGAATTATCGCCCCTTAATAAAACCTCGGCAAGGGCATTCAAAGGCTTCTCAGTTTCGGGGCGGTAAGCCATCAGGCCCCTGATGCCGGGTAAATCATTATTCAGTTCGATGTGTGCCATAATTAATTAGGTTGATTGGTTGAGGCCGGTTTTTCGCGCACAAAAAGTACTACCAACAGTCCTACCATAAATATTAAAGAGAAAATAAACAGGGCATTGCTGTAGCCGCCAAGCGTTGATACCAGCACACCCACAAACAGTACTGCGGTAGCGGTAAAAATGCGACCGATGTTAAAGCAAAAGCCGGTAGCCGTAGCCCTGATGCCGGTTGAAAACAACTGCGGGATGTAAGCCGATAACACGCCCTGGCTGGCCCCAAAAAACAAGGCTAATACAGCTATCTCGGCATATACAGCCGGGCTGAAGGTGCTGTTGGTTTTAAACAGGATGAACGACAAGCCGGTACAAACGGCAAAGCACAATATCATTGATCGGCGCGGCTTGAGCAGGTTTACCAGCCAGCCCGAAAAAAAGCCGCCGGTAAGGCCTCCCATTCCCAGGCACATCATGCTCAGGCCGCGTTCTTTGTCGGCGTCGCGGGTGGTAATAAGGCTTTGCACCCAGGTGGGCAGCCATGAAAAAATTGCCCAGAGACCGATAAGCATAGTGCCAAACATTAATGCACCCACTATCAGTTCGCGCCGGTGAACGGGCGAAAAAAGTTTATTGTAGGGCTTGCTTCTATTAGCTGTATCGGCCCGGTAATCGAGCCAGCTTTGCGATTCGGTGAGCAGCCAGGCACCCAGCAAAGCCAGCGCCAGTGGTATAACGCCAACCATAAATCCTTCACGCCAGGACGAAACCACATAATTGATAACACCTGCCGAAAAGATGCCTACCGGGAAAGCTATCGACAAAATGCCGATAACCACCGCCTTGCTTTTAGCAGGCCAAACCTCGCTTACCAATGTAATACTGGTAACCAGTACGCCGCCAACGCCAAAACCGCTCATAAAACGGCAACCTACCACACCCCACCAGGTAGGCATTTGCCCGGTGAGAATAGTGAAAATGCCGTAACAGCTAATAGCCATCAGCAAGGCTAACTTGCGGCCCATTTTATCGCTGATAACACCCCAGGTAAACCCGCCCAGGGCCCAGCCAAAAATGAAAACGGCATTGATATAACCGCTGATGGTGCTCACTTCGCCGGCGGGCAAATTGCGCTGCAAATCGCGTACTACTACCGGCAAATAAACCGACATAAGGGTTGATACCGTACCGCCCAGGGCGGTGCTGATAAAGCAGATCAGGAATAATATCACGCGATAGGATACGCTGATGTCTGCTTGTTTTGCTGTAACCTCTTCGCTTAATGTTATTGTGCTCATGAGTTTTTATTTTAAAAGATCATCAAATACAATGGATACATAGTAAATAGCGCCAATTGCCGGCGAACCGTACGATTGATAGATATGCTTGTTGAAAATATTGCTGCCGCCCAGTTTGATGGTTGATTTAAAGGCAGGTAGTTTTTTACTTACCTGGGCATCAAACAGTGAATAAGAATCTACCCGGCCCGGCAGCGTGCCGTTAAAGGTGCCATACCAATCAAAAGCGGTTTGGTAATGCCAGGCCACGTTAAAGCCAAAATTGTTGCCGATATTACTGTTGCCCAAAGTAGCGTTGGTGCTCCATTTTGGCGTATTGAATGCAGCTACGTTGTTAGGATTGGCATTTTTGAGGCTGAATACAGAGAGGGTGGCATTACCTCCTAATGCGTACCCGCCATCAAATAAATAGGTTAAACCAGCACTTGCACCTTGCGATGACACTTCATCGGGCGCGTTGGTGTACAACTGGAAGGCATGTACTTTGCCGTTCGGGATATCGCTTGCTGCCGCTGTGGTTACGTTGCCATCGCTACCCAAAATGGTATTTTGCGGCTGGATAACTACCGTGTTCAAAATAAAGTTGGTATAGCTGCTGTGATAGTAGTTTACATCAATCAATAATTTATCGGCAGCAAGACCTTTGTAACCAACCTCAAATGCTTTTTGCTGCTCGGGTTTGATATAGGCTACGTTTGATTTTTTCAGCAAACCTTTATTTTGCTCAACAGCCTGCGGAAACGGCGTACCCTGTTGCATTGCTTTGCCAAATGCGGCACCAAAGGCACTTACAGATGATGCGGTGAACGAGTTTTCGTACACATTCATGCCCTTGCTGTTATTAGGTGCGCCACCCAAAATGGTAATTGGGCCTACGTTAAGGTGGATAAACTGATCAACCGGGGTTGGGTTACGGAAACCTGTTTGGTATGATGCCCTGAAATTGTGGGTTTTATCAACCGTATACACTGCCGAAAAACGTGGCGTAAAGCTGCCTTTAAAGTTTTCGTTTTTATCATAACGTAACGATGCTACCAGGTTCAGGTTATCATCAAACAGTTTTTTACCGGCCTGGATAAATGAGCCGTATTCCTGTATGGTAACTTTATTGGTTTTATCATCAAACAAACTGCCGTTGGTAAACATGCGGTAATCGCGGAAGCTGCCGCCAACCAACAGATCGAACAGCTTAATGGCGCTGCTAAAATCGTACTGGCCATCGGCATGATAAAACTTACTGGCACTGAATACGCCAGCACCGGCTAAGCCATAGTTGTGTATAGATGCATCCTTAGCTTTATTAAAAGCATCCGTACCGGGTAAAAAACGGCCCTGATCAGCAAAAGCCCGGGCTACGTTATTGTCATGAGCTGTTACGCCGTTAACCGTACCATTGTAGGCCGCGGCGTAGCGGGTAAACCAGGTATCATCGGCTTTATCAGGAGTTACAGTAGTACCGTTTAAATCTTTCACCCAATCGCGGTTAATAAACTGGGCCAGCGAGCGGGTGTTATATGAATCGTGCGAGTTTTCGGCAACAGAATATCCTCTTACAAAAAAATTACTGCCCCTTAATTCAACCCGGTGTGTTTGCAGTACAAAATTATTGAGGTCGAAACGGCTACTGCCGGTATAGCTGGCGGTACCACGGCCATAATTGTACTGGTAAATGGCTTCAAGGTTATTGTTGATGCGGTATTGTAAAGCGCCGTTCAGTTTTAAGCTGTAAACGTTATAGTTCATCAGGTCTTTCTCTTCATAACCTGTTCTGGATACCAGGCCAATTCCGGGCAGGGTGCGTGATACTTCATCGCCATAAATATTCAAGGCATCGCGACCGGGATTATTTGGTCCGCGTTGGGCAACCGGTGTTGAAGCACTGATATCGGTGTAGTTGGTAGCATACCAGTCGCGGCCGGTTAAGTAAGAAGCATTGATTTTAAAAGCAAACTTATCATTAAATGATTTGGCAAAACGGGCCGCAAAATCATACAGGCCCTGCGGTTTCACAGCCGATTCGCCAAAATGGTTCAGGCCGCTTTTTATCTGTACAGTTAAGCCCTGGTATTTAAAAGGATCTTTGGTTTTTAATGATAACAAACCGTTAAAAGCCACCGGGCCATACAATGCCGAGGCTGCTCCCGGGATAACCTCGGCGCTTTCAATATCAATATCGGATGCGCCGAATAAGTTACCCACCGAAAAGTTGAGGCCAGGTGTTTGGTTATCCACACCATCAACTAATTGCAAAAACCGGCTGTTGCCGGTGCTGTTGAAACCGCGTGTATTAACCTGTTTGTAGGTTAAGCTGCTGGTAACGGCTTCCATGCCTTTTATATTCTGCAAACCATCGTAAAAAGTGAACGAGGGGTTTTCCCTGATGGCCTTCAGACTCAATTTTTCGATACTTACCGGCGATTTCAGGATGCTTTGGTTAATACGCGTAGCCGCGGTAACTACCTCGTTAAGCACAATGGCTTTTTGTACCAGTTTTACACCTACTTTGGCATCGGTACTGTTAACACTGGTTTCTATCGGTTCAAAACCTACGGCCGAAATAACCAGGGTGAGCGGCAATTTAATTTTGTTAACGTTAAGGCTAAAATTACCTTTCGAATCGGTAGTAGTACCGGCAAGCTTGCCTTTAACGCTAACGCTGGCACCCTCTACCGGCGCGCTCGTGGCGTTGTTAAGAATAGTGCCTTTTACATCAGCGTCCTGCGCAAACAGCGACGTCGATACAAATAAGAGCAGGATAAATAAAAGTTTTTTCATTGTGTTGGGGATTGAGATTAGGTTGAAAAATAATTAGGGTGTTTTACTTTTTAAGGTGATCATAGCCTTGCGGCAAACGGGTGTAACCGTGGTTAACAAGCCTTTCGGCCAATACATTGTAATAAGCGGGATTATCGGGCAGAGCGGTGCCCATACCATCTACATAGCGGTTATAAAGCGAAAACAGGGCGGCAATTAAAACGGTATCATGAATTTCAATATCGGTAGCTCCGGCGGCTTTGGCTCTTTCAATATGCGTTGGGGTAACATTGCGGCCGCTTTGCCCGGTTAGTTTGGCAATGGTAAGCAGGGCTTTCATTTTTTCGGATACGGGCGCAGTTTCAATGTCTTCTTTAATTTTTTGCGATGTTTCGGCTTCGCCGGCCAGCAGGTCGGCAGCGGCGGTGTGGGCGGTGGTGCAAAATTTGCATTGGTTACCGTGAGAAACGATAGTGGCAATTAGCTCCCGGTCAAATTCGGAAAGCGTTGAAGGCCCGCGCAGCAGGATCTGTGTTAAATCGCGGATAGGCTGGGCCGTAACTTTGTTATACTCCAGCAAGCCGGTAATACCCGGCAGGTGAGACTCAAGTGGGATATGAGGCATTATAAAATAAAAACTAATGTGGAAGAATAGCCAGCGCCGTGGGTATTTATGGCGTTCTCATTTACGGGCGCGTAAAAAATTACAGCATCATTTTTCAAACGGATAAACACCGCGAAAAAGCAAACAGCAAAGAAAAATCGACATAATACACCGCAACAATTGCACTAAGCAAACGCAGCTGTTAATTAATACAGAAAAGTGTTAGCAGGAAGCTTTGGGCGGTTGCTCGGGAATATCCTGATAGTAGTTAACGAGCGGTTGTACAGTATGTACAATATTTTTATGGAAGCTTTTTATAACCGGGCAGGTAAATACAAACTGCGCGAAGGTAAAATAGCTAAAAGTTTCAACCACTGCCGATTTGGGGTATGGCACATGGTCTTTTTGAGGCACTGATGATCCCTTCATGTTCCGGGCATCCAGTATATTTTTATCGGTAGGTTTGGTGGTATCGTAATTGGGTACGCACATTAAATGCACAGCCGTGCGCGTAAGGCGCATTTTAACAAAGTTGTAGTTGATATTTTGAAACTGCACCTGGCCGCTCACCCTTTCAAACCGTGTCCAATCATGGATATAGGGCATATTTAAGGGGATGGTTATCTCGGTAAGATCTTTAACGTTATAAAAACCTTTGGCCGTTTGATCAACAAAAAATTGCTGGGTTTTGTGCTCCAGGTATTCATGAATAGCCAGGTATCCTGCCGTGTTGAACAGAACGATGCATAGTAAAAGATATGCGATTAGCTTTTTCAATCGGGTTAAATAATAACTGGTAGCCTAAAGATGAGACTATTAATCGATATTTTCAAATATTACACTTTTTTTTAGATAGTGATTGGATTGATTGAATGCGTTATAAAACACCCGAACATTAAAACAATCAGGAAAACAAACATGGGCTCAGATATCGGCACTATTAATAATCATGAGCCAGGTTATTCTTTAAAGCCCAGGTCTCTGGCAGTTTTATAATTCAAGTCATCTGTTGATATATGGTAGCTACGCTGTAATGCGCGAAACTGTTTTGGGAGCAGGTATGCTTCGGGCGATTCGCGTTTAAGCAATTTTTTATACCAATCGAGCCAATAATTGTAATACTCGGCCAGGGCGATCCCATAATCAATTTGCTTCAGCTTCAGAACCGGCAAATCGGGCAGAGTTTTACCATTAACAACACGCGGTGTGCATTTAATGGCATATTTTCCCGGTTTAAAAACCAGCGAATCAATATCAACAACAGCACCGTAGCCTGAATTAATTACCCGGATGGTCATGGTATCAGTTTTATGAATAAGCCCTATCTCTACATCGGCATAAACAGTGCTTACCATAATTCCGACTTTCTTTGATGCCTGATCAAAACGTATAGCAGGGGCAGTATTACAGAAACTGATTATCTCAGGCCTGCCTGCCCGACTGACTTTATATTTGGAACAAAGCTCGTCTGTTTCTACAACTTCTCCGTGCGTGTTATACAACCGGAAACTAAAATTAACAGAGGAGCCCGGTTGTACCATACATAGGTCTAATATTAAAAACAACTTATTCAACATAAAAAACGGTATCGTTTTCATTTTGTCATTTCATCTATCACATCCCTGGGCTCATAACTTTCTTCGGCCTTTATAATGCGTTTCTTATGCACCAATAGTTTTTCGCCACTATATTTCTCGTAAATCACTTTAAATGCATCGTTCTTTTTATCTAAAAACTCACTTGTTACCTGCTTTCTGTAAAGCTGCACTCCTCCAACCCCAAACTTAACTTCCTGAAAACCGAATTCGCCATTGTTCAATCCGCTTGTGTATGATTGTACTGTTTTGTTTTTGGCGTCGAGTTCAAGGTTTACTCCCCAAAGCAATCTCCACAATTTAAATCTTTTTGTACGACGATTAAAAAGGTAAACAAATTCGATATTATCCCTTGGTCCGCTACAGGGCTTGCACGCTTCGCGGAGGTCTTTATACCCATCAAAGTTCACATCATCAAAATTCGCCGGGCTATATTTTTTGTTATTGATATCAGCCAGGTTTACAACGGGCCTTATATCTTCATTCTCTATCCATAAATTAAAGACAACTGCATGCCGCTTCAAATCAATCAGTTTTTTATCCATAATCCACACCTTTTCATGGGGATCATCACGGCTAACCACATATTTAACTGAATATTGATACTGCAAATGCATCCCGTTAATATCAAAGGGCTGGCTTTGCACCTTAAACTCCTTTTCATCTTCATCGCGTATAACCGGCCCACTTACTGTTTTGGGTTTCGGTCGCTCTTGTGCAGGTTGTTCTTGTTTCGGTTGCTGTTGACTTGATTGTTCATCATGCCTGTGGGCACACGCGCAGGCAATGCTCATCATCCATCCGTATTTAAAAAACTTAATAAGCTGCATTGTACATTTAAATATCAACCATGTTAAAATACGTTTTTATTACAATTGATTTTAGGCTAAGCCCTACATTAAAACTTCGCTGCCTGAGTTTTAATTTTTAACTTTATTACATGACACCCGAAGAATACATCGCCAGCCAGCCCGTAGAAAGATCAGCCCTGCTAAATGAACTACACCAGATCATCATAACCAACGACTCAACCGTTTCTTTTTCCGTTGGCACTATGATGCGCAGCGAGATGGTCCTTTACTGCCAAACAGGCGCTTTTAAATACGCGCTGGCCAGCGGGAAGCAATACATGTCGTTACATGTATTCCCGATGTATTGCCGCCCCGAAATTCATGATCGGTATAAATTCTTACTTCATGACGCTACCTTTCAAAAAAGTTGCATCAATTTCAGTAAGCGGGAACAAATACCGCTTGATATTATTTCCCAGCTGATTAAAGATTGTGCAGATATTGATGTAAAGGCAATTATGGAAGCCTATAAAAGCTCGAAGAAATAGAAATAAAACAGGATTATATCCCTGTTAACCTGCATAAGATGTGCTGTATATTTTAAGCATATTATGCATATAGGTACTATACAAATTATCCTGCTTTAAAAGCTCGGGCGCACTGCCCATTGCGCCTACCATACCCTTGGTTATAATCACCATCCTATCGCATAAATTATTAAGAAGGTGTAACTTATGCGAGATAAAGATGATTGTTATATCGGCCTTAAGTTTCTGCAGCAAATTAAATGTAAAAAATTCGGTTTCGCTATCCATCGCAGCCGTAACCTCATCAAGTATCAATAGTTTAGGCCTTGAGTAAGCCGCACGGGCCAAAGCTACCAGCTGCTTTTGCCCGCCCGATAGTTTTAGCCCTTCTTCGCCAACCAGGGTGTAAACAGATTGAGGCATCCTGTTAAAGAACTCATCAAAACCATAGGTAGCTAAAAAATCAATAACAGCCTGTGTGTTATTTACGGCATCATCGAAGGCTATGTTTTCAAGTATGGTGCTGTTAAAAATAAAAGGTTGCTGAGGCACAATGCACGATAGTTTGCGCCATACCGATGTATTTATTGCCCATAGCTCCAATGTATCATTAATATGGATGCTGCCACTTTCATACAGCAGGTGTTTCTGGATGATTTGGGTTAAAGTACTTTTTCCGCAGCCATTTTCGCCGATAAGGGCTATAGCTTCGCCCTTTTGCAGGCGGAAGGATATATCTGCCAAAACAGGCGGTCGCCCCGGATACCTAAATGCCACGTGCGACAAGGTTATACTGTTTATATCATCCGGCTCTTCACCGTTAGCCAGGCTTTCGGGAAGCGCAAGGGTAAATTCAAACATCCTGTTAAACGCTACCCGCGCTTCGTTTACAGGCACCGCGGTTAAAGCCAGGTTGGCAATGCCCGGCAATAAGGTACTCGAGATCCCTATTACAGCCATCATTTGCCCAACTTTTAGTTGGTTGTTCAAAACCTCATAGCTGCAGTAAGCCAGTACTCCTGTTAAAAAACATACACAAAATATATTAACAACAAATGATAGTGTTACCTGGAGCTTACCCAGTAAAAAGATATTAGCCTGGTAATTTTCAAAATAACGTTTGTTACTAAAAGAAAACAGGCTAAGCTTGTTATGATTTTTAATGGTATCGATACCCTGCAGTGTTGAAATATAATTACCCTCGCACTGTGCATAAGCCTGCATAATACCGGTTTGCCCGCTAACAATTTTTTTAAGGTTAAAATGGATTAGCAGGTAAAACAAAGGAGCAATAATAATGGTGGCCAAACCTATTACAGGCGAATAGATAAATATAAACACACACGAAACCAGCACCACTACGGCATCTGTAACAACATTACCGGCAAGCTGGCTAATTACTTTTTGTATTCGTGCAGTATCATTCAGCCTTGCAGTTAAATCGCCGGTTTTGCGGCTGTCAAAAAAAGGTTTTGGCAGATAAAGCAGGCGGTCATAAAAAAAATTGATGATCCTGTTATTAAAATCACGGCTTTGCGAAATTAAAAGCCTTTGCCGCAGCAGGGATAAAAATTCTTTCAATAACAATAACAGCAAAATAAGGGCAAGGCCTGCTTCGAGTTTAACGATGGCTTTGTGCGGCAAGATATCATCAATTAATCGCTGCGAAAAAATGGCCAGCGCAAGGCCCAAAACCGAGATCAATATTCCAAGTATTGTGGCTACACCCAATAATGCGATATCGTTACGAATTACACTGTAGATCCATCGTATTTTTTCCTTCCTGATGTCGGCAGCTTTTTTAAAAGAGCTGTCGGGTGTTAATTCAAGGCATTTTCCCGAGATCCACAATAGTTTAAGATCTTCTTCTGGTAAATATATGATGCCTTTTTCCGGATCGCCGATAACAAATTTTAGCGTTGCCCCCTTTTTGATAACGTTATAAAAAACCACGTAATGGCTGTTTTTTACGTGCAGTATGCAAGGCATATTATAATCGGCAAGTATTTGGGTATCTGCTTCGCAGCCTTCGGCATTAAACCCGCATTTTTTTGCTGCCTGGTAAAGTCCCAATAATGTTGTCCCGGTAACAGATGTTCCTGATAGTTTTCTGAGCTCTTCGAGATTATTGTCGCCCCCGTAATACCGGATCACAGAAAGCAAACAAGCTACCCCACAGTCGGCCTGATCTTGCTGTAAAACAAAACCTTTGTATTGGTTATTCATGTTACAATTGTATTTTGGTTAATTTAGCAGGCAACTAAGGCTATCAATCCTGGTTTCGCCGGCAATGGCCCGTTGCAGGTAGTGTTGACGGGAATAAACAAAAAACGAGGGCGAATCGGCCATACCAAATAAACTGAAAAAGCGTGATGCCGTATCAATGCCAACCGTTATAAACGATAATTCATTTAATTTATATTGTGTAATAAAAGCCCTGGTCTGGCCTTCGTTTGCCCCGGTAACCATAACCACTTCGCAGGTTTTAAACGCGTTTTTATTTTTAACCATTTGCGTTGCCATGTATTGGCAATGATCACAATCGGGCGAAAAATAATTGATAACAACCGGTTTACCTTCAAGGCTATGCAAAGGCGATAAAAACCTGAAAGGCAAAACAGGCATAGGCTTACCACGCCTGGCGGCCAGTTCTCTGTTTGAAACCTTACGCAGGCTGCAATATCCCAGTATTACTACTAATAATAACACCGATCCTATTATTAAAAAAAACACTGTTTTACGTTTCATTTCAGGCAAATTGAAGGGTAAGAAAAGTAACGATCAAAACCACAATTAACAGTCCCGTAAGGTATGGCAATACAAACAGGCGTATTGACTTGCCCACCGAAATGCCATAGTTTTTTGCAAACAGATGAGCGCCGATATAACAATAAAGCAACTCCCATACATTAACCGATTGTAATGCGAAAAGGCTCCATTTAGGCAATGTATCTGCGTTAAAGAAAGCCAGCGCCGATAATGGCATATAGCCGATATCGGTTAAAACCGTTACTTTTTTAAACAAAATGAAAGCTATTATTTTACCGATGCTCATGAGGATAAAAGCCAGTTCGGCCTTGAGGCAGATGTTGAAATTATCGTCGAATTTGTATTGCCCCTGGTTTTCTAAAAGTGTGGCGGTTGAAACTGCAGCCGCATTATAAAAAACACGGAAGAGTATTATAAAAGGCAGTATTATAAATGAAATAAAGGTATATGACCGGCTGATATTAAAAAGCTCGCCAATCCGTTCATCTGTAAGGCTTTCGGCATAGGTATGAAACAAAACACTTTTAGAAACAAATACCGCGTTGATGTAATAAGTAAAAAATATTGACAGAACCACTACCGCCAAAAAGTAGTAGATCTTTTTTATATGCAAAAGTTCGATGTACATGGTTTAAGGTTTTAGGTGTAAAAAATGTTACCGTTTTTTTGATGCAAGCCTGTTAGCAAGAATATGCAACAAATGATGTTGCCTGATAAACAGATAGATAACAACCGCTACGCTATACACTACCAACAGCCCCAAAACGGCATAAAAAAGTATCGGTTTGTCTTCTGTTAAACCGGTAATAACCCCGGCTGCACCTAAAATATAGGTGGGCAGCAGGTTGGTATTAAAATTATTCTGATCGAAAGAAACAGCTTTTTCAACATTTTTAATTTTAATTATTGAAAACAACAAGCCGTTTGCCATACTAAACAAGAGCAACACAACCAGGCCCGATATCAACGGAACTGTAAAAACAGTTTTTTGAAAAAAAAAGATCAGACCAAAGGATACCAGGTTTAAAATAAATAAAGGGATCAGTGCTTTGAGATAAAAGCGTATAAACTGCCCCATTGTGCAGCCTGCCATTATCATATTAAACGTTGGCGCGGCAAAAAAACCAAACGTATTGTTATAGCAATATGAAAAATACATTAATGATGAAAGCATATAGAATTTAAGAAACTGCAATTCATCAAACAATACCGTAATAAACAGTACACTTAGCGCGGTTTGTATAACAAACGAAAAGGCAACTGCAACGCGAAATTTTGTTACGCGCGACATGATTTTGAGGATCATGTTGTGCGAACTGGCAAAAAACATCACGGGCCGCTCAATCAGCAATTCGTTAGGGGTGTAAAAAAGATAAAATAACCCGCATAATAACACCATAGCGCCTGGCAAAAGATACGATATTGACGATAAAGACAAATATCCGATTGCCGGCGTGCCTACAAGTATATAAACAATAAGCACAGCCAGGAATAGCTTTCGTTTAAGATAATATGCCGCAAGTATATTTTCGGCCAGTACAATACCACAAATGCCAAAAAGAAACAGTGCAACAAAAACGGCAGATCCGGCCCCGGAAACGGAGATAAACAAGATGCAAAACAGTGCAACAAAAAATACCGATGATGTAGAAAAAACAGCATACACCAACTCGGTAGTAGCGGCTTTAAACAAGGTAAGTGGATAATATTTTTGAATAAGGGCCGGCTTTACGCGCACCGAGGGAAAGAACTTGAACAATACCGGTAACAGGTAAAGGCTGTACATTAAAAAACGGATTAATGTAACAGGCTGCAATTTGAGCTGGCCATTAACGGTAAGCGTATAAATATACCCGGCGGTAGTAGCCACCGAAACCATGACCACCAGGTACATCAGTTGCATTAACAATTCATAAACATTGTTGGTGATGGAGAAAAAGTTAGTCCATCTTTTTTTTAACAGAAACCAAATCATAACTCGCTGATAATTTGGTCAAGTAAAAAGCTCTCGTTACTTTTTGGCTGCACATAGGATAGCATGTCTTCATCCAGGCCCGCTCCCGTTCTGAACTTATCGATATTGCCATTATAAGCCAGTTTTCCGCCTTCAATCACCCCGATATGCGTAGCAATTTTGTTAACATACAGTAAATCGTGAGAGGAAATTATGATACACCTATTCTCGTTTCGGTAAGCGTTAACAAGCTTGCAAAGCGCGTTGGCAGCTATCGGATCAATATTGGCAAAGGGTTCATCTAAAAACATATACTTTGGCTTATGCAAAAAAGCTGCGCATAACATAACTTTTTTCCGCATCCCGGTTGAGTACGATTTTATAGGCTTACTTAAATCCTTGTCGTCTTCAAAAAAATAATCGGTAAGCACCTTAATCTGCGTTGCAATTTCGGCTTTTGTCATGCCGTATATCTTACCTGCAAATTGCAGGTAATCATAAGCGTTCAGCTCTTCTATCAGGGTTTCAAACTGGCTTTGAATACCGGTGAGCCTGCGTAGCGTAACACCCTGCAACTGGCCATCCTCATATTTAACCAATCCTTCATCTGCCGGTATAATATCGCAGGCAATATTAATCAGCGTACTTTTGCCCGCACCGTTTCGTCCTAAAATACAATAAACTTCGCCGCCGTTAATGGTGAGTGTTACCTGGTTTAACACAATTTTATTGTTAAACGCCTTCGAAATATCTTGCAATGCAATTTTAGCCATAGTAAAAAATTTAAAATGTGCCCGGCTGTTTGCCGGGCACCGGTACCTTTGTTTTTATAAGCATTTGCTCATCCAGGCGCCTAAAGCAGCTCCAGCCACAATTTGCGCTCCGGGGATAAAGCAGCCAATCAGCGCAAAGCCTGCAGCAGCGGCAGCCAGCTTGGTGTCGCAAGAAGCAGCAGCCATGCCGCCTTCAATTTGTTCCATTTGTTGCATGTTCAATTTGTTTACAGATAGTTTTTTCATTTTTTTAATTTATTTAAAGTAAAAGGCCCTTTTTTTAAAGCGCGCAATTTGAGGATTGGGCCATAATTTCCTCTCTGGTTGATCAGACCAATATTTTTCACCGGGGCACGCCCCCAAGTGTTAATTATAAAGCAATACATCACCAATCCAACCAGGAACAATATTTTGTACACAATAAATACTATTGCGAAAAAAATATCGTTCAGTCAGAACTAAATTAAAAAACAATAAAAACAGGCTTCAAAATTCTAACCGGGCAGGTTTTAACCGGTACAAAGAACTAATCAGGATATTTATTGTGACAAGATTTATAATACATAGGTAGTATATTAAATTATAAAATACAAATAAAATATTTCTATTTGATTAAAATAATTTCCAACAAGCTGATAATCAAGCCTAATAATTATACATCATCATTATCCAAACTTAATTAAACCGAAATATCCGGCGATGTATGCATAAAAAAAGACCGCCATATATTTATGACGATCTTTGTTTTATGTGCAGATAATTAGAAAAAAATACTTCTTTATTTAGCCGCGGTGTTTACGTATACAACCTGGTACAATTTACGGAACATGATATAAGTTACCGTTACCATAGTAAAAGCCACAATGGCATCCGCAGTAGCGGCAAAATTGAGTACCGCTAATTTTGACAGGAAGGCAAAAATGATATCGAAAAAGATGCCTGCAAATACCCATTCTTTTAACCTTAGCAATTTATTTGGCACCAAAAGTACGGCTACGCCTGCCAGCTTGGCTACACCAAGAATATAGATAAAGTGCGGAGGGTACCCTAATTTTACGGTTATTCCCCAAACAAATGGGTTGTTGGTTAATTCGCCTAAACCGCTTGCTGCAAACCAGGTTGCTGTAAGTACTGCGCCTATCCAATAGATTGTTTTTACTGTTTTAGTTTTCATGATGTTAAGTTTTTTTTGTTGTTTGATGATTCAAAATTGCGCTGAAAACGGGAGTTCTCTAAGCTGTTTAAAGCCGAAGCGGGCAAATTAAACCCTGACCCGGACAATGCTTTACCCGATGTCTTCATCTCAGCGAACTTTATTATAGTCCGGCAGAGGATTTTAACCTGCATTAATTGATGGTTGTAACATTTTTTAAAGCCATTAGTGATAAACACCGCACTTTTTAATCTTTTAAATACCTTTGTTTTAATTCACCTTTAATATGTTGCGTTTAACTGTACGCAACGTTTAAGGATACAGCGCGTAGTACAACTAATGAGTAACGACAATAACCGATTAATTAGGCCCGACGATTCTGCTTTGTGGGATTTGTTCAGGGCCGGTGATGAAGCGGCTTATACACAGCTCATGAAAATGTACTCCAAAACCTTGTTCAATTACGGATTCCGGATTTGCCAGGATAAGGATTTTTTAAAAGATTGTATCCAGGATGTTTTCCTGGAACTTTGGAACCGCCGCCTTAAAATCAGTTCAACCCCTGCCGTTAAATACTACCTGTTTAAAGCTTTACGATTACGCATTTTCCGGGAGCAAGCCAAATGGAACCGCGGCGAGCAGCTTGATGATAATTACGAATTTGTAGTTGAGTTTAACATCGAAACCAAAATGATAGCCGATTTAGAAACCATTGAGCTGTCAACCCGCATACAACAGGTGCTTAATGCCCTCCCCAACCGGCAGCGCGAAATCATGTACCTCCGTTTTTATGAAGGACTTGATTTTGATAACATCTCGCAGATTATGGATCTCAGCAAGCAATCGGTTCATAACCTGCTGCAAAAGGCCTATAAAAGCTTCCGCTCAGAATGGCTTATTCTTATTACACTTTTCTCTAAGCACATTATTTAAAATTATCTTTCTATAAATCAACAGCTTAAATAAAAAACACAAAATTTCTTGTGTTTAGAAGGGTAATTTTTTGCCAATCCGGAATATATCTAATTATAGACCAATTATATCAGTTTCAGTGGCTAATTATACCGATTACGAAGTTGAAGATTTTTTACACGACGACTTTTTTATAAACTGGGTTCAGCAAGGTACCGCCGAACAAAATAAGTTCTGGAGCGAGTGGCTTACCAACAACCCGGATAAACAAAAAGTAGCAGAAAGTGCCAGGCAAATCATCATGGCTATCTCCGTTAAACTAATTGAACCCGGTTTAACTGATGATGAAGTGGATGGCATTGCAGCTAACGTGCAAAACCGCCTTCAGAATGGTGGGAGGGAGGCTATTATTAGGTCGTTAAAATTTTATCAAACCCAATGGTTCAGGATAGCGGCTGTTTTAGCAGTTTTTGTTACTATCGGCATTATATTTTTAAAAACGCGCAATAACCAGGCATTTACCGGGCAAACCGATAATCAATTAAACGAGTTGGTAAATGTGGTAAACAACACCACCCAATCAAAACTGGTGCAAATGGCAGATGGTAGTTTGGCGGTTTTAAAACCTGGTTCGGGTATTAAATATCCAAGATCATTTAAAGCTGGCCGCGAGGCATTTTTAGAAGGGGAGGCATTTTTCGAGATCCATAAAAACCCTGAAATGCCTTTCCTGGTTCACAGTCACGATATGGTGGTGAGAGTTTTGGGCACCAGCTTTACGGTTAGGTCGTTCAGTATCGATAAAGAATTTAAAGTGATTGTAAATACCGGCAAGGTAATGGTTTACAATCAGCACGAAAAAAACACCGGCACCAAAAGCAACGTAACCCTTTTACCCAACCAAACAGCAACTTATACCGTTAAACTGAGCAGGGTAAAAAAAGAATCGTTACCTGTACCACTGATATTATCCACCCCGGTTGCCCCAAAGGAGTTTACCTTTGATAACGCCACCCTTGCCGATATTATCGATAAAATAGATAAAGCCTACGATGTAAACATCGAGTATGACAGGGCTACACTCGGCAATATCCACCTATCGGCATCACTTTCGGGTATGCCGCTTGATGAGAAAGTTAAACTGATATGCAGGGCTATCAATACGTCGTGCCAGTTTATTGATGGGCGTATTATTATAACCACACAAAACCTTAACCATAACACTGCCAATTAATTAACCCTTTAACCAAATTATGATTTAAATGACCAGAATGATTACATAAAGAAAAACAGCCCTAAAAATAAACCGGCAGTATTTGCGGTACCACCGGTTTAAAAGTTTAGCCCCAAAATGTTTGATAGCCATTTTACTGTAACCTCTTGCAAAGGTTGAGCCGGGGCTTTTTTTGTCAAGTTATTAACGAATTATTAACTCTAACCAAATCTATGAAATATAAACCTATACTCGTAAAAATAATGAAGATCACATTTTTACAGTTAACTATAAGTCTCTCATTATTAGGAAGCGCCCTTGCTAAAGAAAGCAAAGCACAGGCTGTTCTTGATACCAAAATATCAGTAAGCGAAAGCAATACTGCCCTTAAAACAGTGATCAAAAAACTGGAGCAGCAGTATCACATTAATTTCGTGTACAGTCCTGATCTGATTAATGGTAACCAAAAGGTAAATGCCTCATATAATCAAAAAACATTGGGCAGCGTACTTACTGATCTGTTTACGCCGCTAAACCTTTCGTTCGAAGTATCGGGCAATGTAATCGTGATCAGGAATATCAATGCAGGTTTGCCATCATTAACAGTTAACAAGCTTAACGACCTGGATATGACCCAGGCACCTGTTACAGGTAAGGTTGTTGACGAAAAAGGGCTGCCGGTGCCGGGAGTTTCGGTAACTATTAAGGGCACTAAAACCGGCACAGTAACCGATATTAATGGCTCTTTTAGTCTGAATGTGGCTCCTGGCACTGTATTGGTAATTTCGGCAGTGGGCTTTGATACGCAGGAGGTACCTGCCAAAGAAAGTGCTATGAACATTGCCCTGGTACCATCAAACAATAACCTTACCGAAGTGGTGGTGGTAGGCGCGGTTGTTAAAAAAGGCGACCTGACTGGCTCGGTAGGCAGTGTGAACGAAAAAACGCTGAAGGAGTTGCCGGTAACCAATATTAACCAGGCCATTCAGGGCCGCGTAACCGGTGTACTGATCCAAAATACCGATCCGCGTCCGGGTGGTTCGGTATCTATCAAAGTACGTGGTAATAACTCTATTCAATATGGATCGAACCCTATTTATGTGGTTGATGGCTTGGTGATTGAAGATGGTTTTAACTCCATTAACCCCGATGATGTTGCCAGCGTTGATATATTGAAAGATGCATCGGCCACAGCCCTATACGGTGCCCGTGGTGCAAACGGCGTAGTGCTGATCACCACTAAAAAAGGCAAAGGCGGTGAAGGCAAAGTTGATTACAATGCCTGGGTTGGTATCCAATCATTTGCGCGCAATGTAAACTACCTTAATGCCAGCCAGATTGTTGATTTAAGGGTTGATGCCTATGCCAACCGTTATATGGATGATAACCCGAATGCGGATAGGGCCGCTTATATTAAAACATTATTGTCGCCAGGCTCACCTGCTTTTGGTGCCGATGAATTGCAGACATACAATGCAGGGCAAACCTACAACTGGTTAAGCAAAATTAAACAACATGGTGTACAGCAAAACCATACCATCAGCTTTTCAAAAAGCACAACAGATGGTTCGTCGGTTTATGTGAGTTTTAACTATACCGATCAGAAAGGTTTGTTAAAAACATCCGATTATAAACGTTACGGCGGCAAAATTAACCTCGACCAAAAAATAAAACCCTGGTTAAAAATTGGCACCAACACTACGTTTGCCCGCACCGAAGAATCGTACATTGATGGCGGCGTGTTCAACATAGCGGCTAACGCAAACCCGTTGTTACCTATCAATGATACCACGGTATACTTAAGCTGGAAAGGCATCAAAAGCCCGGATTTGTACAACCCTTTGCGCAGTTTACGCATCGACGGCAAAGGCAACCAAAACCGTTTGCTTACCACCAACTATTTAGTGGTAAACCCAATTAGCGGCTTAAATATCCGCAGCGGTTTTTCGGTTGATGTACGGAACCAGAATTATTTTAATTATGTGCCTAAAGATCTGGGCCAGTCGCTCCGTAACTCAACCAACGGCAGTGCTACGCAAAAAAAAGAAAACTGGCTTAACTGGCAGTGGGACAACTCGGTATCGTACGATAAAAGCTTTGGAAAAAACAATTTTTCGGGTTTGGTAAGCTTTGGCTTAACACACAACAGCTACGATTACGACCAGGTAGATGCCTGGGGTTTTGCAACAGATGATTTTTCATACAAATATCTTGGCGGCGCCTATTTGAAAGACAAATTTGTGCTACAGTCGGATTTTTATACCAATACATTGGTAAGCTACATAGCCCGCGCCAATTACAATTACGACAATAAGTACTTTGCCACCCTAACCGGCAGGTATGATGGCTCGTCGCGTTTTGGCAATGGTAATAAATGGGGTTTATTCCCGTCGCTTGCCCTGGCATGGAACGTAGCCCGCGAAGATTTTATGAAGGATAGCCATATCGATAACCTGAAACTACGTGCAGGTTACGGTATTGCCGGTAACCAGAATATACCAAACTTCGCCTACCGTTCATTATACCGCCCGGTGTTTACCAACGGCACGGTTACTTATGTATCTGACGGCCGTTTAGGTAACCCTAACCTTCGCTGGGAAAAACAAAAACAACTAAACGTAGGTGTTGACCTGGGTATCCTGAACAACAAACTCAACATCACTGCCGATTACTTTATCATCCACAATAACGATTTGTTAATGCAGCGTAGCTTATCTACCACATCGGGCTTTAACAATACGGTTGATAACGTTGGCGCTTTGCTTAATAAAGGCTTTGAGGTTGCAGTTAACGCCCACGTGCTGAACACTAAAGATTTTCAGTGGGATGTGAGCGCCAATATCTCTTCATATCGTAACAAAATCACCAAGCTGTATGGCAATGTTGATGCTATTTACAATTACGGCGGTTTTACGGGTGTTGATATCCAGCGCGAAGGCAACCTCTTTTTAGGCAAATCACTCAACTCTATCTACACTTATAAGTTTGAGAAGATAGCCCAGCAAAGCGATATGGATGCTATTAAAGGTATTGATTACGGCGGCCGCACTATCCGTCCGGGCGATATTATCCCTGTTGATGTTAACGGCGATAAAAAGATTGACGATGCCGACAGGATTGTTGTTGGCAATACCGATCCTAAATTTTATGGCGGTTTCTCAACCAATTTAACTTATAAAAACCTGTCGCTTAACGGCGTATTTACCTACAGCACCGGTGGCAAAAAAATCAGCGGTTTATATGAAGGTTTATTGAACGGCACCGGCGAATACGCTGGCGTTACCGACGAACTTAACCGCTGGACACCAACCAACACCGGCAGCAACATACCACGTGCATACCAGGGCACCGGCCGCTACGGCGTTGGCGAAACCGACTACGCTGTTCAAAATTCATCTTACCTCAGGTTATCGGCCTTAACGCTGGCTTATAGCTTTAACCAGGGCTTTATGAAAAAAGCAAGATTAAGCAACTTCAGGGTTTATTTAACCGGCAGCAACCTGTTCACCATAACCAAATACAAAGGTTACGATCCGGAAGGCGGCGACGGTTACCCGATGCAGAAAATGATAGTTGCAGGTGTTAACGTTGGTTTTTAATACGATTTAATCATTACCCAAAATGAAAAGAAAATATATTTTGATACTGTTTGCTTTTGTTATAGCGGTATCACCATCGTGCAAAAAATTTGTGATCCAGGAGCCGCAAACAGCGCTTACCGAAGAGCAGGTTTTTTCGAAGCTCGATAATATCGAACCCCTTGTACTGGGTTTATACACCAGCTGGCGTAACGTTAAAAAAGATCGCGGCGGCTTTATGTTTACCCTCGGCAGCGACGAAGCCCAACAGGGCGCCTACCAGGTTAAAACCGACGACCGCCAGGCCGGCCTTGATCGTTACAACGGCTTTTTAGCGCCAAGCAACACCGCCCTGGCCGAGCAATGGAACAACCGTTGGCCCGTTATTTCGGCAGCAGCAAAAGCGGTTTATGCTTTGGGACTGAATAAAGAAGAAGGCACCAGGAAAAACCTCCTGTTAGGCGAATCGAGCTTTATCCGTGCCGCCCTCACTTTCGAAATTTCGCAATATTGGGGCGAGATCCCGATCATTGACCAGGCTAAATTTCAGGAATATGGCACCAAACGCCAGCCATTGCCATTGGTTTACCAGTTTATTATTAATGATCTGGAAACCGCGGTAAAATATCTGCCCGAAACCCAAACCGATAAACGCCGTGCAACCAAAGGCGCGGCCCTTGCCTTACTTGGTAAAGTTTACCTGTATGCCCCGGCAGCGGCAAACGTGCGTGATTTTGCTAAAGCCAAATCATATTTTGAGCAGGTGGTTAATAGCGGTAAATACGCGCTTGTTGCCAACTATGCCGATTTGTGGGATCCAAACCATGCCAACAGCACCGAATCGATCTACGAGTTTCAATTTAACAACGTATACCCGGATAATAACCAGTGCCAATGGCAAATGGGCTCCCGCTCGCTGGCCGATATCGATCAGTACTGCTACTTTGGCGGTTACGATTTGATGGTACCTACGCAATACTGCTACTCGGATGTAAGCGCCGGTGGTTTGTGGGAGGATGGCGATGTGCGGAAAGGCGAAAGCATCCGCTACGATTTTAAGTACAAAGGCAAAACCCCGGTACTTAACCCAACCTTTGGCGGCGATGAGCTTGATCCGCATGTTAAAAAATATGAGGACATCCGTACCGATGGCACACTAAGCTTCTGGCTCTCGGGTAAAGACATCTTCTTTTTACGCTATGCGGATATCCTGCTTTGCTATGCCGAAACGCTTAACGAAACCGGCGCAACATCGCAGGCTGTTGATATTGTGAACAACCAGATCCGTAAAAGGGCCTGGGGAGGTACATTACCTGTAGATAAACGCTGGAACAATGGCATGGGTGCCGATGAGTTCCGCACCAAAATGCTTGATGAGCGCATGCGCGAACTATGCTTTGAAGGCTGGAGAAGGATGGATCTGATCCGCTCGGGCAAACTGGTTGATCTGGTTAAGGCCCGTAACAAGTGGACCAAACAATCGGGTACCATACAGCAATACCATAACCGCTACCCCATCCCGCTGCAGGAAATTAAGCAGAATGATGATATCGGTCCGGAAGATCAGAATCCGGGATATACCAATAATTAATTTGAGTATCACCATCAAATACAAGGCCTTAAGCGTTTGCTTAGGGCCTTGTTATTTATATTGAAAGCTTAACAGCAATAGGGGCTGCACTTTATATTGAAAGGGTATCTTTACAGAATGGCGTTAATCTCCCCTGAGGATTTTGCACGGGCAACCGGCACATCTCCCTACCCCAAACTGGCTTCACTGTTAATGAAGCTAATGAAAATTGATACTTTTAACGAGATGATGCGCCAGGCCGGAGATTTGGAAGGTGTGGAATTTTGCAAGTTCGTGCTCGATTTTTTGGGCATCCATATCAAGGTTGATGAGCAGCAACTGGCAAACATCCCTGAAAGTGGGCCGTTTATAGCCGTATGCAACCACCCTTATGGTGGCATAGAATCCCTGGCGCTCCTTATTTTATTAGTAAGCAAACGGCCGGATACACTTTTTATGGGGAATTTCCTGCTAAAAAAAGTGCCTAACCTTGCTGAGTATATTATCGCGGTAAACCCTTTCGAAAAAATTAAAGATAGCTCAAGTATTACAGGACTTAAGTTAACCATGGCCAAACTTAAGGAAGGTGTACCGGTGGCGATATTTCCGGCCGGAGAGGTTTCCGCATACGATTTTAACAGGTTCAAAATAACCGACAGGGATTGGCACCCCGTGGTAGGCAAACTGATAACCAAAGCCGCCGTACCGGTTATACCCATTTACTTTCATGGCGATAATGGTTTAGCATTCGGCTTGTTGCGGCATATCCACCCGGGCTTACAAACGGCTATGCTGCCGGCACAGCTTTTCAATAAAAAAGGGTTAGAATTGCGGGTTTGTATAGGCAAAGCTATTTTACCGACAAAGTCCGGAGCTACAGCAAACGAATCTTCAAACGGTTTAACCGATTTGCGAAATATAACTTACGCGCTGGCAGAATAATTGTAAAACGAACAAAGGCCCGTTATAAGCAACGGGCCTTTGTTCGTTAATTAGCCATCAGAAGTTTCCGGGCAGTAGAGAACTTAGCGAGACTCTATTTCCCAACCCTAAAACTCACAACCTCTTTAATATCCTTTGATGATGAAGCAGCCAGCAGTTTATACTCACCCGGTTCAACTACCCACTTATGCTGTTCGGCATTAAAATAAGCAAGGTCATTTACATTGATGTTCAATGCCAGCGCATTGGTTTTACCCGGTGCAACCATTATTTTCCTGAACGCTTTCAACTCTTTTTCAGCCCTCGAAACTGATGATCCTACCTTACTTACATAAAACTGCACGGTTTCTTTACCGGCCACAGCACCTGTATTTTTCAACTTTAACGAGATGCCGATCTTACCGCCCGGAGCATAAACCTTTTTATCCGTTGCCAACCCCGAGTAAGCAAACGAGGTATAGGAAAGCCCATAACCAAAGCAATACAGCGGATCAATCTTTTTGGTATCATACCAGCGGTAGCCTACCAATATCCCTTCTTTATATTCGGTGGTTTGATTTTCGCCTGGGTAAGTATTCAGCGCAAAAGCAGGTGAATCATGCAGCGATGCGGGAAAAGTAAATGGTAATTTTCCTGATGGATTGATAACCCCAGCCAAAACATCGGCCAAAGCATTACCTGCTTCCGAACCATTAAACCACGACCATACAATGGTATGGTTCAGTTTTTTAATATCGTTTAAATCATAAGGCGCACCGGCCATTACCACAATAATGGTGTTTGGATTAGCGGCGGTTACCGCTTTAACCAATGCCATTTCGCCAAAAGGCAGCTCCAACGTTTTACGGTCGTGGCCTTCACTTTCGTATTCGCGGTTAGCGCCTATGCAAAGTATAGCTACTTCACTGCTTTTTGCTGTGGTTACAGCCTCATCTATTAAAGACTGATCAGGCTTATCATAACCGGCATTCTGCGCATCGGTATTGCCTGCTTTGTAATTTGCTTTATAACCCTGCGCAAATTTGATATCGGCAGTTTTGCCAAAACGGGCTTTGATACCTGCCAAGGCAGTAATCTCATATTTAGCTTTAACACCCGCGCCAAAACCACCCGAAGCAAAGGTGCGGGTAGCATTATCGCCTATTACAGCGATGCTTTTTACCTTGCTGGTTTTTAGCGGCAGCAGATGATCTTCATTGTTCAACAACACGATTGATTCGGCGGCAATATCATACACAGCCTTGCCATGCGCCGGTGTGCCTATCGAACCCGCCGGGTGATTAGTACTCATCGAGGTATGGAACATCACCCATAAAATGCGGCTCACTTTATCGTTAATTGTTTTTTCGGATACCTTGCCAGCCTTCACCGCTTCAAGCAGTGGTGTGGCAAAATACCATTTATCGTACGGGCCGCTTGATCCCATTTCAATATCCAGGCCATTATTGGCGGCCTCGACAGTATGATGGGTGCCGCCCCAATCTGATATTACCGCCCCTTTAAAGCCCCACTCCTTTTTCAGGATCTGGTTAAGCAGGATATCATTTTCTGAACACCAGTACCCGTTGATCTTATTATAGGCCGACATAATAGTGTAGGCATTGCCTTGTTGTATTGATGCTTTAAACGCGGGCAGATAAATTTCGCGCAGGGTGCGTTCATCAACAATGGTATTGATGGTGCCGCGGTTAACTTCCTGGTTATTGGCCGCGAAGTGTTTTACACAGGCTGCCACATGCTGGCTCTGGATCCCTTTTACCGATTGTATGGCCAGCTGCGCATTCAGGTAAGGATCTTCCGAATAATACTCATAAGTGCGCCCGTTAAGCGGCATCCGGCAAATATTAAACGCGGGCGAGAGGATCACTATCTTTTTGCGGGCGTTTGATTCTTCGCCCAAAACAACGCCGTATTTATGGGCCATATCCGGGTTCCAGGTAGCGGCGATGGCCGATCCGTTGGGTAAAAACGTAGCCGAATCGGTTGTCCAGTTGGCCGATGCCCAGTCGAAGCGTTTTATTTCTTCGCGTACACCCAGCGGGCCGTCATCGCAGGTAAGCTCGGGGATGCCCAAACGTTTCACTCCCTCGGATGAAAAAAGTGCGTTTCCATGCAGCATGGCTATCTTTTCTTCGAGGGTCATTTTTTTAATAATGCCGCTGATTTTTGCCTGCAGAGCCGCTTCCTGTTTATTTTGTGCCGATGCATTGCCAAACAAAAAAAGTGCGGCAAAACAGGCTGCTATATATTTCATATTTATGGTTTTTATCGATCTAAAATAGAGGCTTTTAAACCGCCGGGGTAATGTTTTTTTGCTTAAATATGATAACATTTTAACATTGACAAAGCTAAGGTATTATTAATGAACCAAGCCATAAAAGGTATCTGTCGAATCTGCCTCTTCAAAATACTCTCACTAAAGTTTATCGCGATACGGCAAAGCATCTTTGCTTAAAGGTGCCGAACATGTCATCACCCTACCGTCAAAAAACAACTATCCTACAACCTGCACTCATCGTCTTACCACAGTAACCTTGTTTTCCCTTTGATTTGTTTAACTTAGAAAAATGGAAGCAATTGAAGTTTCAACCATCACCAACGGCTATCTCGACAACATTCATACCGATAAAGCACAATTTAAGGTAGCCACCAACTGCACAGCCAATTGTGATTTGACCGCCTACATGAGGCGTGGTTTTTATAAGATAACCCTATCCATGAAAGGCCACACCCGGCTGTTTTATGCCAACCGGGGTATTGTAATTGATAAGCCGGCCCTGATATTTACCAATCCGCAGATCCCCTACTCGTGGGAGGATGTACACGACGAGTGCGAACGCTATTTTTGCGTATTTACCAACCAGTTTTTGCATGGCGCCAACCGTATGGAAAGCATCGATGAGCTCAGCCTTTTTAAACCCGGCGGCACCCCGGTTTATTTTTTAAGCGATGAGCAGGCGGCATACCTGTACAGCATTTTTACCCGCATGCTGCAAGAAGCTGAAACAGATTACATTTACAAGTACGATTTGATGCGTAACCAGCTTAACCTCATCATTCACGAGGCTATAAAAATGCAGCCCGCAATGGCTTACTTTAATCCGCAAAACGCGGCATCGCGCATCGCCAAATTATTTTCAACGCTGTTAGAAAAACAGTTCCCGGTAGATTCGGGGCAGTTTTCACTCAAGCTTAAAAAAGCCAGCGATTATGCCGATAAACTGGCCATACATGTTAATCATTTAAACGCCGCCGTACGTGAGGTTACCGGAAAATCTACAACCACACATATTAACGACAGGATACTGGCCGAAGCCCGGTCGTTGCTAACGCATACCGATTGGACCATTGCCGATATTGCCGGCAGCCTGGGTTTTGATTATGCATCGTACTTTAACAACTTTTTCAAAAAACATACCGGGCACACCCCATTGGCGCTGCGAAAAACGCTTTGAAAAGTATAATTTTTACTTTGAAACCTTTATTTGCATTTGCCGCGCTACACCATAACTTTGTTAAACATAAAACACAAAATCCACACTATGATACAAGCAAAAGCGTACGCGGCTCAAAGCCCCGAAACAGATCTTGCGCCCTGGGATTTTGAACGCCGTGAGGTTGGTCCTCATGATGTTCAGATCGAGATCCAGTATTGCGGCGTTTGTCACTCCGATCTTCACCAGATTAAAAACGACTGGTTCCCGGGCGTATTCCCGATGGTTCCGGGCCACGAAATTGTTGGCAAAATAGTTAAAGTAGGCGATCATGTTAAAAAATTCAGCGTAGGTGAACTTGCCGGCGTTGGCTGTATGGTTGATTCGTGCCAGGTTTGTGAAAACTGTAAAGACGGCCTGGAGCAATACTGCCTTGAAGGTAATACCCAAACTTACAACAACCTGGATAGGCAAGGTGTACCAACTTACGGCGGCTATTCAAGCACTATTGTTGTTCGCGAAGAATTTGTACTGCACGTATCAGATAAGTTGCCACTTGCAGCAACAGCTCCATTACTTTGCGCAGGTATCACTACCTACTCGCCACTGCGCCACTGGAAAGTTGGCAAAGGCCATAAACTGGCTATTTTAGGCTTAGGTGGTTTAGGCCACATGGGCGTTAAATTTGGCGTTGCCTTTGGTGCCGAAGTAACCGTATTAAGTACTTCTGCCTCGAAAGAACAGGCCGCTAAAGATTTGGGCGCTCACCATTTTGTGGTAACTTCAGATCCGGCACAGGTTGAAGCTGTAAAAGGCTCTTTTGATTTTATCCTCGATACCGTATCGGCCAAACATGATATGGATATGTATCTGTCGCTGTTAAAAACTAATGGTACCTTGATTGGCGTGGGTGTACCATCAGAGCCTTACTCAATCCGTCCGTTCTCGTTACTGGCCGGCCGTAAAAGCATGGCAGGTTCTGGTATCGGAGGCATTGCCGAAACTCAGGAAATGCTTGATTTCTGCGCCGAGCATAATATCGTATCGGATATTGAGCTGATCGATATTAAAGATATCACAGCCAGTTATGAAAGAATGGAGCGTGGCGATGTTCGTTACAGGTTTGTAATTGATATGGCTACCTTGTAAATCTTTTTTTAAACTTTTAATGATAGAGGCGGTACCGGAAAGTACCGCCATTATTGTTTTGATGTGCCTCCAATGAGTTTTCTCCATTACGTCATTGCGTGGCGGGTACAACTACTTTTTCTGATTATCATCAGCCACGCACCTAAACCCCAAATGCTCCAACCCACTATCCTCCGTGCTTTTCATCCTCCGGGCTACCCTAAAGCCCGAGCAATAGCTATCATTACATAAAAACGAACCACCGCGGATAACGCGCTTCGCAGCGTTAGGCTCATCCGGATCGTAGCTTTTATCGGGGCCCTGCGGGTTATTGCTGATCTTGTTATCTTTTAAGTAAGCGTAGTATTGGTAGTGGTACAGATCATAACACCATTCCCAAACGTTGCCGGCCATATCATACAGGCCGTAACCATTGGGTTGGAAAGAGCGCACCGGAGCGCTGTAGTAATACACATCGCGGGTGGTGTTGTTATACGGAAAATCGCCCTCCCAGATATTGGTTTTAGTTTTGCCCTCGGTAACAGGCTGGTTACCCCAGGGATAAATAGCATTATCAAGTCCTCCTCTTGCGGCCCATTCCCATTCGGCTTCGTACGGCAAACGTTTACCGGCCCATTTGCAGTAGGCCTGCGCATCATACCAGGAAATTTGCACTACGGGGTAGTTTTCTTTTCCGTTGATGTTGCTGCCGGGGCCGTGCGGGTGTCGCCAGTCGGCGCCCTTTTTCCATTCCCACCATTGGCTGTAATCGTTAAGGGATATTTTGCTTTTGGCAGGCTTAAACACCAGCGAGGCAGCCACCATCAAACTATCAGGCGGTGGGGGCGTGCCGGGCGGCAGTTGTTTTTTGAGTTCGTTCCAATCGGGTTTCTTTTCGGCAGTGGTGACGTAGCCGGTGGCTTTTACAAATTGGGCAAATTGGTTGTTGGTAACCTCGTTCACGTCCATCCAAAAACCGTTAACTGTAACCTTGTGTTTAGGATATTCATCGGCTTCGGCTTGTTGGTTATCGCCGCCCATCATAAAGGTTCCGCCTTTTATAAAAACCATACCTTCGTGGTTGATGGCTTTTCCGGGCGTTAACGCATTAGTCGCTTTATTTGATAAGCCGGGAAAGCGTGATGGCACCCCGGTTTCGCAATTCACCTTACTTTTTGAGGTATCGGTAACGGCTATGTGTTTTTCTTTGTTCGCTTGTTTACATCCCAATAAAAGGGCAGCCACCAACCCTGCTGCCACTGCAACTTTAAACTCTTTTACTCCATTCCCCGTACTCAAATTTATTCCTCCTCCTTGGTTTCCTGCAGTTCGTCTTCTTTTTTGCCTTTGCCCAGGTGAATGATCGGTTTATCCTGTGTACCGGTGATGGTCATCGGGATACCAAAAATGCCCAATGGTGGCAAGCCCAGCCTGAATTTCAGGTTCAGTTTACCATCAAGACTCACCTGGCCTTCAAACCTCGGCCGGAAACCGGCTATACGCATTTTAGTACGCTCGATGGTGATGATATTATTGGCAACCGTAGTTTTGATATCCACCTTTTTAACATCGCCCCTGCCTAAACTATCGTGGCCGGTTTGTTTACCAACTGAGCTTAACAGTTTCAAACCATAAACTTTAACCTGCTTAACCGATAGTACGCCACCTCCTTTTAACGATGGATAAATAGGTTTCATATCGCCATTAAGCTTACCGGCCAGTTTATAATCTAAAGAAACCGTACCCTGCACATGCTCGGCTGATGAAGCCATATCATGGAAAAGTTTGATCTCTTTATAAGCACGTTGGATATCAAACTCCTTAGCGCTGATGTGGTAATCAAAAAATGCTTTTTGCGGGGTAATGCTACCATAAGTGGCATCCATCACAACCGGAGCGCCGATCATGCTAAAACCAGCTTGCTTTAAAATGATCTGCCCGTTGGTTATGCTCATGGCGCCTTTGGCATCGTTAATATCCAGGCCGTTGTATTTTACCTTTTTAACATCGGCGGCGAAATTAAGATCGAGGTTGGAAGGCACTAAGATAACGCCCGATGATTTGGTAGGTTTAGCCGATGGTGCTGAACCCGCAAAGGCCATAAAATCATCGGCAGTGATTTGATCACTTGTTAAATTGAACTCGCCTTTTAGCGGCGAATTTTTCTGCGTGGCGTAGCCGATAACATTGGATAGCGCTCCGTTCAACACCACTTTATTTTTACCATAGTTTGCCAAAAACTGGTCGAAATTCATTTTATCCTGGTTAAAGCTGAAAACGCCTGTGCGGATAAAGAATGGTTTCGGAAACAACTCCGAACTCAGTTTAATGTTTTTAACCTTCATGCTGCCCGAGTTAGCCAGCTTATCGTAATGCCCTGCAACGGCTTCGCTCTGTTTTCCTTTTAAGGAGAAGTTGGTAGTGACCAAACCTTTTACATCGTAACCTTTAATGGCAAACACTTTATAGATCTTGCCGATATCCAAACTACCATGCGATGCCAGGCTGTAATCCAGATCGTCAAAGTTGCGCAGGTTGGCTTTTAATAGGAACGGTTGCCCTTCAAAATTGAATGATACAGGTTTGATATTGATCTTCAAGCCTTTTAATGATCCGGTATTATTAAATATATCCACATTAACCTGCATGTTTTGTACAGGGTGCGGATAGTATTTGGTTTGGATATAGCCGTTGGTCAAATTGATCTGCGCGTTGGTAACCGGGAAGATCCTTTTGGCAGGGATATACCGGCCTTTGGTTTGCAGGTTGGCATTCAGGTCGCCTTTCAGCGTGATGCTATCTGCAGGGATAAATTGCGTAATATCATCCAGTGTAAATTTGGCGTTCAATCCGGCATCTATCAATGCACCTGCCTTGTTACTCATTTTCAGGTAGCCTTTAATATAATTATTTAAGGCGTTGAGGTTAAGGTTTTGCAGATCCATAGTAGCATTGGCTACATTGTGATCGGGGCAGGCAGCGTTGAGGTCAAAGCTGATATTGGTGATGGCTTGCGGCAGCTTGGTATATTTGAAATACCCGTTCCTGAAGGATGAATGAACCGTAAATTTAGGCACGCTGGTTATCACGGTATCGATCTTCCCTCTTAAACCGGTACGTTTAATACCTGTAGTGTACCGTCCGTCCGTTTCCATATGTAGGCTATAGCGTCCTTTCAACTGGAACGGTTTAACACCAAACACTTTGTACCATTGCTCCAGATCTATCTCGGTATTTACTTTGGCGTACACATACGGCGATTTGATCCCTCTAACTTTAATTACCGAACCAAAATAATCCTTCCCAATATTAAAATACACCGAATCGATATTCAGGTTCAGGCTATCGGGGTTCAGGCCCGGCAGTTTTGCATCCATATTGAGGTAAAGATTTTTTACCGGGGCCGGGGTATTTTTATTGGCGATATAGCCATCGCGCAGTTTGGCGCTGATACTCAGATCAGGCATAATGTTTTTGGACGCGATGTATTTACCGGTTAGGTTTAACTGGATGACGCCGTTGCCGTTGATATCCATATCATCAACATATTTGGCGTATTCGGCAGGGATAGCGGTGAAAATATCGCCAAGGTCGTTCTGATCGCTGCGGATCTTGATATCCATATCATAACCATCCTTCAAAAACTCAAAACGGCCCTTAAAATTAACCGGCAACTGGTTAATGAGCAGATCATTTTTTTGGAAGGCGAATGCTAATGATTTGGTATTGATACTGGTAACCAGATCGGCATTTACTTTTTTGTTTGATACGTAGGGTTTGCCGCCATAGCTAAAATCAACCGATGCCGCATCGATGTGGCTAAACAGATCAAACACATCCTTACTTAAATCACCCCTGCCTTTGTAGTTAAAGTTTCGTGCAGCTATCTGCATCGGCAGCGAACGATCGTTATAAGCAAGGTTACTTTTCTCTATCAGGATCTGCTCAATGCCTAATGATGCACTTGCGGTATCAGCCTTATCTGCCTGTTTTTGCGCTGTAGATTTATATACATTGTAGTTGGCCTTACCCGCACTATCAACCTGGATATTGATCAGGGCTTGGTTAAGGTAGATCTTATTTACATTGATCTTGCTTTTAAAAACCGACGATAAATCTATTGCCAGCGAAATCTCCTTAGCCGAAATCAGGGTATCGTTCTGAAAAGGCTGGCTGCCATTCAGCACAAAATCATCCAGCGTTAAAGTAAGCGAAGGGAACTTTTTAAAAAATGAGAGATGCGTGCCTGTAAATGACAGCTTACTGGTTACACTACCCGCCGCCCATTGTTTTATTTTTTCGGTTACGGTTTGCGGAAACAGTACCGGCAATAAAAACATCAACAACAGTAAACTAACAAGAGTAATGGCGCCTATTTTAAGCGTTTTAAATATTATTTTTTTAATCGGGAGCGGCATAGGAGATCTGTACAGCTAATAAGGGATGAAAATAGTGATAAAAGCCTTTAGATGGGTGTCAAATTATTGTGAAGTTTAGTTTATAACGGTAGCGCGCCTAGGTAGCCGGACGGATTAAGCCTCTATCAGGGCTCGGCCGACTGCCAACTCATACAACTTTTATGCGTAAAACCCGAAGTTTAATACCGTATTTTAACGGATTGACACCGAGCTATTTACTATGTAGCTTTATAAACACATTTAACCTTTACCGCATGTATAAAAACCTTCTGCTCAGAAACGCGGATAAGTTGCTTTATCCACGGTTTGCCGCCTTTGCTATCATAGCATGCGGTATTATTTATTTTTCCATCAGGCAATCGGCACACACTCCGGCGGGCAATTTATTGCTTATGCTTGTTTTCACTGCGCTGGTGTTAATAACCGGTTCTGCTTTTAAAAGCATGTCTGTAACCGATCCCGACCCTGCTACAGCAGATGAAGAAGACGATGCATGCGAAAAAGGAGACAGGGGCACACCAACAGAAGATGCGGATTTACCCGTAGCCGAAGGAGGGGTAGCATAATGGCATTTTCACTAACCTGGTTACCAACAGTACTGCGCAGCGCAGGACTTAAAGTTGCAGAATGCGATGGCTGGCAAACCCGCGGAGTGGGCGATGTAGGCGAAATTATAGGCATAATATGCCACCATACCGGCAATACCGACCGTACCCGCAATATGCCAACACTTAACGCACTCATTCACGGCCGCACCGACCCTACCCCGCTTTCGGGGCCTTTAGCGCAATTAGGTCTGGGGCGCGACGGCACTTATTATGTTGTCGCAGCCGGTAAAGCCAACCACGCGGGCGCGGGTAGTTTTGAAGGAACTACAGCAGGCAATACTCATTTTATAGGCATTGAGGCCGAAAATACCGGCGGACAAAACGATTCGCCATGGCCGGCCATACAAATAGACGCCTATGAGCGCGGTGTAGCCGCTATTTTGAAACATTTAGGCAAAGGTGCCAAAAATTGCATTGCACATAAAGAATGGGCACCACACCGCAAAACGGATCCTGATTTTGACATGGTGCCTTTCCGTGCGGCTTTGGCAGATTTGCTGGCGCGGGATGTGCCCGCACGTGAGCCTATCCCCGCAGCAGAACCTACGCCAACCGCAAGGCCAACGCTTCGCCGGGGAGGTAATAACAACCCTGTTTTTGTAAAGCAGCTGCAGCAAAAATTAAAAATAGATGATGACGGCGTATTTGGCGGAGGTACAGAAGCTGCTGTAAGAGCATTTCAACGCAATCATAACCTGGTACCTGATGGCATTTTCGGGCCTAAAAGCTGGCAGATTCTTGATTCTGTTGCATAGATATTTTCACAATCTAACCCAATCACTTTAAAAAGGGGAGTTTGCTATGCAAACTCCCCTTTTTCTGTTTACTGGTCGAAGTTTAGCGCAGCGTAACTTCGACCTAAACTGTGTTAAGCTTTCAGCTTAACTTTGAAAACAGAATTTTTCGATATTATCCCGATCAACCTGCAACGGAAGCAGAATGCTTCCTACAGTTTAGGTCGAAGTTACGCTGTCGCTAAACTTCAACCAGTTTCTCTTATCTCTTTAAAAAAAAGGGAGGGTTTGCTGCGCAAACCTCCCTTTTTTTTTAAATCAATTAAACCTGCTTACTTCTTAGCGGACAGCTTATCCCTCAAAGTCTTCATATAGTACCCGCCAATAACACTACGGGCCTGGAAACCTACCATTTTACCATTGGTAGTTTCGTGCCAGTCACTTAGTGGTACGCGTGATGATGTTTCGGTTGCAAATTTGTAAACCGGGGCTACCAGGGCGTTAAAATCGGCTTTGTTGTCGGCCATGGCGGCGGTCCACAGTATCCAGTCGCTTTTGGTGTAGGTTTTGCGGCTATCCAGCGGCAAACCAAACTCTTTTTGGTGCGCTACATAAAATTTAAATTCCTTATCATACACTTTTTGCGGAAACAGGTTTAGACCTAATACTTTATCCCAAACCATGTTATACTTCTGGCTCCAGGTATCTTTGCTGTCAAACACTAAACCGTAGTGATCGCCTGCATCAGCTTTATCCTGCCATTTTTTGGCCATATCCTTAGCCATGTTCTTGTACTTTTTAGCAGTTGCGGCATCGCCCAACATTCCTGCTAATTCGCCGTAGGCGTCAATAGCTACAATGGCTTTAACCGATAAGTTGGCATTATGCGCCAGGTGACCGGCAAAATCATCAGTACACAACTGGTTACCCGGATCAAAACCGGCCTGTGCCAGGTAATCAGTCCAGGTGGTTAAGGTTTGCCAGTGTTTTTTGGCGTAGCCGGCATTGCCTTCAACTTTAGCTAAGGCATAAGCCAGGATGATCATGTTACCGCTTTCTTCAACCGGCATATCTTCGCCGTAAGTTTGACCGTTGGCCAATGGGTAGGTACCCAAATCGTGCGATGAGTATGGTTTAGCCCATTTTCCGCTTTCGCTGAAGTAGAAGATCCCGTTCATCATCCCTTTTAACAACTCGGGATTGTAAAGCAGGTACATAGGTGCCGATGGATAGGTAATATCCACGGTATTGATGGAGCCATTGCTGAAATTCTCTTTAGATAAGAACAACAATTCACCCTGCGGGCTTTTTACTACGTGGTGAGCAGCAATACTTTGGCGATAGGCCATAACACAAAGTTTAGCATATTTTTCGCCGCCTGCTTTTACTGCATCGGCCCAGATCTTAGCATCTGTTTTGGCACAGGCGCCTAACACTTTAGCATAACCTTTGGTAGCATCGCTCAACACACCTTCAATAGTGGCACCCGGGGTATTCCTCCACCAAGGCCTTAAATTGGTTTTGAAGTACTGGATAGCATAGATATCATCATATCCAACCGAAATAAATTTAGATACAGGCGTAGCGGTTACTTTGCCAAATGGTACTACGGTGCTCAACATCAGTTGCTTGCCGGTAGCCGAAGCTTCGCCGCTTTTGCCGCCTACAAATGATGATACGGCATCAGCCTCGGGAGTGATATATTGTTTAGCGCCCCCGGTTGATGAAGAAACATAAGCGTACCCCCAGTCAATACGTACGTTATCGCCTTTTTTCTGCAAAACAGGTTGTTCAACAGTACCAACTTTTAACAGTTTAAGCCCGTTGGCGCTGTACCTTGAAGCAGCAACCTCCTGCGCCGGGGTGTTTACAGCAAGGTTGCTTGATACACCCTGGTAAATCTCAACATTATGTGCTTTACCATCGGTTGATTTTAACTGGTAAGTGATGTATGATACAGGCGTGGTTAACAATTTCAAATCGTTCATGATCAATGGCGAGGTGAAAGTTACTTTCAGGTTAACATCACCTGCTTTAAAGTTGTATACCGTTTGGGTAGCGGTAACTTTAACGTTGGTTTGTTCGGCCAGTTTAACGGCCTCGTCATCTTTGCTCAGTACCTCCTCGGTCAAACCGGCATCAATGAATGAGCCACCACCGGTATTTTTACAATGGATAGCCAAAACGTTCTCTCCTACCTTTAAATTCGATTTAGCAGCGGCAGATAAAGCAACAGTTTCAAAATCGCCATTGGCACCGCCCTCTGCAGCAATCTGCTGGCCGTTCAGGTATACTTCGGCTTCGTCATCATGATAGATTTTCAGCATCAGCCTACCTTTAGGTAATTCGGCAATGTTAAATTTACGACGGATCCAGATATCCTTCCCTCTCCAGTCGGTGCCTTTAACGGCACGCTCGTCACCAAAAGGCGCAGTGGCGGTTTTCCAGCTTTGATCATTAAACCCGGGTTTTGCCCAATCATCGGCCGGGGCTGTCTCCGCTACGTACTGGCTGTTGAATGATTTCTCGTCGGTAGCGGCTAAAATGGTTTTATAATTAACGGCTGATGCCCCCATAAAACGGTAATAATTGCCATCAACTTTAATTAAGCCCAATAAGGATTGGTCTTTGCCCGTCCAGTGTTTGGTGGTTGATTCATTCAGCTTATCGGTGTTACTCCAAACACAGAAATAAGTGTTGTGTGTAATCAACGGGTACGAAGGCATCTTATCCTGTGCCGACGCTGTTTGTGCAATAAACGATGCCGCCAATCCGGAAACCAGCAGGTACGTTTTTTTGAAAATGCGATTCATAAACGATGTTTTGTTTTTATTTAATTTATTACGGGGAATTTACTATTTACTTTTATTACCCGGTTTCGGGAATACCTTGTGCGTGCCAGCCCAAATGCGCCATAAGCTATCAAGCCGGTGCACTTTAGCCGGATATGCTGATCTCAAATCGGTTGTTTCGGTTTTATCATTAGCCATATCAAACAAATGCCAGGTGGTATCATTACTTAACGATACCAGCTTCCAGTTACCCAAACGCGCATAGCGGGCGCCAAAGTGTTCGTTAAACAAATCTTCATGACCGGCAGTTTGTTTACCGCTAAAGGTTGGCACTAAACTAATGCCCGTGGTAGGCTGAATGGTATGGCCTTTATAAGTTTGCGGATATCTGGCTCCGGCCAACTCAACAAAAGTGCTCATGAAATCCATCACATGGCCTATACTGCTATTGAAGCTGCCTTTTTTTGCCGGGATGCCTTTAGGCCAAAAAGCAATCATGGGCGTATGCACCCCACCCTCGTACGATTCGGCCTTCCAGTACTCGTACGGTGTATTAGCCACATTAGCCCAGCGCGGCCCTATGGATGCATAAGTTGTTTCGGGGCCTGGCATAACTTGTTTTTCGGTAGCATAAACTATTTCACGGCCGTCGCGGGTTTCGTTAGGGCGGTCAAAGCCGGGCCCGTAAGCCGCACAATTTTCGGCACTGGCTCCGTTATCCGACAGGAAAACGATGAGCGTATTATCCAGTTGGCCGGTTTGCTTCAGTGTGTTAATGATACGGCCAATGCCCTGATCCATCCTGTCAATCATGGCCGCGTGTACCGCCATGGCCATGGCATCCCATTGTTTGGTTGGGTTTTTATCCCAGTCAAGGTCGCCCTTCCAGCGGTCGGATAGTTTTGTTTTTGTTGGGTCGATCAAACCCAGCTTTATCATTTTTTTGTACCTCGCTTCGCGGATGGCCTGCCAGCCGGCTTTGTAAGTATCCCTGTATTTGGTAATGTCTTCGGGCAGGGCCTGAAGCGGCCAGTGCGGGGCATTCTCGGCCACATACAAAAAGAAAGGCTTTGACGATTTGGCGTAGCCTTTTATATAAGCTACAGCCGTATCGTTAATAGCGTCGGTATGATAGTAGTTTTTGGGGACAGATTTTATCGGCGTGGTACCGCTAACCAAACTAAAGGGATCATAAAAATCAACCACGCCCCATATCGTACCAAAAAACTTTTCAAAACCCCGGTTGGTAGGATATTGGCTTACCGGCGAAAACTCAGGGTAATCTTTATGGTGATTGAGCCAGGCTAACTGATCCTGCGGGTTAGGCTGCCCGTTGGTATTGGATACATGCCATTTGCCCGACATGGCGGTGTGATAACCTGCAAATTTTAATACCTCGGCAAGGGTTACAGCATTATCGGTAATATGGCCGAGGTATCCCGGCTCATCTTCAGCATCAGTCATCTTGCCTATCCCTGCTTGCTGATTATATAATCCTGTTAACAACGAGGCCCTTGTTGGGCAGCAGCGCGATGTATTATAAAATTGGGTATAACGGATGCCGTTTTGTGCAAGATAATCGAGATTGGGGGTTTTTATTTCTCCTCCATAGCATCCAATATCTGAAAACCCGAGGTCATCGGCCAGAATTACGATAATATTAGGGCGTTTTTTTGGAGGTATTGCCTGCTTATTTTCCGGCGCGCGCTGCCAGGCCATCAAAGCGGACGCGCCAATACAAATAAAAAATAAGCAGGTAAATAATTTATGTTTATTCATGGTATTAACACCCTCTGTGATGGCCCCTTCTAAATCAATTAGCTCCGCCAACACCAAAGATAAAAGCAAATGAAAGTTGCAGGTACGAACATACCGCGCACCGAACAGTTTTGCACGGTTCAAATTAAAACAATCCTTTTACACAAAACGGGTCAATTGTTGGTGAAATCGTATCAATTTTGTTGTACAAGGCGCTAAGCGGACTTTTTTTCACGCAGCAGCACCACCACAACATTAAGTTGTTTCGGGGTTAGTAGTTTCGAATTGAAAGGCGGGAGACTCACGAGATTTGCAAAATTTTGTAAACGCTCCGGGTAACGAAATGATCTGTTAGCCAAACCAGAGGCTGCTTCAGGCTACTGCACATTGTACCGGTACACCTGCCTGCCCAGGTTACCATCTTCATCTATGCCTTCAATAACTATGCGATAAGGCCCTGCACCATCAGCGTTAAAATAGCTTAATGAGGCATGGCCATCCTTATCGGTAATCAATTCAGGTTGCCAGTAAATGGTACTGCGCAAATCGGGACGGTTACCGGCTTGCTCAAGGCTTTGGTACTTTGGCGAGTAAAACACCCGGGCTTTATAAAAACCGGGAACTGTAATGGGCAAAATTCCTATTGATGGGATATCTTTGGATGTTACCCCCCCTCTGTTTTTGGAAGTGATCACAACTACACCGTGGCCTCCCCGCACACCGTATATTGCCGCACTGGCCCCATAAAAAAACTCCACGGTTTCAACATCCGATGCACTTATAATATCGACCGGGCTGCGCGGGTCCAGCGGATCGGATGTTGTAGAAGGAATCTGCACACCATCTAAAAGAATGAGGCCGTCAAAATCACTTTTTAGTAAACCACGGGCCCGCTCACTATGTACCCTCGAGGCCAGCATTTGAGATAACGATCCTGAAGCAGGAAGATCGCCTATGTGGATCACCTGGTCTGCATTTCCCGGTCCGCCTAATGCCGAAGAGCGGTAATTGTCATTGCGTTTTACAGCGCGGATGTTTACCTGCTTAAGCATTTTAACTTTATCGTATTTCAGATAATCATCGTATTTCAGCTTGCTGTTTTCAAGGTAATCTTTAAGCGATAAATTAACATCCTGAGCCATGCCACGGCTTATTGCAGATACCAGGGGGATCTCTTCTTTTTTATAGGTAAGCTTCGTGGTATTTGCACCTTTGATATTTACAGCCTGCAAAATAAACATGCACGAATCGCTAAAGATCAAATCGCTAAACTTAAAGCTGCCGTCACTGTTTATTGGTTGGGTTAATAATTGGGTATCCGGGAATGATCTTAATAAGGATACCGTTCCTCCATTCAGCATTTTACCGGTAAGCGTTTTAGCATCGCCGCTTATGCTAAGCCCTTTTTCGGGTTGAAAAGCTGTCGGCGGATAGTTGTTATTTAATAAAGGTTTCCATTCAAATCCACGGTAACCGTTGGTGAGCATCACCAGGTCGAGGTTATGCTGCGTTTCATCATTGATACCGGTAAAATAATAATTGGGCTGCTCCACATTTCCTTTTAAACCGGAGGTTAGCAGCAAATTGGTTAATATAGTATGCTCATCACTTTCATTTACCGGCACTTTACCTTCATCAGTAACCGATACCGAAAAATGCCCCATGGCAGCGTTGCCTGCCCGGTTTTTAACATCAAAGCTAAGGTTGGTTAATTCACGCCTCCTGTAGCCGCTTTTATCGCTGTTTACAGCCAGGCTTAGCTGATCGTAATTCTGTACAAAAATTAACCGTTCGCATAGCGGTTCGCTATTATCATTAAATAAAGTGATCCTGGTGATGCCGGTTTTTAAACGCCGTTTTAAAATATCAAGAGCGATGCTCTGGCTATCCAGCTTACAGGATACCGTTACCGCTTTACCGCCCGAATAAATAACCAGTGTCAAAGCTTTATCCTTATTTTCACGGTAAAAAGCATCGTTAGCATTTATATTAACCGATGCCTTTGCTACATCATCATTATTAACCGCTAACGCGATACCTTTATCCAAAGGCCTTGGCAATTGGATACTTTGTTCAACGCCTGTGGCATCGGTAAAAACCGCCCGGTAAGTTTTACCCAATCCGGGGTTTAGCATAAAATAGCCCATCCCTAAATGGGTTGATGCAAACGAGGTTACCTGCCTGTTATCGTTATCAAAAACAGCGCCCTTAACATCAATACCTTTTCCGTTAGCCGCTACGGCCTTAAAAGCTATTTTATTGTTAAGCCCGGTAATAAACGTACCGCTTTCGGCAAAAAACTGCAGATCTGTTTTGGAATCAGTCGTGGCGGGTTGTTTGGTTGCGCTTTCCGGTAGGTTATCGCCTGCTAACGCACCTACTTTTATCTCCCGTTCAAAAAAGTTATTGCTGTTGCGCATCCATCGGGTATAGGCGCGAATGCGGTAATTGCCTTTCGGAAGGGTATCGGGCAAGGCAAAATCGCCCCAGGCAATACCGCTGTTTAATTGCAGTGCTATTTCCTGTTTTACTTTACCTGCGGGATTGATCAACTCCGCATGTAAAACCCCGCTGCGATCCGATAATTCATGGTTTTCGCCTTCAGTTACATATGCTTTAAAATAAACCGTATCGCCGGCTGCATAATAGGGCTTATCAAAATGCAGGTAAGCTTTTTCAATAGCATGCTGTTCGTTATAGTTTTTAAGCTTGTTTACCATATCGGCTGCAGGCAGATTATTATTTGCCACCGGTTGGTTTAATGGCTCATAATCTACAGGTAAAAGTGCAGCTACCCGAACATTACCCCAGGCCCCCCGGTACGAAACTGCGTTGGGATCAAGCAATGCGCCGCTGCCGTCAAATAACGCATATGCAGCATTAAAATTTAAAATGGTAACCTCGTGATTATCGGCGGCATTTAGATTATTTACCTGCGGATGCTTCCCGAAACGCCCGCCTTCATTATAGGTAATGTGAAACGAATCGAAATCGCAGCCAAGTGCATAAACATTTGGCTTATCGGTGCCTTTCATTATCTCAGCTTCCGTTAACGGAAAACTCATCAGCAAAGGACTGCCCCTCTTTTTGCTTGCCTGCTGTTTGCCGCCATCTAAACGTGGCGGATTGGCATATTGCACCACCCGGAAACCATTTTTATTTAAGGCACCTTTTTGCAAGGCTCTTAAAAAATGCATCATCGAACCTTTATAAACCTGCAACCGGGCCAGCTTCCAGCGTTCCTCCTCCTGGGTTGTTCCTTTTAAACTTTCAAATAACACCTCGCCATCGTAATGCAGTTTCAGAGCAAAAATGTCTTTATCACTATAAGCGAAATTGCTGATAAGATATTTTAGTCTGTAACCCAATCCCCGGTTCTCGATGGTAATAAAATCTACTGATGATGCAGTGAGTGTTTTCGTATCAACATCGTAAGCAAAATCAAGCGTTTCGGGATTTAAGATTTTACATTGATCTGCCAGGCCTGATTTTCCCAAAAATTGTTCTTTAAATATTTCGAGGTATCTCTCTCGGTCGGCGCCACCACGCTGCTTCACTACTACCTCATCTAACGCATACGTTTTAGGCGAGAGGATAATATCAGGCACAATCATGTTTTCACCAACAACAGATATAATTTTTTTATAGCTTTCAAAGCCAACTACAGAAACAACAAGTTCATAGTTGCCGCTCTTAACGTTGCTCATCGCATAGCTTCCGTCGGGCGCTGTTTTAGTTCCTACCGTTGCATTACTCAAAAATACGCTGGCGTTGGCTACCGGCTTATGATCGGTTGCGTTTACAACCCGCCCGCTTATTTTTATTTGTGCAAGGCAACTAAACGGGAGCAAAAGGAACAAGAAGGTGAACTTTCCGGACATTTGGTATACGATTTAGGTAATAATTGAAAAGTAATTAACCTGCGTTAATCACTTTAGGTGGTTTATAATCAGCATAAAGCTACCTAATATTATTATTCCAAACAATACATCCATTTATACTAACTTTCCGTTTTGGTACCAACATCATGAACATTTACCCATCCCTCTCCCAAAGATTAAATACCCAACACCAGGCCATTCAGCAATTAATTGCCGGGGTGAGCACCCAACAACTCAACACCCCAATGGCTCCGGGTAAATGGAGCGCATTAGATAACATAGCCCACCTGGCCATTTATCAAAAAATATTTGTTGAACGGATGCACCGGATCATTAATGAAGATACCCCGGCATTTGAAAGGTATAACGGCGACCTTGACCCGGAGTTTACACCCTACCGTTCGATGCCGTTAACAGATTTGCTTGATACAATTGAGGCCGGCAGGGTAACCATACTGAACCTGATAACGCAGCTCAGCGATTCCCAACTTTCGCGCATAGGCATCCATCCCCGGTACGGGAACCTTACCATTGTAAAATGGCTCGAGTTTTTTGTATTGCATGAGGCGCATCACCTTTTTACCATTTTTCAACTGGTAAACGCGCCGCAATAAACGGTAATAAAAAAGGCAGCCTGTTTTGCAGACTGCCTTTCTATTTAAAAAAAGCTTGATTATTATTCAGCTACCTTAACTTCTACGCGGCGGTTTAACACGCGGCCCTCTTCGGTAGTATTATCGGCAATCGGTTTGCTTTCGCCCCAGCCTTTAACGGTAAGGTTGTCGGCTTTAACGCCGCTGTTGATCAGGTAAAGTTTTACCGAGTTTGCCCTATCAACAGATAAAGACTGATTATGCTCGGCAGTACCCTCGGCAGATGCATTACCATTAAGGATAAACTTAACCGATTGGTCTTTTTTCAGCTCGGCAGCGATATGATCCAAAGTTTGGTATGAAGCCGTTTTTAACACAGCTGAGTTAAATTCGAACTGGATATTGGTGAAATTATAATCTGGCTTTGCCGGAGCAGGTGGCGCAGGCGGAGCCGGTGGCGGCGGAGGTGTAGGTTGCGGAGCAGGAGTGGCAGGCTGAGCAGGAGCAGCTGGCGGCGGTGTTTGCACAACAGCTTTTTTGGTTTTACAGGCCTGGGTAGTAATAGCTAAAACAGCTATAGCAAGAGCAAATAAAGATGTTTTTAGAGTTTTCATATTCTAAGTATTTGTGTAAACATAAAAAACGTTGGCATATTGTGAATAGTGCGCTACCGTATTTTTATACACATACGGCGCTTTTTACGTTACGGTGTGGATTATTTAATCAATAGTTATGCCATTTAACAAATAGCCTGATGATTTTAGGCGTGCGATGGCGTAGGGGAGTAAAGGGATTTTGCAGGCAAACTTTGCGCCTTCGCGGCTTTGCGCGAAAAAAAGGCCCCCTTCAAATGCCCTACATCTTGTAAAGCTGTCGTTCGTTTACTCACCTATCCTTATCTTGCCGCACCAATATAACCATCGCCATGAAAAAATTATTAGCTGTTATTTTAATTGCAGTAAGCTGTGCATTTACCAATAAGCAAATGCAAGCCGATAAATCTCCGGTTGAGCAGGCCGCCGAAGCCATTCTTAAAAAACAGGTATTAACCGAAGCCGCCTGGGCTATGCAGCAGCAACCCATAACCATTACCGCCTCATCATCGCCAAGAAGTGCCGGCGGTGCGCACGATTTTTTTTCGGAGGCGGATTATTTTTGGCCTAATCCTCAAAATCCCGATGGACCCTACATTAACCGCGACGGGCTCACCAACCCCTATAATTTTGTGGAGCACCGCCAGGCCATGATCCGTTTCAGCAAAATTATAGGCGCGCTGGCATCGGCCTATAAAATTACGGGGGATATTAAATATGTAAACCAGGCCGTAATCCACCTTAAAGCCTGGTTTATTGATCCCGAAACAGTAATGACCCCAAGCCTTTGGTTTGCACAGGCTGTTAAAGGGCAGTTTACCGGCCGTAACTATGGCATTATTGATACCATTCACCTGATGGAAGTTGCACAGGGTGTTATTGTAATGGAAAAAGCAATGGATACCAAAACCGCCGCCGGTATAAAACAATGGTTTGCCATATATACCGAATGGCTTATGACCAGCAAACCCGGCATCCAGGAAAAAGAGGTTAAAAATAACCATGCCACCTGCTGGGCTATGCAGGTAGCATCGTTTGCCAAACTGTGCAATAATGAGGTTGTGCTTGATTCATTACGCTTAAGATATAAAACCGTATTGCTGCCAAGGCAAATGGGTACCGATGGCAGTTTCCCCTTGGAGCTGGAACGCACCAAACCTTATGGCTATTCTATTTTTAACCTGGATGCCATGACCATGCTTTGCCAGATTTTATCAACCCCAAAGGATAATTTATGGGAGTTTGAAACCGCCGACGGCAAATCTATCAAAAAAGGAATCGCCTACCTGTACCCTTTTGTGGCCGATAAAAGCAAATGGACAATAAAACCCGATGTAATGTATTGGGATAACTGGCCGGTAGCGCAACCTTTTTTATTATTCGGTGCCGATGCTTACCATGAAAACAGCTGGCTAAACACCTGGAAAAATTTAGACCATAACCCTAAGGTTGAGGAAGTTATCCGCAATTTACCTATCCGGCACCCGCTTATCTGGTTTTAAGCGGGTAAGGCAAGTGACTGAAAAACATGGTTTTCCATCAAAAAACAATAAATAAACTGTGAGTTAAGCGTATCGCCAAAAAAAAATTTCGCTGCAAAAGCCCTGTTTCCGTGTTGGGTTCACACTACAAAAGCACTACTACGCTTGCGATTAAGCCGTATTGGGCCTATTATAAGGTATTTATAATAAGATGTTTATATAATTTTACTCATACCAAAACATCAATAATACCTATTAACGCCCTTTTCCTGATATTAGTATATGATATTCATAAGTATCATGAATTTAGTTAACAGGTGATGTTTTTATTACAAGGCCAATTATATACCTAAATAAACACATCAAAACACGCTTAACAATTTAACTTATGAGATCAAAATTTAACTCCTATCTCCTCGGCCTTACGCTGGCCGTACTCGCGGGTTTATCTTCCTGTAAAAAGGACAACATGAACCAGTTTAAAACAGGAAGTGACCCTGCGCAGGGTAATGACAGCAAAGCGGTATCGGTAAACAACGCCGTGCCCATTGCTTCCTTTAAGGTGATCGGTTACCTGCCCAGCTGGCAGGGCGATGTTAACACCGTGCAGTACAGCAAGCTAACCCACATTAACTACGCTTTCCTTACGCCAACTAACTCGGGCGGGTTAAATCCGCTGGATAACCTGTCGAAGTTTACCAGCCTGGTTACTACCGCCCACAATAACAACGTAAAAGTGATCATATCTGTTGGCGGAGGTGGCGGCGGCGATGCCTTCCACTCTATTGTTGCCAATTCCGGCTATCGTACCACTTTTGTTAACAACATGGTTAATTTTTGCAACCAGTACAATGTGGATGGTGTTGATATCGACTGGGAATTTCCATCGGCAGGTACCGAAACTAATAATTTCTATACCTTGCTGCAGCAACTTTCAACTGCTATGCACAATGGCGGTAAGCTGTGTACCATTGCTTCTATTTCGGTTGGTGCATCATACGTAACCAACAGCATGTTCACCATATTGGATTGGATTAACATTATGGATTATGATGACAACAATTACCAGCACTCTACCTATCAATCGGCTGTTGATTGTTTAAGCTACTGGGCAGGCCGTGGCTTACCTGCTGCCAAAACCATATTGGGTGTTCCGTTTTATGCAAGGGATAACCGGTATGATTATGCCACCAAAAACTATAACGAGATTCTGAGCATGGGCGGTAGTCCAAACTCGGATACCTTTCAAACTTATGGTTATAACGGCATCCCAACCATTAAAAGTAAAACCACGTTGGCACTTAACCAGGCTGGTGGTATGATGATCTGGGATCTGGGGGGCGATGCTTCGGGTGCCAACTCCCTGTTATCGGCCATGAACTCCATCATTACCGGTGGCACAACAACTCCTCCAAACTCGCCGCCTATCGGTACCGTGATCTCACTTAAAGGTTTCAACAACAAATACGTAAGCGGCGAAAACGGTACCCAGGCCATGAACTGTAACCGCACCACCGCCGGCGATTGGGAACACTTCACTGTACTTGATGCCGGTGCAGGCAAAATTTACCTGCGCAGCATGGGCAAATACGTATCATCAGAAAACGGCACTCAGGCTATCACCTGCAACCGCACCACTCCAGGCGACTGGGAAAAATTTGACTGGATAGTTACCACCGACGGTAAAATCACCCTGCGCGGCAACAACGGCAAGTTCATCTCGAGCGAAAACGGCACCCAAGCCATGACCTGTAACCGTGCAACAGCATCGGGCTGGGAAGCTTTTGGATTGAACCAGTAAGCGAATAGGCGTTCGTAAAAGCGCGGGAATGTGCGATTCCCTCCCCAGGGAGGGTGTAGGGAGGGGTTTCAACGATATGCTAATCAGTTAGCATGGCGTATAAACCCCTCCCTGCCACCGCACATCCAATCGCACCCCTCCCGAGGAGAGGGAATTGGAAAAAGCTTTTTTATAGCCCTGCAAACACACATCCATCCACCAATAAAACAACCCTTTATGAAAAAAACCTTAAACTCCCGCCTGCTATGGTGTATAGCAGTAGTGTTCTTTGCACTGTCATCGTGTCGCAAGGATAATTTTTCGCCAAATCAGCCTAATGGTCCGGTTGATAATGCACCTCAAAAAGCTGTTAACGTTGATGCCGTTCCCGGCTTTAAGGTAGTGGGCTACCTGCCAAGCTGGGCTGGTGCCGTTAGCTCGGTGCAGTTTTCAAAATTAACGCATGTTAACTATGCCTTTGTGCAACCTACTACTTCGGGTGGTATTGGTCCGGTTGATAATGTATCCAAACTGCAAAGCCTGGTATCAACCGGTCATGCCAATGGCGTAAAAGTATTGGTATCATTCGGCGGCTGGAACGATGGTAACGACAGCGCTTTCGAAACCCTGGCAGCCAATGCTACATCGCGCAATAACTTTGTAACCAACCTGGTAAACTTTGCCAACCAGTACAACCTGGATGGTATCGATATCGACTGGGAATACCCGGACGACGGCGCTTCGGCCAATAACTACGCTGCGCTGATGTCATCATTAAGCACCGCGCTGCATAACCAGGGTAAACTGCTTACAGCTGCTGTAATATCTAACGATGGCTCGGGTGTGTTGAACAGCGTTTTTGGCGTTGTTGATTTTTTAAACCTGATGGCTTATGATGGCGACGGTTCAAACCACTCGCCATATTCATTGGCCCAAACTTCGTTAAATTATTGGATTGGCAGGGGTTTGCCTAAAGCCAAAGCTATTTTGGGCGTTCCGTTTTATGGCAGGGAGCCGTATACATCTTACGCAGATATTTTGGCAGGTGGCGGCAGCCCTAATTCTGATAGCTGGAATGGTATTGGCTACAACGGAATCCCAACCATTAAAAGCAAAACCACGCTGGCTATTAACCAGGGCGGTGGTATCATGATGTGGGAATTATCGCAGGATGCCACAGGCGCTAACTCCCTGTTATCAGCCATTAATTCGGTTATTAACGGTACAACTCCGCCTTCGGGAACTCCGCCTATCGGTACAGTAATATCGCTTAAAGGGTTCAACAACAAATACGTAAGCGGGGAAAACGGCACCACAGCCATGACCTGTACCCGCACTACTGCCGGCGATTGGGAACACTTTACCGTGCTTGATGCCGGTGCAGGCAAAATTTACCTGCGCAGCATGGGCAAATACGTATCATCAGAAAACGGTACACAAGCTATCACCTGTAACCGCACCACACCGGGCGACTGGGAAAAATTTGACTGGATAGTAACCACCGATGGTAAGATCACCCTGCGCGGCAACAACGGCAAATTTATTTCGAGCGAGAACGGCACCCAGGCCATGACCTGTAACCGCGCCACCGCATCGGGCTGGGAAGCTTTCGGGCTGAATCAATAAAAACTATTAACTGATCTGTAACAAGGCCGGGGCTATAATCTGTCGATTATAGCCCCGGCTGTTTTTCAGAGTTTTTGTAGATATATGTTTTACTTCGCAAACCTTGGCAGCAAATTCACTGCTGCACCCATCATTTTAACTTTATACCGGTAACCTCCCCCAAAAGCATCCTCTTCCTTTAAAAACTCATGTTTTTTTTTGCTGATCCAATAGGTTTCGGTAAAGTGACGGCCGTTATAATCACTTTCATTATACAGCTTCCAGCAATCAACCTTATTGCCATCCAACGTGGTAATTACTTCACTACCGGTTACTTTATATAGTACATAAAGCGGAGCGGGCATCCCGGCTTCAAAAAACGGAATGGCAAAACTTTTACCTTCGGCCAGGGTCAGCATCTCAAAAGTTTCGATATCCAGGTTCCAGTTAAAATTGGCAAAGGGGAAATCAAATTTAAAGTTTTTGGCCTCGTTATTGGCAGTTGTATCGGCACTTACCACCCTATCGGCAAACCAGTTAAAAGCTTTTGTTTTTTTGCCGATAGTTTCAGCGTGATAAACAGGCGCAAAATCGGCAGCTTTGTTTACCGAATAAATAGAACGGTATGATGTGCTGTCGTTACCATACCAATGCTGGGTTACCGTAAATACTTTCTCTCCGTTACGGCTTTCCAGGTTGATATCGCGCAGCCAAAGCCAAAATTTCAGGCTGTGGTTATCTTTTGCATTTTGAAAGTACACCATGTATTGTTTTAAACCGGGTTTAAGGTTTGCTGTGTTAAGACGTTTATCTTGTACGCGGATGGTATCGACCTGGGCAAATACTTTAGGTGTATGCGATAGCAGTAACAAAAGAGTTAAACCAAGCGCTGCTATTTTTTCGGCCAAATGTTCAGTTTTCATAATAATTATTTGTTTTGATAAGGATAATTTCTGTTAACAGTTCAAAGCTGCCGTTTATCAATCACCTGCTAAAACCTGTTAAACATTCCCTGTTTTATTTTTAGCCCTCGCCTGCAATTATTCAATAACCTGCCCTTAACAGGTTTTATTGAAAACAGAAGGATAATTATTGAATAAATGTGGGCATCTGTTTAAAACACATTTCAACCAGCAAAAAGCTTCGTATTTTTAAAACATGCAATTGTTTAAAGGCAAGCCAGGCATTGTTCAACTCCAGCTCTTGGTATGGCTGGCGGTATCGCTGCTGCTATTTTTTTCTTATCTGCCGATGGATGGCGCAGCACAATCGGCTGTTTACACCATTTTGAATATGGCGTTTTACGCTGTTATCATCTACGGTAATATCCTGTTCCTGTTCCCGGTATTTTATCAAAAAGGCAGGTATGTTTGGTATGTGCTGCTGGTAATTATTTTTATAGGGGGCACCGGCATCCTCAGGGGGTATCTGAGCATGTGGGTTTATAATACCTATTTTGCAAAAACGCCCGAAACCATCAACCAGGAGGCTATCATTAAATATGCATCGGGCGGGGTACTCATTTTTGTGTTAAGTCTCATTTTCCGCATCGCGATAGCTTATTTTAAGCTGAAACAGCAAACCGAAGAGATTATGGTACAAAAAAGCCAGGCCGAACTCAATCTGCTTAAATCGCAGGTGCAACCGCATTTTTTGTTCAATACACTAAATAATATTTACTACGAAGCCTATCGTGAAGCCCCCCGCACAGCCGCACTTATTGAGCGACTGAGCGATATTATGCGGTATTTTGTTGACGAAAGCCCCAAAGATGATGTAGCCATCGGCACCGAAGTGCAATTCATTGAAAATTACATAGCTTTAGAAAAAATAAGGATCAGGCATGAGGTTGTGGTATTTTTTGAGAAAAGCTTCAGTTCGGATCTCCGTATCCCTCCCATGCTGCTCATGACCTTTGTAGAGAATATTTTTAAACACGGCATTGATAAATCGAGCGAGCAAAACCTCATCGGCATATCTTTGGTGCAACAAAATGGCTACCTTTTTTTTAAAACCAATAATACCATTCATACCGAAACAGCAGGCAACCGGACAACCGGGTTTGGCATTGTTAACTTAACCCAACGGCTAACCATGTTGTACGGGCAAAACTTCGAACTGAAAATAGATAAGAGTAACAACAACTTTGCCGCCTATTTAAAAATTCCGGTATCATGAATTTAAGCTGCATTATTATCGACGATGAGCCAAACGCGGTTAACCTGCTCGAGATGCTGGTGCAGCAAAGTACTCAATGGCAGCTTAAAGCCAAATGTTATAACGCGCTCGAGGCCCTGACTTTTTTAAAAACCAATAAGGTTGATTTTATTTTTTTAGATATCAATATGCCGCAGCTTACCGGTATGGAACTGGCCGGCTTACTGCCATCGCAAACTAAAATTGTATTTACAACCGCTTATTCAGAATATGCTGCCGAAAGCTATGCCTATCAAACTATCGATTACCTGCTGAAACCAATCACCCTGAAACGCTTTCTGGCAGCTCAGCAAAAAATTGAAGCTTACTTTGGCAAAACAGAAGCAGTTGCGCACAAAACAGATACTGCTGATGAGGGATATTTCTTTGTAAAATCGGGCAAGGTACTGCGTCGCATTTTGTTGGATGAGATCTTATATTTTGAAGGAGAAAAAGAATATGTGCGCCTGGTTACCGGACAGGAGCAGTTACTGATTTACCGCAGACTTAAAGATATTGAAGAACAGCTTTCGGCTCCGTTTGTACGAGTACATAACTCCTACATCGTAAACACCAAACAACTGGTAAAAATTCAGGATAATCATATTTACATAGCCGATAAGCATATCCCCGTGAGCGAAAAATTTAAGGATGGTTTTATGGCGATTATTAATAAAAGGATATTTTAGCAGATAGATAAGGCTGCCTAAAGCCTTGCTTGCCATCCTATGAAATTTATGAATCGCTTCGGTCTGCTTATCGCAGCCTGTACCCTATTATTACAGCATGCTTTTGCACAAAACAAGGCAAGCTTTTTAATGGTTGATGAGCAATTGCTCATCAAATCGAAACAATTGTATGCCCTGGGGGATAAAGAAGCAACTGCAAAAATAAACAGTATTATTGGCCGGGCCGACAGCGCCCTTGCAAAAGAACCATACTCGGTTACCTACAATAAAACAAAGATTGCACCAGGCAATGATAAACACGATTATGTAAGCCAGGCCCCGTACTGGTGGGCCGATCCATCAAAACCCAATGGCTTGCCTTATATTCGTAAAGATGGCGAACGCAACCCGGAGATTTATCAACTGCATGACCGCAGCCAACTGGGTGACATGTGTACTGCCGTAAAGCAACTCGCCTTCGCCTACTATTACACCGGCAACCAAAAGTACGCCCGCAAAGCCAGGTTACTGATGTATACCTGGTTTGTTAATGCTAAAACCCGCATGAACCCAAACCTCAATTATGCGCAATACATCCCCGGGCTTAATGATGGCCGGGGCATTGGCATTATTGAAAGCAGGGAACTAACCGTTATACCCGATGCTTTGGCCATGTTAAAAGGCAACCCCGCAATTGATGTGAAATTTTCGGAAAAGATGCAGGCCTGGTTTACCGCGTTCAACAACTGGTTGCAAAACAGCCCTAACGGTAAAGACGAACGTTCGCAACTCAACAACCATGGCTCGTATTATGATGTGCAGGTTGTTGATTACTCACTTTTTATTGGTGATAAAACAACAGCAATACAACTGCTGCAAAACACCACTATCCCCCGTATAGAAAAACAATTTAACACCGATGGAGCCCAGCCGCTTGAGCTGGCCCGAACCAAATCGTGGGATTATGTGAACATGAACCTTTATGCCTGGTGCCAGCTGGCAATTTTAGCCAACCGCGTAGGGATTGACCTGTGGCATAAGCAAACACCTGATGGAAAAGGAATAAAAGCGGCAGTGAGGTGGTTGATCCCCTATGCATCCGGCGAAAAAAAATGGGAAAACCAGCAGATAGCCGGGTTTGAGTATGAGCAGTTAAAGTTTATTATGGATAAGGCGAGCCAACAATATCCTGATTTGAATTTTGGAGGGGTGTTTAAGAGGTTTCCGACGGAGTTGGAAGTGGAGTAAGTACAATCTAAAAACGTAAAAGGCCGCAAATGCGGTCTTTTACGGGTCTGTAAAATAAACTGTGTCAGCCCCTGCCGGCCCATGGGCCGGCAGGGGCTGATTGCTACATCAAATCTAATATCATTCTCCCAGGAAACCAAATGGCCAGCTTCTGGGCCGTTGTCGCCCAATTAGAAAGTGGCATCGTCCATTTTTGTTTAATGTTGTTATGAGCCAGATAGATCAGTTTTAACAGAGCCATATCGGATGTGAAACCACCCTTGGTTTTGGTTACTTTTCTGATTTGCCGGTGAAACCCTTCGATGGTATTGGTGGTATAGATCAGTTTACGAATAGTGGTATCATACTGAAAATACGTGGTCAGCTTCGACCAGTTATTACGCCATGATTCCAATACCTTTTCATATTTCTTACCCCACTTTTCTTCTAATTGCTCTAAACGAAGTTCTGCCAGTTCGAGGGTTTCTGCCTGGTACACCGGCTTAAGATCTTTCATAAATACTTTTTGATCTTTAGAAGCCACGTACTTCAGGCTGTTGCGTATCTGGTGGACGATACAGGTCTGGATTTCTGTTTGAGGGAATACTGTATTTATGGCCTGTGGGAATCCATTGAGGTTATCAATGCAAGCAATCAGGATGTCTTTTACACCTCTGTTTTGAAGGTCGGTCAATACACTTAACCAAAAATTAGCGCCTTCGCTTTGAGATACATACATTCCTAACAACTCCTTGTGACCGTGACGGTCAATACCAAGAATGTTATAAACAGCATGCGCTACCATGCGGTGTTCCTCTTTAACCTTGTAATGCATCGCATCCAGCCAAACAATGGTGTAAAGTTCATCCAGCGGCCTTGATTGCCATTCTTTTACTTCAGGAATGATCTTATCTGTTATAGCAGATAAGGTACTGTGACTGATATCTGTATCATACATGTCTTTGATATGCTTTGATATATCGCGGAAACTCATGCCCAGTCCATACATGCCGATGATCTTGGATTCAAGACTTTCTGCTAATATCGTTTCCCGTTTGCGGATCAGTTCGGGTTCAAAACTGGAATTGCGATCACGAGGGGTACTAATAGATATGGTGCCATCAGAGGTTCGGATATTCTTACTGGTCTTACCGTTCCTGCGATTGCCTGAACTGCGTTCTGCTTCATCTAAATGGCTTTCCAATTCCGCCTCAAGGGCGGCATCAAGGAAACTTTTTAGCAACGGTGCAAAGGCTCCATCCTTGCCATAAAGCGATTTGCCCGAGCGGAGTTGCTCAAGGGCTTTCTTTTTCATTTGCTCGTATTCGAGCGATTCTTCTTCTCTCTTCATCTTAAACTGTGTTTTAAGTTAACATTTAACGCTTGACACAGTTTATTTTACACTCTCTCTTTTACGTTTTATCTTTCTTAATTTATTTTTTATCTCCGGGTAAAACCAGTTTAGCTACTTTTTTTTTGCGTCCTCTGCCTTCTTCACAAAAAAAGGTTCATCAGCATAGCTTCTAACATCGCTGCTGAAAATAGCTTTGCTGTTTTCAGCCCTATTTTTATTTTGTTTAACAGTTTCCATCACAATTCCTTATTTATCAAATATACTCTTTTGTTTTCTTTTAACAAAAAAACGCCTCATAGTTAACATCTTTCCGAAACTTATACACCTCTGCATTCTTCACTCCATAAACATCAAAATCTTTAATAAGTTCATCCAACAGTCCAGAAATTCCAATTTGATATAACCGTGTTCTGGCAGGTGTACTACCTTCGGCATATATTAAATGATTGCCAAAATGGTCACAAAAATCATTTATAGTATTGGCTACTATGGCAAGCACCATATTTTTTGTCATTGTTATTTGTGACAATAGTGTCACTTACAACACCTGTTTGGGAGTCCTCATCTCCAAAGGCCAAATTGTAAACAATAGGATCATTTTGAATCTTAAAAAACGTTACAACTTTTTTAATTCTCCCTTTAGGGCCTTCACTATAAAATTGATATGCTTTGTAATCGCTGCTAAAATATTCGTATCGCTGTAGATTCATTTAAAAGTATTTCGGTTTAAGCCGATTCTAATTTATAGCAAAAATTTAAAAATCATAACAACAGTCGGTTTATCTCTAATTGTCATAATTTTAAAAAAACATTATAAATAAATAAACATTTACTTATAATTGTATCAGAATTTGAATTGACAATTTATGCGCCCTAAAAACTTAGAAAAAGAACAAGCCATCCGCACTATCGCATTGGAGATCATCGCTACAGAAGGCCTCGAAAATCTGAGCATGCAAAAACTGGCCAAAGCAGCCGGGGTGTCTCCGCGCACCATCTACATTAAGTATGAGGATAAAGAGGACCTACTGATCAAGCTTTTCATCACCGAAGTCTTAGGCGCTTATGAAGCCGCTATTCTGAAAGATTTTGATGAGCAAATGAATTTTTCGACAGGTGTTAAAAAACTATGGTTCAACGCCTTTGAATATCTTAAAAATAACAAGCCGCATTTTTCGCTGATGCTATACGGCAAATCCTCGCCTTTATTGAATAAAGCTTATCAAAGGGAAAACATTCAGCAGGGGCAGTTTTTTGCGCCAATCCACCGCTTTATGGAGGCTAATGTAAAAGAGGGAATAATCTGCGATCTGCCTTTTGATGTGCAGCGGGCATTGCTCTTCTCTCCACTTCTTGAACTGGTGAATGAATACTTTGATCATGCCGAAAGGCCCCGGCAGATCATTACGACCGATGTTGTAGCCGAATGCTGCGATATCGTAATAAAAGGCCTTTTAAAATAATAAACAACAATGAAAGCGATTAAAAACAAAAACATAGCCATTGTAGGTGGCGGTCCCGGAGGGCTTACGCTTGCCCGTCTTTTGCAGATGAACGGACCTACCGTAAAAGTGTATGAGCGCGACGCTAATAAAGATAAGCGGGTACAGGGTGCCACGCTCGATCTGCATGAAGAATCGGGCCTGAAAGCTTTAGAAGTGGCCGGACTGATGGAGGCCTTTAACGCCAATTACCGCCCCGGAGCCGATAGACTCAGAGTTACGGATAAAAGCGGCACTATTGTTTTGGACGAACATGGCGCCGAAGGCGGCTCATACAACCGCCCCGAAATTGACCGCGGGCCCTTAAGAAAAATCCTGCTCGAATCTCTGCAACCTGATACCGTGGTTTGGGATAGCCAATTTGTTTCGCTTAGCGAACACGATGACACAATTAAACTCGGGTTTAAAAATGGGACAGTAGCTTATGCCGATATAGTGATTGCCGCCGATGGTGCCAATTCAAAAATCCGTCCTTACATTACTCCTATAAAACCTTTTTATGCCGGGATCAGCGTGATTGAAGGTGCTGTTTATAATTCGGAGGCGAACAGTCCTCAAATTCATCAACTTTTAAATGGCGGTAAAATATTTGCCATGGGCGATGAAAAAACGCTGATAGTAAGTTCGAAAGGCGATGGCAGTTTGGTATTTTACGCGGGCCTGAAAACTGCCGAAACATGGTTGCAGGATAGCGGGATCGATTTTAAAAATAAAGCAGAGGTATTTGCCTGGTTTAAACAGGAGTTTACCGGGTGGAGTAACATTTGGGATGAGCTTTTTGTAAACGCCGAACCGGTATTTATCCCACGCCCGCAATATTGCATGCCATTGGATCAAACCTGGGATGCGCTGCCTAACCTCACCATGCTGGGTGATGCCGCCCACCTGATGCCACCTTACGCCGGAGAAGGCGTGAACATGGCCATGCTTGATGCTTTAGAGCTGGCTGGATGTTTGTTAAATGATGATTATGCAAATGTACATGATGCGATAGCAGCTTATGAAAAGCAGATGAGAGCAAGGGCATCTGAAACCGCGGTTGTTACATTGGAGCAGACGAAATCGCTACATTCTGCGGATGGATTGAAAAATTTGGTGGCGATGTTCAGACTGGAGGAATAGTAAAACTATAATAGTTTATTGTGGGATCCTGATACCACAAAGTGTTTTAGGCAGGCTTTGAACAAATTGTTTAATAAACTATATTAGAGCAACCTGAATTTAGCGCATGAGCAACTCTGATATACCTAACATTTTCATATCATATTCTCACTATGACAAAAGCTACAAAACAACATTAGAGCATTATCTAAAAATTCTGCCGCTGAACTTCAACCTGCTTTCCGACGATCTGCTAACAGGTGCAGATGAGTGGAAGGGAAAATTAGATACCATGCGCGAAAGTGCAGATATCTTCCTCTTGTTGGTCTCTCCGGATTATCTTTCTTCCGAAACTGTTAGAAATGAACTTGCCCATATATATAGTATCAAGACGGAAAACAGAAAGATATTACCTGTCATATTAAAGCCCTGTAACTGGAAAGGTTATGAGTTTAGCAGTTACCAGGTCGTCCCTAAATTCGGCGAACCTGTTTCAACTTTTATGGACTTCGAGGCGGCCTATAAAGAGATTGTGACGACAGTAAGTTCATTCCTGTCTCCGCTCAACCCAAGGGCATTATGGAATATTGGTGTGGAAATCCATGATCGTACCGGGACACTCGATCTTAGTAGCTGTAATCTCGAGTATATTCCTGAATTATTGTGGGGAATGGATTGGATATCGAAACTGATTTTAAAACAAAATCTTATACAAGAAATCTATCACCTTGACAATATGGTGAATTTAGAAGTCTTGGATTTAAGTAAAAATCAAATTAAAAAAATCGAGAACCTTAATGCTAATAAACGCTTATCCACACTTTACCTATCAGATAATTCAATAGTAAAAATTGAATCGCTCAGTTCCCTTATATCACTGGTCATACTTGATCTTGGCAGCAATAATATCGAAGAAATTAACGGATTATCTGTTTGTGTTAATTTAAAGGCATTACGCTTGTCGTATAATCAAATAAAGGTTATTGCAAATATTAGTCAACTAAAAAATCTCAAAAGCTTTTATATATCTCACAATTTAGTTGAAGAAATTGAAGATCTCGAAAGCTTACACTCACTAAACCTTATTCATCTAACAGACAATAAATTAGTAACATTAAGACCCCTTTTATGGCATATCCAAAATGGATTACCCGTATATTATGATAAAGCCGAAAACCTACCTGATGTTGGAATTACGATAGCAAACAACAATCTATTGGCAGAACCCCCTCCGGAATTAGTAATAAAAGGCAATGAGGAAATAATAAGATATTTTGAAGAAGCAGACAGGTTTGGTCTTAATAATGTTAACATTCTTAAATTAGTGCTTGTTGGCAATAGCAGGGCAGGTAAAACAAATTTCAGCGAATTTATACGCACAAATAAAATCACCCTAAACAGCACCTCGACAGATTTACTTGACATTCAATTCTGGCGATCTCCTTTTAACGATGAAAAAGGCGGACAAGCCATTCAAATTAATATTTTTGATTTCGGTGGCCAGGATTACTATCACGATGCCCACAAAATGTTTTACTCAAGCGATACCGCATATATTTTGCTGTGGGACCAGGAAAGTAATCATTATGAAGAGAGGGAAGATGCCGATAATATAACCTATGAAAATTATCCCCTGGAGTATTGGCTCGAATCTATTAAATACAATTTGTCAGAAAAATCCAAAGAGGTATTATCAACTGTAAACACCTCCCTGCCTCCGGTTTTGATTATCCAAAACAAAATAGATCTCGCCCCGCAACAGCCGACATATAAGCGACAGTATGTTGATCAGCAAAGATTAGCTAAAGAGAACGATAATATCTGGGGTTTTTTTGATATTTCTTTACTAACAGGTAAAAGAACGTCAATCTTATTAGAGGTATTAGGCGAATTTATTAAATCTGTACCCTTAGCCGGGCGCAACTTATTAAGCTACGAGCACGAAATTGTTCTGCATTACCTGAAGAAAAATAAAGAGTTGAAGGTAATGTCTATAGATGAGTTCTGGCGTGATTGCAAATCAAGAATTAAAGGCCCAACTGTTTCTTTTAAAGAAGTGAACGCCCGGGTACTGGCTCATATTATGAATAACATGGGCATTGTTTATTTTGACCAAAAGGACAAAATCTATACCGATGTTGCCCGGCTAAATGTTCAAATTAAAAAGATAATGGAGCTTGCAAAAAAAGGGCAGGACAAAGGTATCTTTTACGATCACCAGCTTGTAAATATCCCTTTCAATAAAGAAATTCTTGAACTTTTAGCGCAAAACAGTTCTATTATCAAAATTGGGCCTTCGGCTTATTTGGCTCCTCAATTTCTACCAGTAAAACCAGAGGCAAGAATTGAATTCTTTTTACCCGCTTTCAGGCATAACCAGGTGCGCTTTATGTACGATGCCTATTTTCATAAAAACATCCTGTTGAGGTTATTTTCAAAATACCTTGAGGGTGCCAATATGGAAGAGGCTGAAGGCATAAAGAACCTTCCCTTTTGGCGCAATGGTATTATGATTGCCAACACTGAGGGCGACGAAAAGAAAATAATATTAATTGAATTTGAAAAGAATACCAATTGCGGTATAATCAATATGCGCACCCTTACGCAGTTTTCAAAACATAAATTTGAAGGCGATGTAATGCGTACACTTGAACAATTAAACGCCGGATGCTCTGTTAAAAAAATGATTTCTGTAAACAGCCGTCAATTCTTTGAGGTTAACTGGTTAAAAGAACAGGTAAATGCCGGCCAGTACGTATTTTATAAAGATAATAATACTTTTAGTATTAATGGCCTTAAGCACATGGAGCATTTTGAACGTGTTCCAAAAAAACTTTTCATTTCATACTCGTCTGCAAATGCCGCCTTTGTAAAGCGCTTCATTACACATTTACAGGTATTAAAAAATGAAAAATTGATTGAGCCGTGGTATGACAGGATGATTGAACCTGGCACAAAATGGGATGATACAATCAGACAAGAAATGAAAAACTCTGATCTGATCGTATTTCTATTAAGTCCCGATTTTTTAGCAACCCAATATATAATGGAAACCGAGATTCCGTTGGCAATAGATCAATTTTCGGATGATTATTCAAAGTTTTTCTTTATTGAACTTCACCCCAGTAGCTGGCGCCGAACCAAGCTTTCACAATTTCAACAAACATCAAATAATCAGGCAACCGAAAAAAATGTCACCCAGATTAAAGATGTCAACGCTGATGATAAGTGGCTCGAAGCTATCGAAGCACTCCGAACGCTATTGTAGCTACGATACCGTAATCTCCCCCCTCAAATCAGTCTCCAGCCACTCCTTCACCTGCAACGGGTCATCGCTTTGCCCCAACAGGTACATCATTTTGGTTACAGCCGATTCAAACGTCATATCATAACCGTTGGCTACGCCTATATCTTTCAGGTGCTTGCTGGTTTCGTAACGGCCCAATTCAACAGTGCCTACTTTACATTGTGAAATATCAAGAATTACTTTGCCACTATCTATAGCGTTTTTAAGCAAGTCGATAAACCAGGCATCGGTTGTGGTGTTACCGGCACCGAAGGTTTCCATTACTATGCCGCGTACGTCGGCACTTAAAATATTTTTAACCACTTTAGGACTGATACCCGGATACAGTTTAAGTACCCCCACATCGTTCACCAGGTTATTGTGGATGATCAGTGCGCTCTCTTCTTCGGGTTGCCTGATATCATTTACGCTGAAACGCAAATGCACGCCCGATTCGGCCAGGATAGGATAGTTTGGTGAGCGGAAAGCTTCAAACTTTGATGAGTTATATTTAAAAGCCCTGTTACCGCGGAAAAGTTTATAATCAAAATAGATACAAACCTCCGGCACCCGGGCGCGATCGTTCTTTTTGGCTTTGGCTATTTCGATAGCCGTCATCAGGTTCTCTTTTGCATCGGTGCGGATGGCACTGATGGGCAGTTGCGAACCGGTGAAGATGATGGGCTTGCCCAAATTCTCTAACATAAAACTTAATGCCGAAGCTGTATAAGCCATGGTATCCGATCCGTGTAAAATCACAAAACCATCGTTATCATGATAATTTGCCTGAATTAACCCGGCCAGTTCGCTCCAGATTTCGGGGTTCATGTTTGATGAATCGATAATCTCATCAAACGAGTGTACTTTAATGCGGCAGTTAAGCTTTTCAAGCTCGGGCACATTATCCATTATCTGCTCAAAGTTAATAGGTTTGAGCACCTTTGTAACCGGATCACTCATCATACCTATTGTCCCTCCGGTATAGATGATTAAAATTTGGCTCATTAATTAAGTTATATGCTGTTTTAAATATTAAACAATTTTAAATTCCGAACACAAGCCTGGAATTTTCGGTAGTGGCTTCGGCCACTTTTTCGATGCTTGTTTGCTGAAGCTCGGCTACTTTTTGGGCAATATACACCAGGTATGAGCTTTCATTAGGTTTACCCCTGAACGGAACGGGCGTAAGGTACGGAGAATCTGTTTCTAAAACTATATGTTTTAAGTCAATTTCGGGTATAACTTTATCAAGTCCCGAGTTTTTGTAGGTAACTATCCCTCCTATTCCCAGGTAAAAATTCAGGTCGATTACCTGCCGGGCCTGTTCAACTGTGCCGCCAAAACAATGAAAAATGCCGCGCAGTTTTTCGTCGGCTTCCTGTTTCAGTACTTCGTAAACTTCGTTAAAAGCATCGCGGCAGTGAATTACTATTGGCAAATCAAGGCTTTTTGCCCAGTTAATTTGTTTTACAAAAGCATCTACCTGCTCTTTTAAATGGTTTTTATCCCAATACAGGTCGATGCCGATCTCGCCTATAGCATAGATCTTGTTTTGCTGATGGGCGTTCATGATCGCCGATAGCTCGGCTTCCCAGTTCTCATTTACATCGCAGGGATGCAGGCCCAGCATGGGGTAACAATATTGCGGATATTCTTCAACCAAGCCGTATATCAGGGGTACCGAAGCTGCATCAACATTGGGTAAAAACAAGCGGGTGATTTGATTATCGATACAACGCTGCATTAATGCCTTGCGCTTTTCGGGGATGGTTTCGTAGTATAAATGGGTGTGCGTGTCGGTTAAAACCATGCTGCAAAAATAATCCTTGAACTATGTAATAACGAATTTATTGCGGTAAAGTATCATCCTACCCAATTAAAGCCGGATAATATCAAACAAAAAGCCTCCTGTTTTTGGCAGGAGGCTTTATAATTAGTTTTTCTTTTTAGCTACGGGTTTCTTTGCACCAACTTTTTTAACCGGTGTTTTACCGGCAGCGGGCTTGGGTGCTACAAGGTGTTTACCCGGTTTCACCTTTACCAGTTCCAGATCAAACAACAATGTGCTGTATCCGGGAATAGCAGGCCCATTTCCACGGTCGCCATAACCTATTGACGACGGGATGATGAACGTTGCTTTTGAGCCTTCATTCAGCAAAAGCAAACCCTCTTCCCAACCTTGAATTACGCGGTTTTCGCCTAAAACAACGCTGATGGGTTCGTAGGTGCGGCCCGGTTGTTCCAGGCCTGCTGCTTTGGCATTGGCCTCCACGCTACTGTCAAACACTTTACCATTAAGCGTTTTGCCGGTATAATTTACCAGTACAGTATCGCCTGCAAGCGGTTTCTTTTTGGCCGAAGGACTGGTAATAATATATTTTAAGCCCGATGCCGTAGTAAGGGGTTTAAGGCCATGAGCGGCGATATACTTATCCCTGTCAACAGCTTCGGCTTGTTTCAGCTTTTCCAACCCGGCATTCCTTTCGGCAATAGCATCATTTAACGATTGGATTTTCTCCATCTTGATAATAAAAACAAGATAGCTTCCTTTCGGGAAGAATGGCGGACGGGCTTCTTCGTGTCCTTTAAATACCGAATCGGTAGGAACTTTTACCAGTGCACTGTCCTTAACGGCAAGCAGTGGGAATATATCCATCATATCGCCCAAAGCGCGCCATTCCTGGATCTGCGCCTGGGCCGGCCTGCCGGCAGTATAGCTACTGAACAATACCGAATCTTTATCCGTTTTTTGGATAAAGTTAAAAGTAATAACATCATTAAGCTTCGGTTTATCGCCGGGGTTGGCCGTGTATATTTTATAAAACGAACCTTTATCGGTTTTCTGCAAGCCTTCGGTTTGCGCGTTGGCCTTTGAAGCAAATACGGCTAACGCAGCTATTAAAAAATAAAAAAAGTGCTTTTTCATACGCTATAAATAAAAAAGCCTTTCCTGTTTAAGCAGGAAAGGCTTTGTAAAAAATTTTAATTATTTGGTTAGCGGTGCAGGCATTTGCGGCGCTGTTGGTTTTGGTGCATTAGGATTTGGATGTACAATGTTTACAATTTCTACATCAAATACAAGCGGAGTATAAGGCTGCATGCCCTGGCCTCCCTGCTCTCCGTAAGCTAATACCGACGGCACTACCAATACCGCTTTGGCACCTTTATTCAACAATAACAAGCCTTCATCCCAGCCTTTAATTACCCTGCCTTCGCCAACAGCAACACGCAGCGGCTGATAAGGATTCATTGGGTTGATAGGCATTTTTTCTTTCAGGGCCACAGCTTTTTCACTGGTTTCTAAAACCTTACCTGTGGTAAGCCTTAAAGTATAGTTTATTACTGCAGTATCGCCATTTGCCACGTTAGGGCCGCTGCCCGGAGTGGTGATGGCATAATTTAAGCCCGATGCAGTTTTGTTAAACTTCAAATCCTGGTGTTTGCTGAAATAAGCAGCGATTTTACCAGGCTCTTTGGTTTTAAGCGCGTCTTTTTGGCCGTTGATATATTGCATAACCCTATCGCGGAAAACATTTTCATTTAACGCGCCTTTGGCAATCACCTTTTCAATTTTAACTACATACACCAGGTATTTGCCTTTAAAGGTTGGAGGTACCTGTTGCCCGTTTTTACGCAAAGAATCAACCGATACTTTAATGGTAGCACTATCGCCTTCGCCTAATAATGCCAAACCCGAAACAATATCACCTTTAGTTTGTGATTTTGGCATAGGGCTAAAAATTGGTGTACCATTATCGTACGAGTTATCGATAATTGAATCCTTATCAGTTTTCAGGATCATGTTAAGGCTCATAAAATCGCCTTCTTTAAGTTTTGCACCGCCTTTTGAGGTGTGGATATTATAAAGCAAGCCGCCATCGCCCTGCTTAAATCCGCCGTTGCAACCTGCAAATCCAATGGCCGCAAGTGCCACAAACATCAGTTTTTTGTTCATTTTTACTGTATTAATAGTTTTTTATACTCAGGTAATATTTGTTTAAACTGTTCAATAACCACCGCCAAAGGTGCATCTGAGTGCCCTCCTGCTGCGTTACGGTGCCCGCCGCCGTTAAAATATTTTTTGCAGATCTCGTTTGCCGGAAACTCACCTTTTGAGCGGAGTGAGAGTTTCACCCTGTCGGCACGTTCAACAATAAAGGCAGCCAAATGGATGGTAGCCATGGATAGGGCGTAGTTAACCACACCTTCGGTATCTCCGGTTTCTACGTCAAACCTTTCAAGGTCCTGTTTACTAACGGCAATAATGGCGGTATTGTATTCGGGCAGTACTTCAAGGCAGTTGGCCAGGCAGTGACCTAAAAAGCGAAGCCTGTTTTCGGAAGCGCTGTTATAAACCAACTCGTGAATGCGCCAGTTTACTGCGCCGGCATCAATCAGGTCGGCAACTATGCGGTGTACGGTTGATGTTGTATTGGGTAGCCTGAACGAAGCCGAGTCCGTCATAATACCTGTATAAAGGCAGGTAGCTACATCTTTATTAACAAGTTCGGGGTGTTTAAGCTCGTTTACAATAAAATCATAAACCAGTTGCGCCGTAGCGCAGGCGTTGATATCCCAGTGGCGGTAATCATCAAAATCGGCCGGTTCGAGGTGATGGTCGATCATGATTTTGTAGGCTTCACTTGCGCCTACCAATTCGCCCATATCATTAATACGGCTTAAGGCATTAAAATCAAGACAGAATATCAGTTTAGCCTCTGCTATCAGTTCGGCAGCCTGTTCAAGGTTTTCGGTATAAACAATTACGTTTTCATTACCTGGCAGCCAGCTCAAAAAATCAGGATAATCGGTTGGGGCAATCACCTGGGCATGGTGACCTTGCTGAATAAGATAGTTGTACAAACCTAACGACGAGCCCATCGCATCACCATCGGGTTTATGATGCGTGGTGATCACTATTTTTTGCGGCTGCTTTAAAAGGTCGCTCAGGGCGGCTAAATCTAACATCAATTCTTAAAAAAGAGTTGCAAAGCTAAATAAATTAATTAAATACAAACCATCTAATTTAATTCAAAAAGCTTTATCTTACAGTTGTAAAACCCTACTTTTGCCGCAAATTTCGGGGCTATTGCCATAGCCCGGGGTTTTAAACAATTACACTAAGTACGTTTAGCCTGTAAATCATCAAAAAAAATAACAATTTAAATGAAAACCAACAGAACATTTACCATGATTAAGCCCGATGCTGTTGCAGCCGGCAATATCGGTGGCATTTTAGACATGATCACCAAAGGCGGGTTTAAAATTGTAGCGCTTAAATACACCGCTTTATCAGCCGAAAAAGCAGGTTTATTTTACGAAGTTCACAAAGAGCGTCCTTTTTACCAGGGATTGGTTGACTTTATGTCGTCTGGTCCTATTGTAGCCGCTATTTTGGAAAAAGACAATGCTATTGCCGACTTCCGTGCTCTTATTGGTGCTACCAACCCTGCCGATGCGGCCGAAGGCACCATCCGTAAAAAATACGCCAAATCAATTGGCGAAAATGCTGTTCATGGTTCAGATTCTGATGAGAATGCAGATATTGAAGGAAACTTCTTCTTTTCGGCCTTCGAAAGGTTTTAACCAGCCGCTTTTTCGGGTGTAATTGTAACGAAAACATTACACCCGAAATTGTTTACGAAAATCTTGTTATTATGGTTTCAATTTTTGTAACTTTACAAAACATCTCCTAAACTGTATTACATTAATTATAACAAGATCAAGAAATTAGGCCATTATGAAACCGCTATTCAAATATATCTTCTACGTGCTGGTATTGGTATTACTGGTTATCGGTTCGTTAATGCTTTACAGAAATCATCCTGAAGCACAATTGGCATTTTCAATTCCTGGTTTATTTATCCTTTGCTACTCAAAACTTACAGACGAGATCCGCATTAAGCATGGCTGGCGCATGCTTAGAGGAAGATAATCTCTTCAACCAATACCGATTTAGCTTCTTCGTTTATTTTCTGGATAATCTGCGTATGCATCAGGGCCAGTTCGTGCTTAATAACGGACGATTCGATACGTAAAAACAGTTTTTTATCCCTCACAAAAATTTCCTTTGTTCGGTTGGCTACTGATTTACCCACCAGCTCGGGCCAGAAATTCACCACCCCTGTTTCGTCAAAACGGCGTTTTATTTTATAAACGTTAAGCATTTGCTCAATTGCCTCTTTCAGTGTTTTATCGTTCGTTTTACGCATCTATTGCCCCTCCTTTTACTTTAAACAGTTTTACAGCAACCCCTATTTTATTAAAAACCTGCTCAACGCGCTCAACGCCGGTATCGGTTATAAACACCTGCCCAAAATCGTTATTGGATACCATTTGCATTAGCTTGGTAACGCGGTTATCATCCAGTTTATCAAAAATATCATCAAGCAGCAGCAAAGGTTTAAATCCTTTTTGCTGATATAAAAACGTATACTGAGCCAGCTTAAGCGCAATTAAAAATGATTTTTGCTGTCCCTGCGATCCAAACTTTTTCATGGGCATACCATGGATATTAAACTGCAAATCATCTTTATGTATGCCTGCTGTGGTACGCTCTAACGCCCGGTCGCGGTTAAAGGTTTTTTGCAGCAAATGGTCAAAACTGTCTGTAAGTAATTGCGATTCATAAACCAGTTCAACCGGTTCGGCATTATCGCTTATAAAATGGTAGTGCTTATTAAAAATCTCAACAAAGCCATCCATAAAATTACGGCGGCGCTCAAAAATGCGGTTACCGGATGTGCTTAACTGCTCGTCTATAATCTCAAGCAAACCCGGATCGTATTTACCCGTATCCGCAATTTGTTTTAGCAGCGCATTACGATTAGTAAGGATCTTGTTATAGGTAATCAGTTCATCCAGATAATGGTTATCCGTTTGCGATATCACATTATCAATAAACTTGCGCCGCTCTTCGCTCCCCTCGGTAATAATACTGATATCATAAGGCGAGATCATTACCAGGGGCAGCAGCCCGATATGATCGGCCAGGCGCTGGTAATCCTTCTTATTACGCTTAAACTGTTTTTTTTGATTGCGCTTTACCGAGCAGGCCACCGCCTCGGGCTGATCGTTTTTGTTAAACGTGCCGGTAACTATAAAAAACTCGGCACCCTGTTTAATCTGCTGGCTATCTATCGGGTTAAAATAACTTTTACATAACGACAGGTAGTGAATGGCATCCAGCAAATTGGTTTTACCCGCTCCGTTATTCCCGGTAAACGCATTAACCCCCTCGCTAAAAACCAGTTCGGCCTCATCGTAATTTTTAAAATTGATAACGGATAATTGCTGGAGATACATGGGAGGGCAAATTTAGGCATTTCCGCTCATTAGTTCACTGGTTCATTTGTTCATTAGTGGGATGGAGGATAATTGCTAAGGTAAAATTTGCTTTAATATTGCACATTTAAGCACCAAATAACTAATGAACCAATGAACTATTGAACCTCATTAAAGATTTAATACAAAAGCTATTGCCAGTAATTTTGAAAACCGTATTTTTGCAAACTTAATTTTAGAACAACAATGTCAAAAACCGAGGCGAACACTAAAGTTGCAGCACCTGAAAACACATTTGGTCAGAGTGGCAAATTTGTGCGCGAGAACCAAAAGAGCTTATTATTTATTGTAGGGGCTATTGTTGCCCTTATTGCCATCTATTTTATTTATTTAAAATTGTATTTAGGTCCGCGGGAGGTTACAGCCGCCAACCAGATGTATAAAGCGCAGGATTTTTGGCAGCAAAAAAATTGGGATAAAGCCATTAAAGGCGATGCCGGTTTCCCTGGTTTTGAAAAGATCATTACCGATTACAGCAATACCAAAGCAGCAAACCTTGCTTACTTTTACCTGGGTACTGCTTATCTTAACAAGGGCGACTACCGCAAAGCTATTGATAACTTAACCAACTACCGCGGCGATGACAGCATGGTTGCAGCCGAAGCTTACGGCAGCACCGGTGACGCATATGTTGAACTGAAAGATTACGAAAAAGCAGTAACTTATTTTAGCAAAGCTGTTGATAAGGCAAAAAACAAATTCCTATCTCCACTTTACCTTAAAAAATTAGGCTTAACCTACGAGGCTCAGAAAAACAACAAAGATGCTGCAGAAGCTTACAAAAGGATCAAAACAGAATATCCTGAAAGCAACGAGGCTCAAAATATTGACGAGTATATAGCTCGTGCCGAAGCAAAACTTTAATTTTTAATATCGAATTTCGGATGTTCGATTTCGGATTTATGAGAGCAGAATAACCGCTTACATAATTCAGAAATCGAACATTTTTATTTTATAAGCATTTTTAAATATAAATTGCAATCAAATCCGAAATCGAAATTCCAAATTAATTAAATCCGAAATCGAACATCCGATATCCGAAATAACATCACCATGGCTACTCACTTAAAAAACCTTTCTGATTTTTCAAATACCGAGATCCCCTCGGCAGCACCGTACCGTTTTGGTATTGTAGTGGCCGAATGGAACGCCGAAATTACCAACGCCCTTTACCAGGGAGCCTACAAAAGCCTGGTTGATAACGGTGCACTTGCCGAAAACATTTTCTCGTACCAGGTACCGGGCAGTTTCGAATTAACATCGGGTGCCGAGCTTTTATTAAAAAAAGGTGATCTTGATGCCGTGATTTGTCTCGGCTGCGTAATACAGGGCGAAACCCGCCACTTTGATTTTATTTGCAACGCCGTAGCAAACGGAGTAAGTAATGTTGCCATAAAATACTCAAAACCTGTTATATTTGGGGTATTAACAACTGATAACCAGCAACAGGCTATTGACAGGGCCGGCGGCAAACATGGCAACAAAGGCGATGAAGCTGCCATTACCGCCATTAAAATGGCTGCCCTTGCTGAAACATTAAACAATTAAAAGCCGTTAAACAGTAAAGTTTAGGATTTAAATGAAAAAGTTAGTTTACATAGCGCTTATAGCCGCAGCGGTTGCCACCGTATCATCATGCTCAAACAAATTGTGCCCGGCTTACGGTTCATATCCTAAAACCGGTAGGTAACAGGCTATTGTCATTTTTAAACCCGGCTAAACACATTATGCGTTTTTTGTGTTATAATTACACGTTATAGCACTTTTAACAATATAATTAATATGAACTGGATATCGTTGGAGACGGCCGATCAGCTTTTGGCGATCAAACAACAGGAGGGCTATAGCCTCATTTTTAAACATAGCACACGCTGCTCTATCAGCATGATGGCTAAAAGGCGTTTTGAGCTTGACTGGGATAATCTTCCCGAAAATATGCCCCTTTATTTTCTCGACCTGATTAAATACCGCGACCTGTCAAACCAGGTAGCACAGATGTTTCAGGTACATCATGAATCGCCTCAGTTATTACTGATTAAAGATGGCGAATGTATCCTCGATCAATCCCACAGCGGCATTTCTGTAGATGAAACGCTGGAGGTGTTGAGTTAGATATTTAGTCCATGGTCTATAGTCCATAGACCATGGTTCTTTTGCATACTTAATATTTCGATTATTTTATTTTCAATTACCATGGACTATCGACCATCGTCTATGGACTAATAACAATATTCAGTTTTTAACTACATTTGCATTATGATTGATTTGCCGGTAGTTCCTGCTGTTAGCCAGCCCGTGCGTAAGCCCGATTGGCTTAGGGTTAAACTTCCTACAGGAAAAGAATATGCCCACGTACGCAGCCTGGTTGATACCCATAAGCTGCACACTATATGCGAAAGTGGTAACTGCCCTAACATGGGCGAGTGCTGGGGTGCCGGTACTGCTACTTTCATGATTTTGGGTAACATTTGTACCCGCTCATGCTCGTTTTGCGCCGTTGCAACCGGCAGGCCTTTGGCTGTTGATGTTGACGAGCCAAACCGCGTGGCAACATCAGTAAAACTGATGCAGGTAAAGCATTGCGTTATTACCTCGGTTGATCGTGATGATCTGAAAGATGGCGGCTCTATTATCTGGGCCGAAACCATCAATGCTATCCGCCGTGAAAGCCCCGATACTACATTGGAAACCCTGCTGCCAGATTTTAAAGGCAACTGGGATAACCTGGCCCGCGTGCTGGAAACCCGCCCCGAAGTAGTATCCCACAACATCGAAACTGTACGCCGCCTTACCAAGGAGGTGCGCATCCAGGCTAAATATGATCGTAGCTTGGAGGCCCTAAAACATATTTCGGCAGCCGGTTTACGTACCAAATCGGGCATTATGCTGGGTTTGGGCGAGACTGAAGAAGATGTTTTGGAAGCCATGGACGATTTGCTGGCAGCCGGTGTGCATATCCTTACATTAGGCCAGTATTTACAGCCAACCCGTAACCACCACCCGGTAATTGACTGGATACACCCCGATCAGTTTGCGCGTTACAAGCAATTTGGTTTGGATAAAGGATTTAAATATGTTGAAAGCGGCCCCCTGGTACGCTCGTCATATCACGCAGAAAAACACTTGTTTGAAATGTGATATTTCCTTTATATCTTCACCACGTTGAGTAAAAAACGCAAAATATCGCTATCCGAAGAAGAACTTGTGCTGTCATTACAGCAACGGGAAAAAATTGCCGTAGAAGCGTTGTATGATATGTATTCGGCCTCGTTATTCGGGGTTATATCACGTATTATAAATGATAGCGCTATTGCCGAAGATGTTTTACAGGAAACCTTTGTAAAAATCTGGCATTCCTTTTCAAGCTACAGCACTGAAAAAGGCCGCTTATTTACCTGGATGGTTAATATCGCACGTAACCTTGCGATAGATAAGATCAGATCAAAAGATTTTAAGAACCAAAACAAAAACCAGGAGATTGAAAATAACGTAACTTTCATTGACGAACAAAGGAATACAGTTTACAAACCTGAGTTAATGGGTGTTAAAGACTTGGTGCAAACGCTAAAGCCCGAGCAGCAGCTTATTATTGACCTGGTGTATTTTAAAGGTTATACCCATGTGGAGGCAGCCGAAGAATTAGGTATACCGCTGGGCACCATTAAAACCCGGTTAAGAATGGCCATCCTGGAACTCAGAAAACATTTTAATTGAAAGTGGAAGACGTAAAAGCATATATAGAATCAGGAATACTTGAACTTTATGTACTTGGCGATGTAAGCCCGGCACAAAAGTTACAGGTAGAAGAGATGGCTTTAAAGCATCCGGAAGTTAAGGCTGAACTGGATGAAATTGAGCAATCGCTGGAACTGTATGCCGAAGAAAACGCAATTGAACCACCCGAACACCTGCGCAACCGTATATTAGGCAGCTTGTTAACTAATTTTAGCGACGATAACAACTTCCCGACAGCAACACACGTAGAACGTGAAAACGTTGTACCGATGACTTCGCCTGTTAAACAAGGATCCAACTTTTACAAATACGCTTTTGCAGCATGCCTCGCATTGCTGATAGGCGCAACTGTTGCATTAATTAACGTTTATCAGCGCCTGCAGGCTACTGATAACCAATTAAGTGCCATGCAGCTGCAAACCCAGCGCTTTAGCAATACTGTTAGCGCCAAGGATGACGAGTTGAGCCTGCTGCGCGATACATCATATAAACTGATCCACTTAAAAGGTACAGCCAAATCGCCTGAAGCAGTCATGACTGTAGCCTTTAGCCCATCTAAACAAAAAGTGGTTATTGATATGGAAGCGCTTAAACTGCCGGCCAATGATAAAACACATCAATACCAGCTTTGGGCATTGGTGGGTGGCAAACCGGTTGACTTGGGTGTATTTGACGCTACTGCAGATTCAAGCGGCTTTAAAAACATGAAAGCCATAGCAGCAGCCGATGCATTTGCAGTAACACTTGAACCTCGCGGTGGCAGCGCAAGCCCAACCTTAAGCGAAATGGTGGTACTGGGCAAATACTAACAGCAAACAAACCCCTCGCCCCGGGGAATCTGATAAAAAAAGCTTACATTTTTTTGCATCTGCAAAAAACAATGTAAGCTTTTTGTGCGTTATAGAGTATCCAATTTATACATTACGTAAACGTAAAGCACACTACGCGAATTATTTAACATTTTTTTAACCAAAAGCCAAACCAATTATTCGTTTTTTTGTAACTAATAGTAATGTGCAAACGTCTTATGATTAGTTAGGGTTTAAAGACGGTATAAAAACAAAAAACCTAACCTCCAAAATTTGAGTATTTAGTTCTTTATAAGATCAGTTAATAGTTAATCAAAAACGGCTGTATGATACTTGCAGCCGTTTTTTTATGCTTTTAACTTTGCCATAGTTACCGGTAGCTGGGTAATGAGTTTACCCGGCAAAACCACGTTCATACGGTTGGGTAATGCCAGCTCATCACCCGCCTTGCCATGAATATAAACTGCCATAATACAAGCATCGGCCGGTTTATATTTTTGAGCTAATAAGGCAGCAACAATGCCGGTAAGCACATCACCCATTCCTCCGCTGGCCATAGCCGGGTTTCCGGTCGAATTAAAATAAGCCTTGCCGGCGGGCGTGGCTGTTATGGTATAATCGTTTTTGAGGATAATGCAGAGGTTTAATTCTTTAGCTTTTACAATGCTTGTTTGCAGGCGCTGCCACCAATTGCTATGCGTGCCAAAAAGCCTGTCGAACTCTTTCATGTGCGGGGTTAAAATACTGCCTGCGGGTAGCATAGTCAATAACTCTTTATTTTCGGCAAGCAGGTTTAGTGCATCGGCATCAATAACAAGGGGCTTTTTATAGTTTTTGATGATGGTTTTTAGCAGCGCCAAAGCCTCACCATCCTTACCAAGGCCAGGTCCTACGGCTATGGTGCTAAATTTATCCCACTCAATTTGGGGCATTGTATTCTCTCTTCGTGTAATAGCCATCACCTCGGGCAGGTAGCTGTTTAAGGCTGTTAAACCACTTTCGGGGATGCAGGCCGTGGTTAAACCTGCACCGGCATGCGCCGCGGCAGATGAACTTAACAAAGCCGCCCCCATCGTTTTTTCCTGTCCGGCTATCAGCAATACATGGCCGTAGGTACCTTTATTACTAAAATGGTGCCGGGGTTTCAATATCTGCCTTATATCCTTTTCTTCAACAAACTGATATGGCGAGTTTAGCGAGTGTACAAATTTTTCGCTAATGCCTATATTAACTGCTTCCCAGCAATCAACATATGGTGCCGATTCGGGCAAAAGGAAATTGATTTTTGGCTGCTGAAAAGTAATTACCAGCCCCGCTTTTATCGCAATAGCATTTTGTGGAACTTCTCCATCTGAGAAAAAACCCGTAGGTACATCAACGGCAACAACCGTTTTATCCAAATCATTAATAAAATTAACCAACCGGGCATAATCGCCTGCGAGTGGTTTGTTTAAGCCGCTGCCCAGCAAAGCATCAATAATTACACGGCTGTTATCTTCCGGAATCTGCGTTCCTTTTTCAAGCTCTTTTATTGTGACACAGGTTTGTTTTAAGCGCTCATAATTAGCCTTGAAATCGTCGGAGCTTTTTTCTGAAAAGCGGGCAATTACCACATTAAGTTTATTGTAATGATGGTCGCACAGTATTCTCGCTATAGCCAGGCCGTCGCCGCCATTGTTTCCGGTGCCGCAGTAAAAAGTTATCGGCTCGTTTTTATCAGGAAAACGGTTCACAAACCAACCTACAAAGGCCCTCGAGGCACGTTCCATCAAATTGACGGACGAGATTGGCTCATTGGCGATGGTATAGGCATCGCCTTCACGAATTTGCTCGGAAATTAATAATGGCAGCATATATCCTAAAGTAAGGATTTATGTGATTTGTTTTGGGGGTGAGAGTATGCGGATTAAAAATATTAGATTGTAATCCTTTTTCACAAATATTTAGCGAGATTTTCACGCATTTCATTTGCACGATAACGGAAATGTCTTTTGTAATCCCGCTCCGTTAGTTCGTCTAAGTTTAACAAATTAGATTGCCGCACCTGAACACCAAGTTTTGCCAGTAGGATTAACGCTTCCTCGATATTATTATCGGGAATATCAATTGTCAATGTTGTCATAACCTTTCATACTTTTCGCGACCGAAATTCTTAATTAAGTCATGAATACCCGATAATAAGAGAATATATTAGTTTACCAAACTACGATAATGCCCTTTACTTAACTGATCATAACTATCCGCAGTAATATTATGCTCATTTTCCCATTCTTCAATCGCTTCATCCATCTGTTGGGCCAACAGTTTAACAACAAGTTGCCTTATCTGAGCAAAATCAGCCTCGGGCAAAGGCTTTTTTAATAGCCGTAACATCATTACTTGCTGCTCATTCAACGGGTTAGTTATTAACTCTTTTGCTCCCATAACTCAAATATAACTAAATATCAGGTAATAACTATTCGTAACCGATGGCCATATAGCATGGATTTACACTACAAACCCATACACCCCTATTTAACACTCCTTGCAACCTGCACAAAAATTCATTTTACCTCCCCATTATAAACACCCCATCTACCAAACCAATAATCTACTAACTTTGTGGACTTTTTTTATATCATGATTAAAAAGCCCATCGCAACCCTCCTTGCCGAATCAAAGGAAGAAGGTGAACATTCATTAAAACGCTCGCTCGGCCCGGTTAACCTTATATTAATCGGGATAGGCATCATTATAGGTGCCGGTTTGTTTTCATTAACAGGCATAGCCGCCGGCCAGCATTCGGGCCCGGCGGTTACCATATCTTTTTTAATTGCCGCGGTAGGTTGTGCTTTTGCAGCGCTTTGTTACGCCGAGTTTTCGGCCATGATACCGGTTGCCGGCAGTGCGTACACCTATTCGTACGCTACCATGGGCGAGCTTTTTGCCTGGATCATAGGCTGGGACCTGGCTTTGGAGTATGCCGTTGGCGCGGCTACGGTGGCTATCAGCTGGTCGCAGTATTTAACTAAATTTTTATCCTGGTTTGATCTGTACCTGCCTCCGCAGCTTACGCTTTCGCCCTTTGAAACAGCTAAGGCGGCGAATGGAGATGTAATTAAAGGTATCATTAATTTACCTGCGGCGTTGATCGTGATGCTTGTAACGAGTATTATTATTCGCGGCACGAAAGGTTCGGCCTGGGTAAACGCTGTTATTGTAACCTTGAAGGTAGGCGTGGTGCTGGTATTTATTGCCGTGGGCTGGTCATTTATCAACCCTCAAAACTATCATCCCTACATTCCGCAAAACACAGGTGTTTGGGGCGATTATGGATGGTCGGGCATACTGAGAGGAGCCGGGCTGGTATTTTTTGTATTTATAGGATTTGATGCCGTATCAACCGCAGCCCAGGAAGCTAAAAATCCCCAGCGCAATATGCCCATCGGTATTATTGGTTCACTACTCATCTGTACGGTGTTGTTTATTGTATTTGCCCACGTAATGACCGGAATGGCCAATTATAAAGAGTTTATAGGTTCGGGTGCGCCCGTAGCCATCGCTATCGAGAAAACAGGTTACCAGTGGCTAAGCAAAGCGATTGTATTGGCTATATTAATAGGCTATACCTCGGTTATTTTGGTCGATCTGCTGGGCCAGTCGCGTGTATTTTTCTCCATGTCGAAGGATGGTTTGTTGCCGAAGGTGTTTTCAGAAGTGCATCCTAAATTCCGTACACCCTGGAAATCGAACATTGTGCTTTGCGCTTTTATCGCCATTTTCGCCGCATTTGTACCTATTCGCGTAGTTGGCGAAATGACCAGCATTGGTACCCTGCTGGCTTTTGTAATGGTTTGCGCAGGTGTACTTATTTTACGCAAACAACAGCCCGATGTACATCGCCCATTTAAAACACCCTTAGTTCCGTTGGTGCCCATTTTAGGTATCTTAACCTGCTTTGCGATGATGACTTTTTTACCCGGCGATACCTGGCTGCGTTTGATTGTCTGGCTTGCAATTGGCCTGGTTATCTACTATACTTACGGCAAAAAAAACAGTGTTATCCGCAAAATGCTTGCGGGTAAACAATAGTTTTGCCAAAGATGACTGAGGATATTTTAAAATTAAAAGTCGAACGCGTAAAACGGGAATCGGCAGATATCGCTACGTTTTACCTGAGTGCCCTTGATGGGCATGTTATACCTTACCAGGCAGGGCAATTCGTAACGCTGATATTTAACCACCGGCAGGAAGAGATCAGGCGCTCGTATTCTTTAAGTTCATCACCTGATGAGCTTTATATGGCTATTACCATCAAGCGCATCAGTAATGGCGAGATCTCACGCTTTATGCTGGCCAAAATAAAAGAGGGCGATATATTAACTGCACTGGCTCCTGCAGGCCGCTTTATTATCAGCGATTATCAACACGAAAAAGATATCTTTTTATTTGCCGGCGGCAGCGGCATTACACCCATATTTTCGCAGTTAAAGTATGTACTTGGGAGGGAAGGCCAAAGCAGGCTGATCCTGATCTACAGCAATCAAAATACCCAATCCATTTTATTTAAAGATGAACTGGAAAAGCTGGTGGCCGAACATCCCGCCAGGTTAACCATCATTCACCTGCTGAGCAGTGAGGCCAACCGGCTTAATACGGATAAAGTAGAGAAACTGGTTAAACAACACGCTCATTTTAATATTACCAATGCGGAGTTTTACCTGTGCGGTCCGTTTGCATATATGCGTATGATTAGGTTTGACCTGGTTTATATGGGGATTGAAAAAGATAAGATCCGCCGTGAAAATTTTGTGCTTGAAACCGTTCCTGTTACCGGCGCTTTTACAAGCTTCCCTCCCCGCAACATCAAAATACAATATGGTGGAGAGCTGCACGATATTGTGGTGGGCGAAAATCAATCCATACTACAGGCTGCCCTGCAAAACAATATTGCATTGCCCTACAGTTGCCGTGGAGGGGTTTGCTCAACCTGCATGATGAAATGAACCGCCGGTAAAGTTGAAATGGTAAAGAACGATGTATTGACAGATGCGGATCTTGCGCAGGGCTGGATATTGACCTGTACCGGGCATCCGGTGGATGATGAGGTGGTGATTGGCCCCCCAGCCCTCTAAAGGGCATAGCCGTCAACTTAAGCAAAAAGCGGTGGAATTGTGCGATTCCCCTCTCGAGAGGGGTGGAGGGGTGTGTTACTCTACGTGTAGTTATCGCTCGTATAACACACCCCTGCTCCCGCTCTTTCCCATCGCGCCCCCTCTCAAGAGGGGAATTTAAAAGCCTGATTCTTAATTTGACGGCAATGCCCTAAAGGGGAGTAAAAAATCGACGCAATCAACGTAATCAAATAAATCAATGGTCAAATCATGGTTCAGACCAATCAACGGTCAGCCGGCAAATGCTGCCTCACCGTTCGCCTGTGTACCACCGTTTTTACTTTTTTTGTTTTGGATTTTTTACGTTTACCCAGCCAGATAATGAAACCCGTTATTGGCAGGCTGGCGCAAATTAAACTGGCCAAAAAAGCGATGATCTTACCGGGTAATCCTAAAATCTGCCCTACGTGAATATCGTAGTTCATGTTATTCATCTTCATGCCGGGACTTTTCTGTTCATGAGCCGTACGGTTAAGCAATTTGCCGCTGTACTTATCAAATGTGTAGCTATCGCTTTTATAATAATGTAAAGCTTTTGCGTAGGCGGTTACACCTACGGCGCCGGCTTTAGCTTCATCATCATAAATCAAAAACATTTCGGCATTTGGCGAACCTGCCCTGGCTGCTAAATATGCTTTGTTGATGATTTGAGTAGTGTCGACCTTTCCTTTCAGTAATGAATCGGATTTAAATACAGCCTTTTCTTCGGGATGGGCCTTACCCAGGTTGGCAGTAGCATAAATGCCTTCACGTACCCAATCAAAAGCAATAGATAAACCTGTTATGGCTAAAATTATAGCCACGCTGGTTGCATAAAAGCCCAATACATTGTGCAAATCGTAATTAACCCTGCGCCAGCGGCCGCCCCATTTAATGGTGAGGCTGCGTTTGCGGTCGGTTTTGCGTTTGGGCCACCATAGTACAATGCCGGTTATCATCAGCACAACAAAAATAATTACCGAGACGCCTACTACCATGCCGCCTATATTGGCCGGCAGCAACAGGTACAGGTGAATATACTCAACAATAATAAAAAAATTTGAAGTGGGGCTTTCAGTATGGGTGATTTTACCGGTATAGGGGTTTTGATAAACATATAACAAACCCTCCTTTTTATCATTCACCAACACACCTGCCGGGCGACCAATGCCGTAATAATAAATATAGCTGGCTGTTGCACCCTTGCGGCCTTTCAACGCTTCGGTTTTAAGTATAGATGGCGCTATGTAAGGTTTATTCTGTACTTCCACCTTACGATAATCATGTATTGCATCCTGAATTTCATCCTGAAAACAAAAAATACAACCGGTGATGCTCACAATAAATACCACCAGCCCGGAGATAAATCCGAGCCAGCGATGTATAAACAATATGGTTTTCTTAAAAGGCGTCATGCATTAAAACCGGTAAGCAATACTTAAACGATAGTTACGTGGCGCATCGGCCTGCCAGTAGTAGGCGCTCAGGTATGAGTAATACGAACCGCTGTAAGTGTATTTATTCAGCACGTTAAATACGTTACCTGCAATACGCATTTTTGAGCCTTCCCAAAATAAGCCGCCATCCATTTTAAAATAGTTTGGCAATTTTTCAAGGCCAACGCTCCAGGTATCAGTCTGGCGGCCGCCATAGTAAGTGCCGCCTAATGATACGCCGGTACCTTTAAGTGTGCCGCTGTTTAATTTATAGCTTAACCAGGCGTTGGCAACATGTTTTACATAACCCGGCACCACATCGCCTACTTTAATGGTGTTGGTTGGAGAAGCAGCCAGATCAGGATTTACTTTACTCACCTTCGAATCGGTGTAAGCATAGTTTGCAGTTAAGTTGAAACCGGGTGCAATTTCGCCGCGGAGGTCAAACTCTAAGCCTTGTGATCTTTTCTGGCCAAATATGATGCTTAAACCCGAGTTAGGAGCGGCATTGGGGTCGGCAGTTAGTTCGTTGTTTTTTAAGATGCGGTATACCGAAAGCGTGGTGTTCCATTTGCCGCCGGCCCAGTCACGTTTAATACCAAATTCGGTGTTGGTACCCGTTAATGGCTGCAATTTACCAACCGAAACTTTGCCTGCCTGTGGTAAAAATGTTTGGTCGCGTAAGCCGTAAACCGAAGTCTGGTCATCGATAGATACGCTTAAACCTATACGCGGACTAAAATGTTTAGCCTGTTCGGGTGTATTAAAATCGGCCATTTGCACATAAGTATAACGGCCTGCCAGTGTCAGCCTTACTTTGTTATCAAAAAAGCCAAGCTCATCCTGTAAGTATATGCTTGAATAACGTGTATTGATTAAACCAAAACCGGCAGCTGCACGTGCTTCAAGGTTTAACGAACGATCAAACTTAGGATAGCCGTTTGATGGGTTATTAAGCGTTGGTACGCCTTCCTGGTAAGGATTAAAAGGTCTTGAACCGGTATCAAGTGATGCTGTTTGAGCATAATCGGCAACATATTTTTTATCGCCTAAATCAACACCGGCCAAAATATTGTGTACAACACTGCCTGTATTAACTTTGCCATTTAAAAATACCTGGGCTAATGACATGGTGCTTTTTGCTTCCCAGATGCCGGCATTACGGTAATAAGAACCATCGGTATTTACCGAATCGGCCCACATAGAGGTACCCAATTGCGAATAATTGTAACGGGCAGCCTGCGCGGTAAGCTTCCAGTTATCACTTAACTGATGCGTAAGATTCAGGGTAAAACTGTGATCGTTGATATTGGTTGGAGGCAAGCCTGCAGGCAACTGGGTAAAGTTTTGCGGCAGCACACCATAGCCTTTCGGGCTGAATACGTAATACGAGCCAACATCAGACATGTGGGCGCGTTGGTAAACGTACTCGGCAGTCAGTTTGGTTTTATCATCAATCTGGTACGAAACTACTGGTGCTATAACATAACGATCATTAAACTCATTGGCACGGAACGAGTTTTTGTTTTGTGCAGATAGATCCAAACGATACAGGAATTTTCCATCCTTACTTAATTTTCCATCCAGATCGAGCGTTGCACGGTTTAAGTTAAAGCTGCCGGTGGTAAAGCTGATCTCGCCTTTGGTTTCGCCGGTAGGCTTTTTGGTAACCACGTTGTATAAACCGCTTGGGTCGCCGTTGCTCAATAGAAAACCTGCAGGGCCTTTTACAAATTCGATATGATCTACAAAACTCATATCCTCGGTAAGCGGTCCCCAGTACGAGCTAACTACGTTAAAACCGTTTCTGAAAGCCTGGATCTGCGAACCGCGCATGGTGATATTGGTATACAAATCGCCCCAGTGCTCCAGGCGTACAGCGCCGCTCACGTTGCGGATCAAACCATCGCTCATGCTGATCACCTGTTGATCGGCCAATACCTTTGAGGTAACTACCTGAACATTTTGTGCTACCTGCAATAAAGGTTCATTAAGCCTTAAGCTTGCCGATGGGGCATCAATTTTATATTTCTGTTTACGGCCCGATATTAAAACTTCGCCAAGCTGGTTGGCGTTTTCGCGCAGCATAAAGTTTACCACAACACGCTGCCCCTCGGCCACCTCAACTGTTTTTTCTTCAGAAGCCAGGCCAACAAAGCTTACTTTAATGGTATAACTACCGGGTTTTACTTTATTAAAGGTAAACCGGCCGCTTTCGTTAGTAACGGTGCCCGCGTTTATGCCGTCGCCTTTAATACCAACAGTTACACCGGGCACGGTTTGGCCATCGGCGGTTGTAATGGTACCTGTAATAGTGCCGGGTTTAACTTCGCCCGTTGCAGACTTTATATTGAAGAGTGTAAAAACTACCAGAAATAACAGGGAGAGCAGTTTGTGAAATGTGTGTAGGGGTTGATTCATTTTATTTAGACTAAATATAAATAATGCCGCAAAAGTAGTCACACAAGTGTTATAATGCAAATTATTTATAATAAATCTAAATAAGCTAAGACTTACATCTGATTAACAATGAATTACGACGTTTATAATTATTAGTAAAAAAGTTCAAGGTATGTTACGACGGGGATGAGATTATCGCCGATGATACAGTAATATCCTAAATGGGCATACCGTCGGCCCAACTACCCGAAAAATTCGAATAGTTGATACTTTAAATAGATAAGAATAAATCAGGTTCTGAATGAATTGGCAAATTCAGTTATTTCCAAAACGGAAACAACTCAGATAATTATGTTTATTATAATTTTTTTCTACCAAGGTTTTAAAGAGGTTATTTATATATCCATCACCTCTTTCTTCTTCTTACTCTTCATCCGCTTAGGCACAAACTCCAGAATCTCGTTCTTCAAAGCTTCAATCATCCGGCGTTTTAAAAAGTTACGCTGTATTACAATACTTACCTCACGGGCGGGCTCGGGTGAGCGGAAGTGACGTACTTTATCCAGTTGTTTTTCGGTAAGTTCGGAGAGGGCAAGTTCGGGCAGGATGGTGGCACCGTTGTTTTGATCAACCATACGCTTAAGGGTTTCAACGCTGCCTGTATTATATTCAAAATGCTGAAAGCCGCGGGTTGATTTGCGGCGCTGGCAAATGTTCAATACCTGCTCGCGCATGCAGTGGCCCTCGTTCAAAATCCAGATCTCTTCCATATCAATATCATCCGGAATGATGTTTTTCTTTTTAGAGAGCTTACTGTTTTTAGATACATAAGCCACAAAGTTTTCATAAAACACCGGGATCTCGGTAAGGCTGGCCTCATGCAGCGGGGTGGAGAGGATACCGCAATCAAGCATACCCAATTTTAACTGCTGGATAATCTCTTCGGTAGTTTGTTCCCATACCACCAGTTTTACCTGCGGATATTTTTCAATAAAACCATGGATGATTTTTGGCAGTATATAAGGTGCAACGGTTGGGATAATGCCTACACGTAACTCGCCGGAAAGCTCCTTTTGCCTGTCGGTGATGATCTCCTTGATCTTTTCACTTTCAGATAGCATGATGCGGGCCTGGTTAATAATTTCGATGCCTATCTCGGTGGGTACAACGGGCTGTTTGCTGCGGTCGAAGATTTTTACGCCCAGGTTATCTTCCAGTTTTTGTACCTGCATGCTCAGCGTTGGCTGGGTAACAAAACACTTATCGGCAGCGGCCACAAAACTGCGGTAGGTATCAACCGCCACAATATACTCCAGTTGTGTAATAGTCATGTAATATAGATAAATACTATGCTAAGATAACAAATATTGATTTTTTCTATTGAGATTTTTTAGTCAAGTTTGAGTCATCAAAACTTATACTATGGAAAACAAAAGGAAGCTTACCACCGCTTCGGGCAGGCCTTATGTAGAAAATGAAAACTCGATGACTGCCGGTCCGCGCGGCCCGATATTATTACAGGATTATATCCTGCACGAAAAAATGGCTCACTTTAACCGCGAACGTATTCCTGAGCGTGTAGTTCATGCCAAGGGTTCGGGCGCTTATGGTACATTTACGGTTACGAACGATATCAGCCAGTATACCCGCGCTAAAGTGTTCAATACCATAGGTAAGCAAACCAAATTGTTCCTGCGTTTCTCTACCGTGGGCGGCGAAAAAGGTTCGGCCGATACCGAGCGTGATCCCCGCGGCTTTGCCATTAAATTTTATACCGAAGACGGTAACTGGGATCTGGTTGGCAACAACACCCCGGTTTTCTTTATAAAAGATCCTAAAAAATTCGGCGATTTTATCCACACCCAAAAGCGCGACCCGTATACCAACTGCAAAAGTGCCACCATGATGTGGGATTTCTGGTCGCTGAACCCCGAAAGCCTGCACCAGGTAACTATTTTAATGAGCGACCGCGGCACACCTTATGGTTACCGCCACATGGATGGTTTTGGCAGCCATACGTTTTCGTTCATCAATGCTAAAAACGAGCGGTTTTGGGTTAAATTTCACTTTAAAACGCAGCAGGGTATCAAAAACTTCACAAATGATGAAGCTGCCGATATGCGCGGCAAAGCACCTGATTTTGCACAGCACGATCTGCTAACAGCGATTGATAACGGCGATTTCCCCAAATGGACTTTAAAAATACAGGTAATGCCCGAAGCTGATGCCAAAACATACCACATCAATCCATTTGATTTAACCAAAGTGTGGCCCCATGCTGATTATCCGTTGATCGACGTTGGTGTATTGGAATTAAATGAAAATCCCGATAACTACTTTGCCCATGTTGAGCAGGCGGCTTTTGCCCCGGCACATGTTGTGGATGGTGTAGGCTACTCGCCCGATAAAATGCTGCAGGGCCGCATACTTTCGTACCCCGATGCACACCGCTACCGCCTGGGTGGTAATTATGAACAGATCCCGGTGAATAAATGCCCCTACCTGGTAAGCAACTACCAGCGCGACGGCCAGATGACCGTAAACGGCAACGGCGGCTCAAATCCAAACTATTTCCCTAATAGCTTTGATGATATTGCGGTAGATCAAAGTTATAAAGAACCTGCCTGGGATTTTGGCAGTCCGGTTGGCGATTGGTATGACCGTAATGCCGAAGGCGAAAATGATCATTACACCCAACCCGGCGATTTATACCGGCTGATGGATAGCCAGGCCAAACAAAACCTGGTTAACAATGTGGTTGGCTCGATGAAAGGTATTGAGGGGTCTAAGAAGGAGTTGATCATTAACCGCCAGCTCTGCCACTGGTTTAGGGCCGACATTAATTTAGGTATGGCCATTGCCAAAGGCTTACAGCTTGATTTGGCCGAAACGATGAAGCAAATGCCACAGAACATTTAATCCCCTATAATATTTAATGAACAAACGGCTGCTTTAACGGGCGGCCGTTGTGTTTTATGGGTAGCCAACATACGGATAACATACCTAACATAATTATAACAAAAAAGCGGCAGAACCATCGGGTCCTGCCGCTTTCAATATCAGCTTAAAATAAAATTAAGCAGTTGCTTTAGCATAAAGCTCGGCAACGTGGTTCCAGTTAATTACATTCCAGATGGCTGCTAAATAATCCGGGCGACGGTTTTGGTATTTCAGGTAGTAAGCATGCTCCCAAACGTCGATACCTAAAATCGGGGTACCTTTTACTTCGGCAATATCCATCAATGGGTTGTCCTGGTTAGGGGTTGAAGTTACAGCAAGTTTTTTATCAGCAGTAACAATTAACCATGCCCAACCCGAACCGAAACGGGTTGCACCGGCTTCAGATACTTTGGTTTTAAAATCGGCGAATGAACCGAAAGTGCTTTTAATAGCATCGGCCAAAGCACCTGTAGGCTCGCCACCACCGTTTGGTGATAACAAAGTCCAGAATAAAGTATGGTTGTAATGACCACCACCATTGTTACGTACAGCAGCAGGGAATTTTGAGATATTTTTAATGATATCATCAATGTTGCTGTCGGCCTCAGGTTTACCTTCCAAAGCTTTGTTTAAGTTGGTAACATAAGCCAGGTGGTGTTTGCCGTGGTGAATTTCCATGGTCAGTTTATCAATGTGCGGTTCCAGAGCATCGGTAGCGTAGGATAACGCCGGTAGTGTAAATGCCATAATTTTAAGTTATTAATTTTAAAGTTTAACGTTTGTTGTGACGTAACAAATATAAGCGTTGAGGGATGGATTTGTTCTAAATAATTGTCATGTTTTTGATCAGGATTTTTCAGAATTTTAGAATTAGCAGAATACTTATCATCAGCCCAACACAAATTCTGTAAATTCTAAAATCCTGAAAATTCTGATTCAGACAACTACCCTACTTCTTCCTCTTCCCTTTAAAAAAATCCTTCACCAGCTGGCTGCATTCGGCTTCGCGGATGCCGCCGGTGATGATGGTTTTGGGGTGGGTTATTTTTTGGTTGATGCGGCCAAAGCCCAGTTTATTATCATAAGCCCCAAAAACAATTTTGCTTACCTGGAACCAGTATGACGCGCCCGCGCACATTACGCATGGCTCCATGGTAACATACAGTGTGCAGCCCTGCAGGTATTTGCCGCCCATCAGGTTGGCGGCGGCGGTAAGGGCCTGCATTTCGGCATGGGCCGATACATCGTTCAACCGTTCGGTAAGGTTATGGCCTTTGCCAATGATGCGGCCGTTGTAAACCACTATAGCCCCGATGGGGATCTCGTCTTCCTCTAAAGCGTAGCGGGCTTCTTTTAGCGCCTCGCCCATAAAATATTCATCGGGCGATATGGCTGGCTCGTCCTCAAAACTGATGTATCTCATTTAAATAAGTTTGCTGCCGTTTGGCACGGGTTTTTCTACAGCGGTTAATACAATATCACCATTTTCATCGGCAAAGCCGGTAACCAAAAACTCCGACATAAAATTGGCAATCTGCTTTTTAGGAAAATTGGTTACACCCACTATCTGCCTGCCAACCAACTGATCTTTAGTATAATGCTTAGTGATTTGCGCGCTCGACCAGCGGATACCGTGCTCGCCAAAATCAACCCTTACTTTAAAGGCGGGTTTGCGGGCTTCGGGAAAATCAATGGCTTCGAGGACGGTGCCTACCCTAAGTTCCACTTTTTCAAAATCATGCCAGGTGATGGTTTCCATGGTGGCAAAGGTAAAAAAAAGAGTATCAAGCCAGCCTTTATCCAGCAGAGAGGGGCTAAAAAATAAAGTCTCTCCTACCGGTGAAGAGTAAAGAGGGCTTAATTATATTTTATTGCATCGGCACGAATGGAAACATGTTCACCGTTGCCAGCAACCTGTAATATAATAATTCCATCTGCGCCGACCTTTTTTGCTTTTGTTGATAATGCATCTTTGGCCTCAATCGAGTCACTGGTGTAATCGGTAATTAAGTGGCCTATAACTTTGTAGTCTTTCTTTACGTCTTTTGCATCATAAAATACATCTATTTTTTCGGTGGCAGGATAATTATCACCGAGGTAGCTGGTTGTAACACATGAACTAAAGAAAAAAGTCAACAAAATAATAAGACTGCGTAGTTTTAGGTTTTTCATATTCGATTTTGGATAGTGTTTAGCTATTTAGAGTTAAATGCTTAAACTTGGTTTAACGATATAAGGTAACAAGTTTGTTAGTTTAAAATCCTTTCTTCCTCGTAATCCCCGGCTTCCGGCTTTTTCGCTCTGCCGGTTCAGCAACGCCTTCGGCACCATAGCTGCGGGCCATTTTGGCTATGCGTTCTTCCAGGGTTTCGGTAGTAAGTTTTTCACGCCCAAGGCTATCCACCATTATCGGGAATGCAAAAGGCGTAGGTCTTTCAATCACTTTTAAAATAATGTTTTGCGATTGAATGCGCTGCAGCGCGGCCCTCAGCCTAAACTCTTCCAGTTGAAAAGCAAGTGCTTCATTGTACGCCTGGCGGATCAGTAAATTATCCGGCTCGTACTCGCTGAAAACCTCGAATAATAAAGATGTTGAGGCCTGTAAGTGTTTGTTTTTAATCTGCTGTCCGGGATAACCAGTAAATACCAATCCGCCGATGTGGGCTATATCCCTAAACTTTCGCCGGGCCATTTCATTGGCGTTTAAACTGTGCTGAATATCATCTATCAGGTTATCAAGCGAGAAAAAGGCCGAATCCTCCAGGGCTTCCTCAATAGGAATATCCTCATCAGTAAGCAGTTCAAATCCGTAATCGTTCATGGCGATAGAAAAACTGGCCGGTTTTATCTTGCTGATGCGATAGGCCAGCAGCGATGCCATACCCTCGTGTACCAATCTTCCCTCAAAAGGATAAAATAAGAGGTGGTGTCCTTCTTTTGATTTGAATGATTCGATCAAAAATTCGTGACTTTGTGGCAGGTGCGATAGTTTTTGTTGCAGATCAAAAAGCGGCTTGAGGGCTTTTACCTCCACATCCCGCTCAAGGCCATGCGCTACCTCATCCAGTTTTAGCCTGAATACTGCGGCCAGTTGTGATGATAAAGGCATCCGCCCGCCATTCCAACTGGGGATAATACCTTTGGTCGAGTTTGATTTTTTAACATAAGCCGTCATCTCCTTTACTCTTACAAACTCCAGGCTGCGGCCGGCAAACCAGAATGTATTACCGGGCTTCAATTTGGATACAAACGACTCTTCGATAGTACCTAAACTGCCGCCGCTGAGCCATTTTACACGGATACTTAACTCGCTGGTGATAGTACCGATGCTTAAACGATGCCGCATGGCTACCCGCCTGCTGTTCACTTTGTAAAGGCCATTCTCAACCTCAACCTTTAAAAATTCATCGTACTGGGCCAGGGTTTTGCCCCCGGTTGTGATAAAATCAAGCAGTTGGCCAAATTCACTCCTGCTCAAATCAGCAAATGCATAGGTTGTTTTTATCTCACTAAATAATTCTTCGGCCTTAAAGCCATCAGATACCGCCAGTGTAACCATGTACTGGATCAGCACATCCATAGCCAGCAGCAAGGGGTCGCGGCTTTCAAATATTTTGGCTTTAATGGCCTCTTTCAGCGCCGCCCCCTCCAATAACTCGAGCGAGTGGGTAGGCACAAAATAGGCTAACGAAGTTGCTCCCGGATGGTGCCCGCTTCTGCCCGCCCGCTGCATAAAACGGGCAACGCCTTTGGGGCTCCCCACTTGCACCACGGTATCAACGGGCCGAAAATCCACCCCCAGGTCCAAACTCGATGTACATACCACCAGCTTCAGCGCCTCGGCATGCAGTGCGGCTTCCACCCAGTTGCGCAGCTCATTATCCAACGAGCCGTGATGCATGGCCATAATGCCGGCATACTCAGGGTAGTTATCCAAAATAGCGTGATACCAGATTTCAGATTGTGAGCGGGTATTAGTAAAAATGAGCGTTGTTTTACTTTTGGCAACAATTTCCATCACCTCCGGCAGCAGCTTTAAACCGATATGCCCGGCCCACGAATAGTTTTCGATATTTTGAGGGATGATGGAACGGATATCCAGCTTTTTCTCCAGGTTGGCCCGCACCATCCTGATCTGCTCTTTCGGAAAATCATTACCTAACAGCACCTCAGCCGCTTGTTCAAGATTGCCGATGGTAGCGCTGATGCCCCAGATTTTAAGTGGGAAGTCGTGAGACTTAAGTTCTAAGTCTTTTGACTTTTGATTTAAGACTTCCGACTTAGAACCTAAGACTTTTAACTTAGACAAACCCAATTCCACCTGTACGCCGCGTTTGGTTCCCAGCAACTCGTGCCACTCATCAATCACCACCACTTGCAGTTGGCTAAACAATTTGGGATATTCTTTCTGGGCCAGCATCAGGTGCAGGCTTTCGGGTGTGGTAAGCAATACCTCGGGAAGCTTTTTTTTGAGGGCAGATTTTTCGGCTGCCGATGTATCGCCGGTGCGTGTCATTATCCGCCAGGGCAGGCCCATCTCATTGCAGGCCTCCTGCATGGCCTTGCGGATATCGTTGGTTAAGGCACGAAGCGGTGTTATCCAAAGCATCAGCAAGCCGTTGTTTTGCTGTGTTTTAAAAGTATCAGGATGTTGGTTAATAAAACCCGCCAGAAAAGGCAAAAACAGGGCAAACGTTTTACCGCTGCCGGTTGGCGCATTCAGCAAACCCGAATAACCATTCAGATAAGCATCCATCATTTCGGCCTGGAAAGGGAACTGTTCCCAGTTTTTTTCCCGGTACCATTGTTGTATTACCTGTTGGCCTTTACTTGTCATCATTCGTTTAACAAAAAAATCGGGGTTTGGTTATAGCTTACCTTAGCCCGCCAACAAATTAACTATTAAATTGGTTATGCTTATATGATGATAAAAAATTGCATGGTAATAGCCGCTGTAGCCATATGTTTGCTGGCCTGCGGCAATAATAAAAAACAAACATCGCTGGCCGATACCAATAAAACGGTTAAAGATACCTCGGGACAGCACCTTGGGGACAGGAATGACACCACAGTGCATCATACCATGGCCTCGGATACCGGCAGTACTTCATCGCCCGATTGGCTGATAACACCGGGTAAAGGTATCGGTCATATTGTACTGGATGAAGATGTTAATAATGTAATGAAACAACTGGGTAAACCCGATAGTTCGGACGCGGCGATGGGAAGCTCGCTTTTAGTTTGGTTTGCCGGGCATAATCCATCCGGCAACCGTACTGTAGTTTTCGCTCATCATAATATGGGTGGTAAGGATGAAACTGTAAGCCACGTACGCAAAGTGCTGGTAACATCACCCAAATTTAAAACTGCTGATGGCCTGGGCGTTGGCTCGGCCGAAGGTGCGATCAGGAAAGTTTATACCTTGAAAGCATCAGGCAGCTACACCAACAAAAGCGGTAAGGTGCAGGTTTATACCGATCTGGCTAAGGGCATCTCTTTCGAAATTGACGGCGGGGGGAATTGCGTTGGCGTAGTTGTACACAAGGTAACCGATACTGCAGCAGCATATTTGAATATGCATTAAGATTTTTAAAGGGCATAATTTGCCCTTTAATTTTTAAATTTAGCCATGGCTACGGATATGCACATATTTATGCTTTTTATGCAAAATACTTTGTTACCACTACCCGGTATCACACAAAAAAAGTGTTTTGATGATGAGGCTTTTTATGTAAATGGTAAGATCATAGCTAATGTGAAAGAAAAAGACGAATTGCTGGCCTTACATACCTCCAAGCGTGAAAAATGGATGGCGCTTGATCCGCATACCTACTTTATCACGCCTCATTATCAAAACTACAAATACATGTTAGTGCGATTAGAAACTGCCTCGCCCGATGATGTGAAACAATTACTTATTACTGCTTATTTGGCGAGGGCTACTAAAAAGCTGATTAAGGAGTATGAGGCGATGAGTTTGTAAAAGTTTTCATCTATCGCTGGCGCACGCGTGTCGCGTGTGCCTAAACAGATAGGACATCTTTATAACTATGTTTTACGATGAATTAGCATGCGGGGCACACGCGGCATGCGTGCGCCAACTATCAGAACGGGACTTCCCTAATCTCCACCCATCAGTTTAAACACCATCCCATCCATATCCTCTGTAATCCTGATCTGGCAGGCCAGGCGGCTGCTGGGCTCAACATAGGGTAAAGTATCCAATACGTCCAGCTCGGCATCAGTTGGCGTAAAATATTGTTCGGGGCCTTCAATAACCTGTACATGGCAGGTAGCACAAAGGGCCATACCGCCGCAGGTAGCCAGGATCTCGTATTCAGAAGCTTTTAGCACTTCCATCAGGCTCAGGTTAATACCTTCCGGGATTTCTACCGGCATCCTGCCGCCATCGCGGTCAATTATAGTAAGGTTAATCATGGCTAAAAGGCGCTAACACCATAAACGGTGGTATATTTAAAACTCAGTTTTTGCTCGGGGAATACATATTTAAAGGCACTCTGTGCCATCAAGGCCGCTTCGTGAAAACCGCAAAGTATCAGCTTTAATTTACCGGGATAGGTATTGATATCGCCAATGGCATAAATACGCTCAATATTAGTGCTGTAATCAACGGTGTTTACTGCTATGGCTGATCTGTCGATATTCAATCCCCACTCAGCAATAGGTCCCAACTTAGGACTGAGACCAAAAAGCGGGATCAGGTGATCGGCCTCGATATGGCTCACCTGGTTGTTTCGGTCGAGCAGCGTAATTTCCTGCAAACTATCATCACCAGTTAGTGCAACCACGTTCGATTTCAGGATCAGGTCAATCTTACCCTCCTTAGCCAGATCAAAAACTTTCCCTGCACTATCCGGTGCTCCGCGGAAGGTATCGCCCCTATGAACCAGCGTTACCCTTTCGGCTACGTTGCTCAAAAAAACTGCCCAATCCAAAGCCGAATCGCCGCCGCCGGCCAGTACCACTTTTTTACCACGGAAATGCTCTGGATTTTTCACCATGTAGGCTACGCCCTTGCCTTCAAAATCGGCAAGGCGGTCAATTTCGGGTTTGCGGGGTTCAAAGCAGCCTAAGCCACCGGCAATCACAACTACCTGGCAGTGCACGCTGGTGCCGTCGTCTGTTTTAATATCGTATGATCCATCTTCGCGCCTGTTAAGGGTTTCCACACGTTCGCCCAAACTAAACGTTGGGTTAAATGGCGCAATCTGCAGCATCAGGTTATCAATTAACTGCTGCGCGGTAATATCCGGATAGCCCGGGATATCGTAAATGGGTTTATGCGGATAAATTTCGGAAAGTTGCCCGCCAACCTGCGGCAGTACATCAATTAAATGGCAGCGCATTTTTAACAGCCCGGCTTCAAAAACAGCAAATAAACCAACAGGGCCCGCCCCTATAATGCAAATATCAGTAGTGATTTGTTCCATTGTGTGATCGCCTTTTATTCAGCAATCAAATTTCCCCTTAAAACTACTGGTTATCAAATGATATAAAGTAATACTTGATTACTTTAAGTTATAATTAGCCAGGCAAAAACGTTTAAATAACTCAATCAGTTTGCTGTGTTTGCCATGCAGCTGGATAAACTGAAAAGTGCGAAAAATCTCCAATCCCTTAATATCGATAATGCTGAGCTCGTTGTATTTTAATTCGCTTACTACTGACTGGATAGAGAGGAAAGTTGCCGTTTCTGAATACAAAAGGTACTGTTTGATGGCGATACTGCTCTCGAGCTGAATTTCGATATTGAGATCTTTAGGACTGATCTGCACCCCGGCCAGGGCATTAAAAATCACATCTAAAGTACCCGAACCTGCCTCGCGCAAAACCAGCGGAATAGCGGGTAATTGTTTGGGTGTGATCTCGGCCTTTTTGGATAACTTATTGTTTGCCGCGGTAACCAGCACAATCTCATCCTTCGCAAAATCGGTATAAGCGAGTTGCGCCGAGTGAGCGGCCCCCTCAACAATGGCAATATCAATTTTTTCGGCCAGCACCATATGCGAGATCTGATCGGTATTGGCCTGTATAAAGTTGAAGGTTACTTTAGGATATGTTTTTTTAAACAAAGCCAGCAACTTGGGTAAAATGGTTTGGGCTACCGTGGTGCTTGCGCCTATATGCAGGGTACCGGCTTCCAGATCATTTAATTGAGCCAGTTCGTTTTCGAGATCGGTGTAAGTTTGAAAAATCTTTTCGGCATATTTTTCTAATACTTTGCCGGCTGATGTAAGTGCAATATTGTTGCCGTTGCGTTTAAAAAGCTGCTGGCTTAGCTGCTTTTCCAGCTCTTTAATATGCTTGGTAACGGCAGGCTGGGTAATAAACAATTCCGAAGCGGCTTTGGTAAAGCTTAACCGCTGGGCAACCGTGTAAAAAACCTTCAGCCTGAAATCGAATATCATGGAGGCAATTTAGGAATTCTTAATCCAGACTTACGAAGTTTTTGAAACTTCGTAAGCCTGAACATCATGGCACTATGTTAGTTAGCCGCCAATTGCGGATCGGAATTTTTGCGTTTTAATATTAGTGCTGCAATCAATGCAATTACAAGCCCAACCGGCAGTATCTCGACGTAGGTAAGCAGGATAACCCCAACCGGACTTTTGTACATTTCTGCATAAGGAGCCATTTCGGCAGCCTTTTGTTTAAGTTCGGCATCTGTTGCACCATGAGCTTTAGCATCATTTAGCACATGCGCCACATACTTGTTCATAAAATCGGGGAAGAAATTATAAAACTCAATGAGCCAAACCAATACATAAATAGTTGATGTAATAGCTACAATAGAAAGCCCAATACCAAGCGCCTTGCCAAAGCTGATTACGCCACCATTATACTTATCTCGGTAGTTTTTGATGGCTACAAATATCAAGGAGAAGGCCAGCACCATCGAGCCGTAACCGACCCACATATTGCCCTGAAAATTGGGATTGTTATAACACAAGGCTCCCGAGATACATCCGGTTGCCGCAATGATCAAACCCGAGATTGATCCAAAAACAAGTACATTTTTTTTCATATTGTTTTATGTTTTGATGGAACAAATTTGGAGTGCAGGCTTGAAACTGGGCTCATACTTTAGGATGATTTTGAAAATACCGGCCCGAATAATGCTAAAGGGTGATGTTTTCAGGGGATGATACAAAGCCGTTTAGCCATCTCAACCGCCTGCGTTCGGCGCTTTACCTCCATTTTTTCAAATACTTTTGCCGAATGTGTTTTGATAGTATTTAAAGATACAAACAAGCGCTCAGAAATTTCCTGGTTGCTCAATCCCTCGGCCATCAGCTGCAAAACCTCCAGCTCGCGTTTGCTTAGCCCAAGCTTATCAAGTTCGGTTTGGTTAATGGTAAATTCAGGACCGTTGTTAATATAAACAGGTTTTTCAACCACTACAGTTTTAGGTTTGGTGAGCTTTAACGCCAGCCAGATGCCGAGCGCGGTAAAGAATACAGCTATGGCCCCCATATAAGCCTCATAGGCATGGTTTACAATAATGAGTTTTAACTCCAGCCATTTCAGCAAAAACAATAGCAAAGCCAATGTTACCCCGTAAAGGATAGTAAGCCTATGTTTTGCCAGCGGGTTTGAAGTCATTAATGATGATCAGCTATTTGAATTAAAATTAGAATATTTTGCGCAAAGCCCGAAAAGCTGCAAAACAAAAAAGCGGGAAACATCCCGCTTTTAAACTTTTAATACAGCATCAGATCAATCCCCCAATCCTAAAAATCAAGGTTTACTGCGCAGCCTTCTTCACCGCATCCTTCTTAGCCTTTTTCTCAGCCTTCATAGCGGCATATTCTTTTTTCTGCTCGGGAGTTAACACTTTATCCAACCTATCCTGTGCCAGTTTTTTAATCTTCTGATCGGCAGCGTGGCTGGTTCTTTTATCCTGTTTTAGTTTTTTAAGGCTGTCGATGCTGGTAGCCTGTGCTAATAAAATAGCGTTTACTTTTTTAGTTTGGTCGGCAGTTAGTTTCAGGTGTTTTTCGAGATGTTCGGTTTTATTGCCTGCCTTTTGGGCCGGGGTTTTCTCAACTTTTTTTTGCGCGCTGGCTGCGAAGCTTAGGCCGCCTGCAAGGGCCATTATCATCAGTAATTTTTTCATCCGTTTTGTTTTGTGTAGATAACTAAATGTATTGACAATATACCGTAGTTTTGGTTTAACAGGTTAAAAATTTGGTGCCATTTTACATTTAAATTAAACCAAAGCGATTTTTTAGCGTCATACCATTACCAAAACAAATTAATAGTTAAAAATATACCCGGATACTATGAAAAAGGCTGTTAAATACTGGTGTGGTGTTGGATTGTTGTTGTGTGTGTTTACCGTGTTTACTGCCTTTTTGCCGGGCTATCCCAATCCGGGAGCGCTGAAATTCCCCTACAAACAAGCCGGTTTAACCCCGCAACAGGCAGCGGCCCATTTGCTTAGCCGATTTACCTACGGTGCCACGCCCGGCCAGGTGGACGAGGTTGTAAAACAAGGCCCCGAAAAATGGTTTTCCCAACAACTGGACGCGCAAATACCCGATGATTCCCTCAATCAGCTATTGGATAAATACGAAGCACTTAAACTAAGCAATACCGAAATTGCAGCCCAATACCCTAAAAACGCGCAGGTGTTACGCATGGCTGTAAAAGATGGTGTGGTAAACCGCGATTCGGTAAAAACAGATAGGAAGGCTTACCGCGAGCAATTGCAAAATTACATGCAACAAAACGGCCTCAAGCCTGAGCAGGACCTGCTGCGCCAGTTCATCAACCAAAAAATATTAAGAGCAGCTTACAGCAATAATCAGTTACAGGAGGTGATGACCAGCTTTTGGTTCAACCATTTTAATGTATCGGTAGTTAAAAATGATTGCGCCCAGTTTATCCCCGATTACGAGCGCGATGTGATCAGGCCGAACGCTTTGGGTAAGTTTAATGACTTGTTATTGGCCACGGCCAAATCTCCCGCCATGTTGTATTACCTGGATAATTTTAACAGTGCGGGTAATAATACGGATAAACCGCAAGTACAAAAACGCAGGCAGTTACTGCAGCAAATGCAAAGCGATACCGGGCGCATGGCCAATATGCCCAAACTGAAAGCTAAAAAAGCGCAGGGCCTTAATGAAAACTATGCCCGCGAAGTAATGGAGTTGCACACCCTTGGCGTTGACGGCGGTTATACCCAGCAGGATGTAACCCAGGCTGCCAAAGTACTTACCGGCTGGACGGTTTACCCCATGGGCAACTATGGCCAGGCAGGCCAAAAGCTGATGGAACGTATTGGTGACGATAACCTGCAAAGCCGTGGCTTTGTACACGAAGGCGACTTTCTGTTTAACCCTAACCGGCATGATACCGGCGAGAAAACAGTTTTAGGCCATCAGTTTGCTGCAGACGGTGGATATGAGGAGGGTGTAACTTTATTAAACATGCTTGCGCATCAGCAGGCTACTGCAAAATTTATCTCTAAAAAAATAGCGGTACGTTTTGTGAACGATACTCCGCCGCAAACGCTTATTGATAAAATGGCCCGCACTTTTATGGATAAGGACGGCGATATAAAACAGGTGCTGATCACGATGGTGAACTCGCCCGAGTTTTGGAGTGCTGCCGCTGTGCGCGAGAAAACTAAATCGCCCTTCGAGCTGGCTATCGGTTCTGTGCGGGCGCTGCATGCCGATGTTAACCAGCCTTACCAGTTGTTTAACTGGATTAATAAAATGGGCGAAAAAATGTACTACTACCAGGCCCCGACCGGTTTCCCCGATCGTGGCCAATACTGGATCAATACGGGCGCGCTGCTTAACCGCATGAACTTTGGCCTGGCCCTGGCCTCGGGAAGGATTCCCGGTGTAAAGATTGATCTTGCCGCACTCAATAACCATCACGAACCAGAAAGCGCGCAGGCCGCGCTTAATACATACAGCAAACTGATTATGCCCGGGCGACCGCTTGATGAAACCATCAAACGCCTTACCCCAATGCTTAACGACCCTAAACTGATGGAAAAAGTTGACGAAGCCAGCGCCAAAACTCCTGCTGCAACCATGGCACCGGCAACCGGAAACGACGAAATGATGGACAGGCAAGCAGGCTTAAAAGGCAAACGGAAAAATAATTTTACAGCAATGCAAACCACCGCGGGCAATAACTCCATGCTGGCGCAGGTGGTGGGTGTTATTATTGGTTCGCCCGAATATCAGCGGCGTTAATTGCAGGAGGATAACAAAATGGTATCAAGAAGAGGATTTTTGAAATCGGGCGGATTGGCCCTGTTGGGTGTAGGATTAATGGGCGGCATCCCCGGCTTTTTAGCCGAGGCTGCTGCAAGCGAAAAAATTATATCGCCCTATAAAAAGAAAAAAACGCTGGTATGCATTTTTCAGCGTGGTGCTATGGACGGCCTGATGGCTGTTACGCCTTTTACCGATGAATATTTAAAAACCGCAAGGCCTAACCTGTTTATGTCGGCGGCTAAAAGCGGCGGTGGTAATCCGCTTATTGACTTGGACGGCCGCTTTGGTTTGCACCCGGCCATGAAAGCTTTCGAACCGATGTTCCGCGAAAAACGGCTGGGCATTGTGCACGGCATAGGCTCGCCAAACAACACCCGCTCGCATTTTGATGCGCAGGATTATATGGAATCGGGCACGCCATTTAACAAAGGTACCGCAAGCGGTTGGTTGAACCGGGCAGTTGGCTTGCTGGGGCATGATGCGCTTACGCCATTTACGGCGGTGAGCCTTACATCGGCCATGCCGAGGTCTTTTTATGGCGATAACCCCTCGGTATCTATCAGCAACCTGCAGGATTTTGCCATCCAAATGCGCGGTAATCCTACAGGAGCCAATATGGCGGCCAAAAGTTTTGAAGATCTGTACGATCAAACTGCATCTGGCCTGCTGAAACAAACCGGAAAGGAAAGTTTTGAAGCTGTAAAAATGCTTCAGAAAACAGATATCAAAAATTACAGCCCGGCTAACGGCGCCGTTTACCCCAACTCGGCGCTGGGTAATTCATTAAAGCAAATTGCCCAACTCATTAAGATGGATGTAGGCCTGGAAGTAGCCTTCGCCGAATCTAACGGCTGGGATACCCACTTTAACCAGGGCACCGAAAACGGCGTTTTCGCCCGCAATGTAGCCGACCTCAGCAACAGCATTATGGCCCTCTGGACCGACCTCGGCACCTACCAGGACGATGTTACCGTAATGACCATGACCGAATTTGGCCGTACCGTACACCAAAACGGCACCGGCGGCACCGACCATGGCCGGGCATCGTGCAATTTTATTTTAGGCAATGATGTTGGCGGCGGTTTAGTTTACGGCAATGTAAAACCCCTCGCCATCGAAAACCTTGAGGATGGCCGCGACATGGCTGTTACTACTGATTTCAGGAGTGTATTCAGCTCGGTGGCGGATAGGCACCTTGGTATTAATAATGATCATGTATTATTCCCGGATTGGAAAGGTGAGCGTGTTAATGTGATGAGGGGGTAAAAACATTGAGGCGGAGGGAAGAACCTGAGCTTAAAAGTGTTTTTTTATATTTGTATATTTGATATCATCATAAAATTCAGGAAAATGACAACATTAACTATTCAAATTCCGGATGGCGAAAGTTCTGTAATCGCAACCATTGCAGACCTTGTAAAGAATGCAGGAGGCGAAATCAATATTGACATAGATGATGAAAATCTTAGTCAGCAGGAGTTTGACGCTTTGCAGGAAGGCTTAAAGGAGGCTATTTTGATTAAAAAAGGGATAGTAAAGGGTATACCCGCATCTCAATTGTGGAATGACTAATACCGTATTAGTTTCAAAAGCATTTCAGCGGGATGCCAAGCACTTACTTAAAAAGTTTCCTACTCTTAAAATTTCAATTAATCAGTTAATCGCTGATTTAATTAAGAACCCTTATTTGGGTGTTGCTTACGGATCTGATATTTATAAAATACGTTTGGCTGATTCCAGCAAGAGAACAGGCAAAAGCGGAGGTTTCAGAATCCTGTATTTCCATCTGATAAAAACAGAAGACGGAATTCAGATATTACTGATGACGATTTTTGACAAGTCGGAAAAATCAACCATACCTAAAGCGGAAGCCATTAAAAGATTAAAGCAGATACTTGACGAAGAGCAATAACTTCAAATCTTTTTTAACTTTCTTCCGATCGCGTTACACTGCGCTAAATTTCGGCCAGTAAGTAGCTATTGTACCGCTTTTTTTCAACGTGTTCAAAAAAATAAATCCGCCCGTTTTCAATCTTATCTAAAAAAATCAGGCTCCTGAAGTTTCCGTTAATCGTCACACTAAAAGTATCCGTATCAATAACAGCTAACTTAAAGCCATTACCTAAAAACCGTTTCACAAAAACAGGCACATAGATCAATTGCTTTTGAATAAGTAACGGCCCGCCAAAAAGTTGATTCGGTATAAAATGGCCATCAATAGACAGTTCACCAATTACAGGCCCGCCTTGTGATATTTCATGACAATTGTGGTAAACAATTTTTTTGTTGTTTACCAACAGATCAACATTGAAATCACCGGGCGTTTGAAAATTATCGATCATAGATTATTGTCCTTTTAAAATATAACAAATATTGTTATTGCTAAAGAAAAACGACGCAGAATTAAAGCGAGTGATTAGTTTTGGGACGAGATGCCACGGTAACTAAACTTCAACCAGAATCCAAAATAACATCCGTTTTGCAATCAACTCCATCCTCCATATTGATACTCATCGACGAAAATCTGAACCAATTTGTATAACAGCTGTTTATACTTTGTATCTAAATTTGTTTAAACCGCTATCCGCCATGAAAAAACTGATCTGCCTGCTATGCTTCCTTGTGTCTTATTTCGTAACATCGGCACAACAAATAAAAGGCACCTACGCTATAAAAAACCAGCAAACGGGTATGCTGTTACGGGTTAAGGATGCCCGCCCAGAAAACGGCACCCCGCTGGTAGCCTACTATCCCGAAAACTGGAAATGCATGACCTGGGATTTTCAACAGGTTGAAGGCAATACCTATAAGCTTAAAAACCTGTTCACAGGCAAAACATTTCAACCTTTGGCCGAAGCTAATATTGGTGTAGCTTTAGAAGAAGAGCCTCTTAATGCCGATAATGTGAATCAGCAATATGAATTTGAGCCAATAGATAAAGACAGTTTCATGATTAAGCTGAAAGGCACCGATCTGTACCTTACCCCATCCGATAAAAAAGGCAGAGTGAACTCAAAGATCATCCTTGCTAAAAAAACCAATACTAAAGATCAGTACTGGGATATCTATCAGCAATCACCTACCATGTAATTAAATTTCCTGTTTATGAAGTTAAAACCGGTTTATGTTGTGGTAATGTTGTTTGGTATGGGGATGATAAGCGCCTTTATCAGCAATAAACAAATAAAAGCTACCGACACCCCGGTTGGTTTTAAAACAGATACCCTGGTAACCAATGTTATTGTGCCCTGGCAAATCACTTTTTTGCCCGATGGCACCATGCTGTTTACTGAGCGTGCAGGCAGGGTGCGGATTTACCGGAACAACAAGCTTTTACCCAAACCTGCACTTACAGTTAGCGATATCACCCTCGATAAAAAAACCGGTTTGCTGGGTATGTGTCTGCATCCGGCTTTCGCGCAAAACAAGTGGATTTATATTGCCGGTAACTATACCGATAATAACCGCATCAGGGTACGCGTGGCCCGCTACGAATTCAGGAATGATTCACTGGTCAATCCGCTCACCATCATTAAAGATATTCCCGGCAATCAGAACCATACCGGCTGCAGGCTGCTGTTCGGGCCGGATAAAAAGCTGTACATCACAACCGGCGATGCCGATCAGCCCATCCTTGCTCAGGACCTGAAAGCGCTTAATGGCAAAATTTTAAGGGTTAATGACGACGGAACAATCCCCGCCGATAACCCCTTTGCCCGAAATGACACTGCCCGCAAAGAGATCTGGACTTACGGCCACCGTAACCCGCAGGGCCTGGCGTTTGAGCCCGGCACGGGCGTGTTGTTTGATACCGAACACGGCCCTACCGGCGGCGATGAAGTTAACATCATAAAACCGGGGCAAAACTATGGCTGGCCGGTAATTCATCACCAGGATACCCGCGAAGGTATGATCACTCCCCTGCTGGAATATACGCCATCCATCGGCCCCTCGGAGGCTGTGTTTTACAAGGGCAGTGCTTTCCCCGAATTAAAGGGGAATTTGCTGGTAGCCTGTTTGCGGGGAGAATCCATCCTGCGGATAACGTTGAATAATGATAAACCTGTAAGCCAGGAAGTATTGCTTAAAAAACAATACGGCCGCATCCGCTCGCTGGTGGTTGGGCCCGATGGTTACCTGTATATCTCCACCTCGCATTATGATCCGCCCGAAGGCAAAGGCGAACCGCCTTATGATATGATCCTGAGGCTAAGGCCATCTAATGAAACCGTAAAGCAACGTGTGCAAAGTATCGCTATCAATAAAAAAAGCGCTGCCAAAAAGCAAACGCCGGCTGTTATGTTTCAGCAATTATGTGCCTCATGCCATGGCGATCATTTACAAGGTACCGAAAAAACTAAAAGTTTGCTTGGTCGTAATTTTAGCCACGGCGTCAGCAAAGCGGCAATCATTAACAATATTAACAATGGCATCATTGCCAAAGGCATGCCCTCATGGCGCGGTGCTATCAGCGAAAAGGATATCGTTAAAATTGCCGACTATGTGTGGACAGTATCTAAAAAGAAACCATAAAACAACGGTAACACCAAAACACAATTGCTGCTAAAGAACAACAACAAAGGCATCCCGTTACCGAAATGCCTTTGCTCATATTGTTAGTTGCTTCTATTTCTTTTCGGGCATTAAAATCAGCTTAATTAAATTTTTACCGCTCAGGTATTTGTTGGCAGCATCTTTAGTGCTTTGCGGAGTTATTTGTTCCAGGTTGCTTACGTGGCTCAAAATCTGGTCGGGGTTTTCACCGTTCTGAGCAGATGAGGCAAGGTAGCCGGCCCAAAAAGCATTTTGTTTTAATTGCTGCTGGGTTCCGCGGGCTTCTTCGGCTACAAATTTCTGGATATCGGCCGGGAGGGCGCCGTTCAGTTTAATCTTGCCAATCTCGTCCATGGTAGCGGCAACCAACTTATCCACATTTTCAGGAGCGCAACCAAAAGAGATGGTGAAAGTGTAGCGCGAGCTCGGAATTTTATGATAGCTTGCCCTTACACCCGGCGCGTACACACCGCTTTCCTGTTCGCGCAGGCGTTCAATCAGTTTAATATTTAGTACTTCTTCCAGGGCATCAATCTGGATGTTATTCGCTTCGGCATAATCAAAATCGCCGCTAAACACCATTTGCACGGTGCTTTTTTCGCCAACGCCTTTGTTTACCGTTTTGGTGATGATGCCCGGAGGCGGCTGGATGTTGAGATTTTTATAGGTTTCCTTGCTGTTGGTTGATGGCAGGCCGCCTAAATAATGCTCGATGTAGGGTTTAATGGCATCAACCGTAAAATTACCCACAAAAGTAAAGGTAAAGCCGCTGGCATCGCCAAAGCGTTTTTTATAAAAACTGTAGGCCTTATCAAGTGTTGCGGCATTCAGCCTTGGCAGGGTGGTAACCATTGCCCTGAAGTTGTAATTATTTAACACCGCCGATACCGTATCCTGGTAAACACTGCCCGGATCAAGCCCGCGGTTGGCAAGCACGGCACGGGTTTGCTCCATATTGGCATCCCAAATGTCCTGATCTTTACGGGGCTGGGTAAAATAAAGATAGATGAGCTGCATCGCTGTCTCAAAATCGGCAGGCGAAGCGTTGGCCGAAATTCCCTGCACCGATTCGCCAATGTATGGCGAAACATTCAGGTCTTTACCTGCCAGCTTTTTATCAAGCATGCCCTGGTTAAACTGGGCAATGCCGCTACCCGCAATGATAGGCGCGGCAAGATTGGCCGAAGTAAATTCATCATCACTGGCCAGCGATGTACCGCCGAAAGCATAGCCACTTATCAGGATCTGGTCGTTACGGTATTCGGTTGGCTTTAAAATAGCTTTAACGCCGTTGGCCAGGGTAAGTGTGGTTGTACCTAAATTTTCGTCGGTATCCTGTTTCATGGTTTTGCTGCCTTCGGGAATTTTGTCCAACAGCGGGTCTGACGAAACATTATCAACATAAGCGGTAACATTCTGGCCGCCGGTAGTTATCCAGTTCAGTAAGGTTTTTTCATCAGGTAAAGAAGCTTTATCTTTATCGGGGGCCTGTAATATCACTGCCCGGTTTTGGTCGCTTATAAATTTGCCGGCCATGGCATTCATATCAGCCAGGCTTACTTTATAAATATTACCGATGTAAAAATTGTATTCAAAATCGATACCCGGAATAGCTTCGCCTGTTAAAAAGTTAGCCTGGTATTCGCGCACAAAACGCACCGATGGGGTTTTGTCCTTTTCGCGGTAGGCATTGCCTATGCCCACCAAAGCGTCCTGCTTGGCACGTTCCAGTTCGGTTAGGGTAAAGCCAAATTTGCGTGCACGTTCTGATTCGGCCACTACGGCTTTAACCGCTTTTTCAAGTTCGCCGGGTTTGGCCACTACCAATGAGGTGTAAGCATCCTGATCGCCAATAAAATTGCCGTAGCTGGTGCGGCCATATAAAAACGGCGGATTAGGTTTTTGCAGCAATTCATTTAAGCGGGCGTTAAGCATCTGGTTAAACAATTGCACGCGCACCTGCTGCATATAATCGCCGGTGGTTTTGGTTACCGTGCCCGGGTGGCGTACCACAATCTGGGCTATGGTGTATGGATATTCGGGATCGGTAACAATTTTTACCGCAGTTCCCGGCGTAGCGGGTACCGTGTATTTGGTACGCGGCTTTTCTGCAGCGGGGTTTTTAAGCGGAGAAAAATTTTGTTTGATGAGTGCCTCAACACGTTTCGGATCAAAATCGCCAACGGCAATTACAGCCTGCAAATCCGGGCGGTACCAATCCTGGTAAAAGGCTTTGATGGTTTCAGGTTTAAAATTTTTCAGGATATCTTCTTTACCTATAGGCAAACGAAGTGCATATCTTGAGTTATTAAGCAGCGTAGGCAGCGTTTGCTGCTGCATCCGCTCCTGGGCGTTTTTGCCGCGCAGGCGTTCTTCTTCCAATACCACACCACGTTCCTTATCAATTTCGGCGGGGTCAAAGCTTACATAACCGGCCCAGTTGGCCAGGATATTGAAACCTTTTTCAAATACGGCAACGGTATCAGTTGGTAAGGGCAGCTGGTATACGGTTTCGTTAAATGAAGTATAGGCATTTAAGTCGGCTCCAAATTTTACGCCTGATTTTTGCAGGTAATCAACCATTTGGTTTTTAGGAAAATCGCGGGTACCGTTAAAGGCCATGTGCTCGGTAAAGTGAGCCAGACCCTGCTGGTCGTCGTTCTCTAAAACCGAACCGGCTTTGTTAACCAGGTAAAGCTCGGCGCGTTTTGCGGGCTCGGCGTTGGCACGGATATAATAAGTTAAACCGTTGGGCAGCTTGCCGATAATTACATTTTGATCTACCGGTAAAACATCACTTTTAGGCGCAATACCAATCGTGCCCGGTTTATTTTTAGGAGATGGAACGGGTTTCTTTTTTACTTGCGCGAAAGCGCTTCCGGCCGAAAGGGTTAAAGCCAGCAAGGCTAACGGAACGTACTTGTTCAGGTTCATTATAAAGTTTAAATAGTCAGGGTACTAAGATGCGAAACGAAAATCTTAGTTACAAAGTATAGTTTTGAAAATTAATGTTCTTCAGGCGTTTTTGGCGCTGGCAGAGGTATAGAAGGCGTAATGAATTCCATAACAGCAGGCGGGTCGGTATGCTTGTAAGCCAAAGCCAGGTTTTGTTCCAGTTCGGTGTTATGTTCGGCTGTAATATCCAGCGTTAAAGTGTTCACACGCTGTAATAATTCCGCGTTTACTGCAACGAATTTTTTTCCGATGGGAGAATTATAAAAAGAATTAAGTTGATTAAGCTCTGCTTCGGTGAACCCGGCGGCATAAATAGAGGTTAACTTTTCTTTAAGTACTTTCCAGCTTAAATATTTTCTATTAAAGGCTTTCATCACTTTTATATAAGCCGCACGCTGGTTATCATCAATTTTTTCTGCCATCTGTTTAATCACATTATCCATCATAACATCAAATTGATCTTGGGTGCGGGAGGCAATAAGAAACTCTTCTGCAGCTTTTAGGTGCGACGCGGTGAAAGTTTGATTGTTTGTTTGCGCCTTTAAGGTTGAAAAAGAAAGCAGGATTATGCCTGCCAGTGCGATAAGTTTAAGTTTTAAGTTCATTTTAAATTTTGATAAAAATCTTTCTGGTGTAGAACACCCACATCACCAGCCACAAAATGGCTACCGTAAATATAGCACTTACCAACGATGCATTTACCGGCGAAAAATAGGGCGCAAAAAACGTTTGATAAATAGAATGCCCGCCAATTTTAATCATCCCCATATAATGCGGAATAAAACCCGATAATACGTAAGCAGCTATGGCATTGGTACCAAATACTACAAAAGGATAGGTGAACCGTTTATTTCCCTGCACATCGATAAGCCAATAGGTTAACGCCAGCCCTATGGTTGCCAGGCCGCCGGTATAAAGTACAAACGAGCTTGTCCATAAGGCTTTGTTAATGGGGAAGAAAAGATCCCATATCAAGCCCACAATAACCGCCCTGATACCGTAAGTAAACAACCAAACGGTTTTCAGCTGGTCGTCACGGTCTTTACGTTTTAGCCAGGTACCTACTCTTATTCCGAACAAAGCTGTTGCTACTGCGGGGATGGTGCCTAACAAACCTTCGGGGTCCCAGGTGTGCGATTCGCGCCAGAGATGATCGGGGGTAAATATCAGCCGGTCTATCCAGGCACCCATATTGGTTTCGGGTTCGAGGTTGGCATAGCCAGCGCCCGGTACGGGGATGCAGGTCATGATAATAAAATAACCGATCAGTGCGCCGGCCAAAATCCAATCGCGCGTTTTTTGGGATGTTTTGAGGTAGAGCACAGTTGCAATAAAATATACCAATGCTATCCGCGGCAATACACCCGGCAGCCGCAGATGTGCTAATCCTCCGTCGGGATGAAAAATAAGTTGGGTTACCCATGGGATGATCAGTAGGATCACCATACGCTTCAGCGCCTTCAATATCAGCTTGCCATGCGGAAGAGTATCTTTTTTGCTCTCCATCGAATAAATAACCGATACGCCTACCATGAACAGGAAAAACGGGAAAACGAGGTCGGTAGGAGTACAGCCGTTCCATTTGGAGTGCTCGAGCGGTGCGTAGATATGCCCCCAATCGCCCGGATCATTTACAAGGATCATCATAGCGATGGTGGCCCCGCGAAATACATCGAGGGAGAGGAGGCGTTTGGGTTTATCGGTGGTTGTTGTTTCGGTCATTGTTTTATAATTCCTTCCCTTGGGCGGGGTGTGATGGGAATTGAGCAAAGGCAGGGAGGGGTTTGTACGCCATGCTTAGTTGATAAGCTTGTCGGCGAAACCTCTCCCTACACCCTCCCGGGGAGAGAATCGCACCGGCCCCACTTTTTTATATGCTCATGTTGCCGTGCTTACAAGGCAAATGATGCAAAACGCCCGTGTCTCCACGGGCGCCGGGGTTAAAATTTTACTAATACATATATCGCTTAAACGCCTCCATAGCCTCATACTCGGCCAAGCCAAGGCGGTCGTAACGCTGGGCGGTATCGCGGGTGCGGTCTTCGGCGCGCACCCAAAACTCCCTCGCATCATCGCCCGGAAATACAGGCCTGTCTTTTTGCGATTGATGTTTGAAAATTGCATTACGTTTGCGGATAACTTCCTGCGGCGATAGCGGTACGGCCATCTCTATCTCATGCGTTTCAAACTCATGCCACGCGCCGCGGTACATCCATAACCAGCAATCCTCAACCCATTCTTCTTTGCCTTTTAATCTTTCCAATGCGGCAAGGATAATTTTAAAGCATACCAGGTGCGTACCGTTCGGGTCGGCAAAATCGCCGGCAGCAAAAATCTGGTGTGGTTTTATTTTTTGCAGCAGATCAATAGTTAGCAGAATATCTTCTTCGCCTACCGAATTCTTTTTGGTTTTACCTGTTTCATAAAAAGGCAGCGCCATAAAGTGGATGTGATCATCCTCGAGGCCTGCATATCTTGCACCCGAGATAGCCTCGGTTTTGCGGATAAAGCCTTTTACGTTACGGATCTCTTGTGTATCTATCTCGTTAGGTTGTTTGGTGGGGAAAAAGGCACGCATATCTTCGTACGATTTTTGAAGATGGGCTGCGTCTTCACCTATTGATTTGGTAAAATCGATGGCAAACTCCATGTACCTCAACACGTCATCATCCCATACCGCGGTATTGCCCGAGGTTTGATATGCTACATGTACGTCATGCCCCTGATCAACCAAACGAATAAATGTACCGCCCATCGAAATCACGTCATCATCAGGGTGAGGGGAGAAAATGACACTTCGCTTTTTGGCAGGCAAAGCTCTTTCCGGGCGTTGCGAATCATCAGCATCGGGTTTGCCGCCCGGCCAGCCTGTAATGGTATGCTGGATCTGGTTAAAAATATCGATGTTGATATTATATACCGGGCCCTGCTCTACCGCCAGTTGGGCCATGCCATGGGTATTGTAATCTTCTTCTGTTAACTTCAATACCGGCTTGTGAATCTCATTCGCCAGCCAGATCACCGCTTTCTTTTTCAGTTGGTTATCCCACACACAATCTTTAACCAGCCACGGGGTATCAAAACGGGTTAGTTCTGATGCAGCATCAACATCCAGTACAAATTCTACACTATCTGATAGCTGCAGGTAAGTGGCAGGTACCTCGCCCGAGATCTCTCCTTCCACCGCTTTTTTAATAATCGGGGCTTTCTTTTTGCTCCAGGCCATCAGGATAATCTCCCTGGCTTTGAATATCGTGCCGATACCCATGGTAATGGCCTTGGTAGGTACGTTGCTTTTACCGCCAAAATCCCTGGCGGCATCACTGCGGGTCAAATCGTCTAAAGTAACTAACCTCGTACCCGAATTTGGTGCCGAGCCCGGCTCATTAAAACCGATGTGGCCTGTACGGCCGATACCTAAAATCTGTAAATCTAACCCGCCAAGTTCTTCTATCTTCCTTTCATATTCCAAACAGAAAGCCACAACAGCGTCCGTATCCAAGGTACCATCAGGGATGTGTACATTAGCCTTATCAATATCAATATGGCCAAACAGGTTTTCGTACATAAACGTCACATAGCTTTGCGCCGCTGTGGGTTTCATGGGATAATACTCGTCAAGGTTAAAGGTGATCACGTTTTTAAAGCTCAGCCCTTCTTCCTTGTGCTGGCGTACCAGTTCGCTGTATACTGCTATCGGCGTTACGCCGGTGGCAAGGCCTAATACAGCCTTTTCGCCGCGGGCCTGTTTAGCTTTAATCAGCCTGGCTATGCGGTCGGCTACGGCCACCGAGCCTGCTTTTGCATCGCTGTACACGCTTACCGGTAATTTTTCATACCGCGTTTCTTCCAGTAAATTTAATCGTGCCATGTAGTTTTAGGAATATGTAGAGGTTTTTGTTGCAAAACAAATATATCAGATATTTACAATGTGCTGCTATTATTTTAACTTTTAAAAGGCGGCACCGGTAAATGCTTTTAGCCTATGATACCTTTAAACCCCAACCTGCAGCACCTGTTCAATATCGCCCAAAAAGCTACCAAAACGGGGATCGGCCTAATGTCGGGCACCTCATTAGACGGGCTTGATATAGCCTTGTGCAGGTTTACCGGCACCGGACCCAATACCAGGTTTGAACTGGTAAATTTTATAACCATCCCCTACCCCGAGAGCTTTAAACTGGAAGTACAACAAGTATTTGCCAAACGCCTGGCCGACCTGGAAAAAGTAACTTTACTTAACGCATACATAGGCACCTACCATGGCGAACTAATACTGCAGGCTTTGAACAGCTGGAACATCAAACCCACCGAAATTGATTTCATAGCCAGTCACGGCCAAACCATTTATCATGCCCCCAAACGTTTGCATCAGCATGAAAACTACCTTAACGCTACGCTGCAAATTGGTGATGGCGATCATCTGGCTGTAAAAACCGGCATCCTCACCATCAGCGATTTCAGGCAGAAACACATAGCTGCGGGCGGCGAGGGTGCTCCTTTAGCCTTATATGGCGATGTGCTATTGGGCAGCAAAGCCCGCGAGAACCGGATTCTGCTTAACATTGGTGGTATTGCCAACTTAACCTGGCTGCCCGGAGACGGCGATTTTAGCCATGTGCTTTGTACCGATATCGGCCCGGGAAATACGCTGATTGATGCCGCCTGCCGCAGTTATTTTAATAAGCCTTACGATGAAGATTCGGCTATTGCTTACAACGGGAAGGTAAATGAAGCTTTATTGGAAGCTTTGCTCGCGCATCCGTTCTTTACCGAAAAGGCCCCGAAAACCACCGGGCCTGAGCTATTTAATCTTGATTTGGTTGCGGAAGCACAAAAAGCATCTGGCACTGAAAATATTAATCACACAGATTTGGTGAGCACACTAAGCGCATTTACTGCGAATTCTATAGCCGCATTTGTAAAAGAAAATATCAATGCTGATGACCTGAAAATTTTTACCAGCGGCGGCGGGGCCAGGAATCCTTTTGTTATTGCAGAACTTAAAAAGCTGTTACCGGATGTTGTTATTGATGATAGCAACATGTTAGGTATTGATCCGGATGCCAAGGAAGCAATACTGTTTGCATTATTGGGCAATGAGGCATTAAGTGGCGAGCCTGTTAAAATTGGGGATAACCCGGCGGTATTGATGGGGAAGTTTAGTTTTCCTAAGTAATATTTAGTGTGATAACAGGCTTCTATAAAAAACGTCATTGCGAGGAACGAAGCAATAGCAAGTAAGCAAATCTGCCCTGTATAGTTCGCAATTGCTTCGTTTCTCGCAATGACGCGAGTTAGAGAATATTTGCTATTGTTCCTCAATCAAAACTCACACTACCATAGCTGGTGCTGATGGTAATGGTTTTATCGCTGTTTCCTTTACCCAAATGGCCTTTATAGGTTTTAGTTGGGTTAAAACCGCGCTCGCCATCGGCCGGGGTTTTGCTGGTGATATTAACATCGTGGCCATTGTAGTTAAAGCTGCCGTAACGAACGGTAATATCAAAATCGGCATTTTGCGCATCGCTTATCCCCAGTTTTACACTTGAGTATGATGAATTTACCGAAAGGTTTTTCACATTCTTGTCCACCTCGGCAATATTAAGCGCACCGCTAAATTTTACGTTGATGTTCCCCGATGTAGTTATCTTACCAATTTTTGCCGAACCGTAACTTACATCAGCATTAATTTTATCGCAATCGCCCAGGTTAAGGCTGCCGTAGGCCACATCCAGGTCGCTGCCGGTTAGGGTTTCGATGGTGGCACTACCATACCTCACCTTAATCTGGCTGGCCGGGTTGGTTAATGCCCTGGCGCGCAGGCTGCCGTATGAGTTATTGATGATGAGTTTGCCACCCAGATCAGGAAGTTCGGTACTGCCGTATTTGTTATTAATAGTAAGTGGGTTTTTGGCCGGCATATACACCGTATAATTGATCTCCATTTTACGGAAGCCGTTCTTTTTGCCAAACAATGAACCCCAAATACCACCGTCATTATCATTATCGCCCTGGTTAATGGATGTTTTAAACCATACGCCAGAGCCGTCTTTACCATCTTTAATGCTTACATTATCCAGCATTTTCTGCACTTTATCCTCATCGTTGGCACCAACCACAATCTGCACATCAACCTTTACCTCGTTTTTAGCCCAGGTGTTTACGGTTACTTTACCGTATTTATTATCGATGTTAATTAAATCGTTACCATCTATCGAATAGCTTTTGCTGTAACTTTTTGTTTTTTCAACAATATCGCCATTTTGCAATTGCTCCTTGTAGCTGCTGTTATCATCATAGCTGAAGCTAAAGTTCTGATCAAAGTTTTTAAAGCCGAAGTTGATGTTTGGGCTCACCATCATATCAAAGTTCTGGCTAAACTTCATGCTATCAAACTGTTTAAATTTCAGGCTATCCAGCGATTTAAATTTAAAACTGCTATCGTTAAATTTAAATTTATAAAGTTTAGCCAGGTTTTTCATTTTCATCTGCATTTGTAAATGCATCTGTTTTTGCTGCTGCTGGCGCAGGCTGCTCATTTGTTTTTGCAGTTCGCGCATTTTGGTGTTCAGCTCCTTCATTTTTTGCTGATACTCCTTGCTGTCGGTAGCCGGGGTCCAGTCGTCATCATTGTCGTCGGTATCGGCAGCCGGCGGTGGTGGCGTTGCGGGTTTAGCGGCGCGCGGAGTTTTGGGCTTTACCTGGGCAAAGTTTGCTGTGCTTATAGTTAGCAAACCAATAAGCATTAACAGGGCCGGATTAAATATTTTTAGTTTCATTGCTTTGTTCCTTTTTCATCTCGTTAAACTGTTCAATTATATTTAATTGCTGAGTTAGTACCTCGGTTTGTATTTGCAAATTCCGGATCATTGCACGTAAAACACGCTCCTGGTTAGGACTGGTGGCTAAATCATTGTTTAGTTTTTTATAGGTCGAATCCATTTTAGCTATCTCGGCGCTGAACTCCTTGTATAACTGCGGATCATTTTTAGATGCTGTTTTAAGCTCGGTAAGCTTGGTTTCAACCAGCGATGCCAGGTGCACCTGCTGCTGTGCGTACTCCGGGTTAATGGCCGCCAGATCTACCCCTTTGCTGCCTTTTTGGCTTTGTATATATATGCCGAACCCTATACCCATTACAATGATTACCGATGCGGCCACTTTGAGCACGAAGCCCAGCGAAAAAGTTTTTGCTTCGCGCTTTTTGGGCTGCCTGTCCTCCTCGTCCAAAAAATTGAGTTGCGCCTCAATTTTACCCCATAAATCGGCCGATGGTTCTATCTCGTTAAATTCTTCGTTATTGTTATGCATGAAATCTTCAAATCGCTTGCTCATGATACTGTTCCTTTCCTGTTTAAAATTTCAATCAACTTCCTTTTAGCTCTCAAAAACTGTGTTCTTGATGTGTTTTCTGATATATTCAATATTTGTCCAATTTCTTCGTGGTCATAACCCTCAAGCAGGTATAATGATAATACCACCCGGTAGCCATCGGGCAATAATTTCATGCCTTGTTTTACGCGGGCTACCTGGTATTGCACATCTTCGTCGTCCCAGCCTTCATCGTCGGCAATGTTTTCGAGGTGACCGTCTTCCAATTCCACCAGTTCCAACCTGCGTTTGCGCAGCATATTGATTGACCGGTTAACTACGATCTGCTTAAGCCAGAGGCCAAACGTGGTATCCTGCCTAAAATCCTTCAGCTTGGCAAAGGCATCCACAAAGGCCTCCTGCAAAACATCCTCGGCCTCGGCAATATCGCCCACAATCCTGAAGGCCACGTTCAGCATAGCCTTCGAGTATAGTCGATAGAGTTCATAACAGGCCTTTTTGCTGCCCCGCTTGCACTCAACTACCAGGTTGTAATGTTTATCAATATATAACGCTTCCAAATTTATGACCAGCTTCAGGTTAATAGACGCAGGGTATTTTGCAACGTTGCACGAGTGTTGGAAAAAAAATTTTAAAGAGGGATAATTTTTTTGATTTTGTTGAGCTATGACCGTTGATTTGGGGTGATTGCGTTGATTTCGCTGATTATTTGCAAGGGGGATTTTGTCTGAATCAGAATTTACAGAATTTGAGAATTAGCAAAATGGAAATTGAAAATGACAGGTAATTCTGAAAATCCTTTAATTCTGTAAATTCTGATTGAGACAATCAACAGCCCAGGAAGTTACCCACCGCCCTCACCGCACTATCATACCTATCCTGCCCCAGGCCGGATATTACGGTATAATTTGCGTTCAGCGCCTGCAATTCGCGGTGCCATACGTTCATAAAATATTCGCGTTTGGTGGGGAAGTTACGCAGCGGGTCATCCTGCCAGGGCAGGTCGATATCTAACAGTAAATAAAAATTGTAAGGATGGCGGGGAAGCTCGTCGAGTACTTCCTGCGGGGCATGGCCGAAAACTTCTTCGCTCCAGATTTTTACGGTTAAAAAGGTGGTATCGCAGATCAGTATCTTATTGGCTTGCGGTAACAGCTTTTTTTCGAGCGCCAATTGGCCATGAAACATGTTTATTTCATCCTGAAAAGTGCATTCGCCAACCAGATTGGCGCAGTACTCGCGCGAGTATTCGGGTACAGCTATGGTATTATAGTAGGCCGCCAGGTATTCAGACATGGTTGATTTGCCTGTGGACTCCGGGCCTACTACTGCTATTTTGGGGATGGTGTTCATGTTGTCTGAATCAGAATTAACAGAATTTTAGAATTAACAGAATGAAACGATGTTTTGTCTTGGGCGAATTTAAGTTTTCAGCTTAAATTATTATTTACCACAATTACGCTGCACCAAACCCGCTGCGGAGCTTTACTGGTTCAGCAATTTTTATTTTTCCAATTCTGTAAATTCTAAAATTCTGCAAATTCTGATTCAGACAATTACTCCTCCAGCTTCGGCACCCGCTTAGGCGTATCCTTACCCGAAACAATGGAGCGCGAACTGAGGGCAATGGCCCTGATGGTTGATGTGATATTATTTACATCCAATGAGCTAAACTCATCGCCAACGGTGTGGTATAGTTTATCAATGTCGATCTGATCTGTTGAGATGGTGTGGGCCGGTACGCCAACTTTGGCCAGTGATGCATTGTCGCTGCGATAAAACAGGTTTTGATCAGGGTATGGGTCGGGATGAAATTTAAAGGCAGTGCCTTCGAGGTTTTTTTGCAGGATGGTGCCAAAGTCTGAGCGTTCGAAACCGGTGATAAACGCCGAGTTGGTACCAAATTTTGACGCCTTGCCAATCATCTCGATGTTAAACATGGCAACTACCTTATCGGGGGTAACCTGTGTTGCAAAATACTCCGAACCGTACTCGCCAATCTCTTCGGCCGTAAAGGCTACAAATATCAGCGTACGGGCATTGCTGTGCAGCTTTTTGTAGTATTTAGCCAGGCTTATTACAGCGGTTGTTCCTGAAGCATCGTCGTCGGCACCATTGGCAATGCTATCGGTTAGGCCGGGCTTATCGGGCTTGATTATGCCCAGGTGATCGTAGTGGCCCGAAAAAACTACGTATTCATCCGGTTTGGTTTTGCCAGGGATGATACCTGCTACGTTAAACAGCGGCAGCTCCTTGTTACTTATCTCGCAGTTTACCTCAAAGTTGATAGCACCTGTAAAAACGCCCGATACAAATACGATTGGAGGTTTGGCCTTGCCCTTAAAGTTGGTTGCACCAGCGCCCAGAAAACTTTTAACCCTGCCAAACAGGCTTTTAAATTTAGGATCGACAAGCAGCAGGGTTTTAGCACCGTTTTTAAATGCCTTGCGGTATTCGGTGCGGAAATCTTTATCAGGGCCTACAGTAATTATCTGTACATCCTTGTCTCCGGCCCAGCTAAATGATTCGGCGGCTGATACGAAGGCACTGTCGGCCGCAATGGCTTTGCCGTCAATGCTAACTGTTAATTTACCCGGTGTTGAACGCACCATGGTAAAATTTTGACGGTAACCTGTGTTACCCGCCATTGGCTTCAGGCCTGCCTTTTTATATTCTTTTTCAATAAACTGAGCTGCTTTTTCAATGCCCGGAGTAAAGGTGGCACGGCCCTGCATATCATCGGCCGAGAGGGTTTTGATAATGCGGGCTACATCAGCCTGCTTAATCCGTTTGTTTACATCCTGTGCAAAGCTGTATGCCGAAAGGCTTAACAAAGCCGCGGTGGTGATAAATACTTTCTTCATAATTTATTTGACTTTGCTTTGCAGCCAGTTGTTACGGAATGTTTCCTGATCCTTGCTTAATTGCATGCCTGCTTTTTCATAAGTCACCACTTCAAAATACGGGCTTTCCTCAAGAATGATAGTAGTTTCGTGTGCGCCTGTGCGGTTTTTATAATTCACCACCAGCTTATCGCCCGGCTTTTTATCGGCAATCACATCGTTAAAATCTTTTTGCTCCTTAATATCCTTGCCATCAACTTTCAATATCACATCGCCGGCATCAAGGCCTGCCTTGTAAACCGGTGTACCTATAGTTGTGCTTGATAGTATCGGCAAACCTTCGGCACCTGCAGCCCGTGCCTGGCCCGATCTGCCACGCGCAGGTTGAGCGGCTAATGAACCTGCCCAGCCTTTGCCCGGCTGCGCTTTACGTAATAACAAACCTGCTTTAGCTAATAATTGCTCGTAATTGTTTTTGTCGATGCCATTAACATAGCGCTTAAAGAAATCGGCAGCAAATTTGGGGTTATTGGTAACCTTGCCCAAATCGGTCTGCAAATCGGGAATGGTGTATGGCTTCATTACCTTGCCGCGGTTTAGCCAAACAGCACGCATATAATCATCAAGCGTTAAATTAAACTCGCTGCGTAAGCGCAGATCAAGAGCCAGGGCAATGGCTCCGCCATAGGTATAGTAACTGGTAAAATCGTTGGTGTTATTGTTTGGGTCGATAGAAACACCGGCATCGGCAAAAACCGAGTAGCGGCTCATTTGCGCTGCCGAATATTTGGCTGCACCCGGTGTGTTCAGGATCTGGTTAACCAAACCGGCAATGGTGCTTGTGTAATCATCCAACGAAACAAAACCCGAGCGCTCCAGCAGTAACTCGCCGTAGTATTGTGTAAAACCTTCGGCAAACCAAAGCTCGCTGCTCATGTTGGCGTGTTCAAAATTAAATGGCTCCAACGATTTTGGGCGGATACGTTTAACATTCCAGCTATGAAAATACTCGTGCGCAAATACACCCATCAGGTATTTTTCGCTGCCCTCAACTTTAGGTGCCGGGATGGTGATACAGGTTGAGTTACGGTGTTCCATACCATCACCGGATACCGCAGGGTTAATATCGGTAACAAAAGTGTACTCGCCAAAATCGTAAGTCGGCAATTCGCCAAATACCGCTTTTTCTTCCAATACCAACTTCTGGATCATCTTACCAAAATTATCAATTACGGCCTGGCTATCGTCTGAGTGTACGCTGAGGTTTATTTTCTCCTTTTTGCCATCTGTATTGGTTACCTCCCAGCTGCTTACATTGTTATTTGAAAGCTCGGTGGGGCTATCCATCATGTATTGCATATCGGGTGCGCTGTATACATTGGCTCCCACATGTTTTAACTGGGTAGATATTTTCCATCCCAGTTTATCCACATCGTTAAAAGAGAAAGTAAGCGGGCGTTTTTCCTGCCCTACTACCCACATAAAAGTGGCAGGCATGTTTAAGTGGGCATGGCTCGGATCGATAGATGCGTAAGTACCGTCGGTCCAGTTAGCAAAAAGGGTATAGCTTATTTTCACTGCGGCCGGGTGTTCCTCAACCTGGTAAACATCACCTTCAAGCTGGGTTAGTTCCAGTTGTTTGCCATCAACATCGGTTGCTTTAACATTGTAAATATTTTTGCCAAACTCGTGCGTGGCATAGCGGCCAGCCGACGAGCGGCTCATGCGCACCTTAAATGGCCCCGAGGGAGCCTGCGGAATGGTCATGCTTATTTCGGCCTCGTGGTGGGCCACGTTAGGGAACGAAACTTCGTAATAAATGGCTTTTTGAGGTTCCTGCGCCATAGCACTGCAGGCCAGCAGGGTAGCTGCCGAAATAGATAGTAATTTTTTCATCAACTTAAATTAACTGCGCTGAAATTACTATTTAATCGGGAAAGTTTAATGGGAATGTTGTTACCGCGGCGCTTTATATAATACGCTCATTTGCGCTAATAACCCGCAATGCGCTTATTTATGCGTACATTTAGAGAAATTACCCCAACATGATCCTCTTTTCGAAACGAAATCTGCATTACACAGACTATAAATGGAACGCTTACCTGTATAACGATCCGCGTGTAACCGGTAAACCCGACGATACTATTTTCACTAAAGAAGAGGGCAATGAAGTAATTTACCTCATCAATAAACTGATGCTGATGTGGGATTATCGCTTCGCAAATACAGGCAATAAAATGGAAAAACTCATCCACGATAAACTCCCCGCCGAAATTACCCGCCAGGATGAAGTACAGGAATGGCTAAAGGTTAATTTGAAGTTTTGAGGGAGATATCTAATTAAGGAACATTTATATCTAAGAAATTTTTCTTCTAAATTTTACGCTGTTGTCATTTCGACGAACGAAGGGAATTGAGTGGTCGGCGTGAGGAGAAATCTTGTACGCCCTGCTTTTCGATATCGATATAGCCTTGCATCGCGCACAAGATTTCTCCTCACGCCAACACGCTATCCCACCTCTGCTCGACATTTTCTTAGATTCACAAAAGTACTATAACATCACAACTTCGATCAGTAATAAGCGATATAAGCCTGGATTTATTACAACTTCTTAAACTCATAAGCCCCCCGCTCCACAAAATCAGCAACTTTTACCCGTACACCGGTTACATCACCGTTTTGCACGGTAAAAGGGAATATCGCCTTGCCCAAAGTAGGATCAGAAAAAGTTACATAAAAACGGTTGCCGCCAAGCGGTTGCATCAACGCGTACATTTTAGGGTGATGTTCAAAACGCATTTCAAGGTTGTTGTTCTGGCCCTGGGTAACTTCCATATTGCCGTAAAACTCGTTGCTGTATTTGCCCAGGTATTTGTTAACCGGTAAAGCAGGTTTCAGATTAAGCGCTACCGAATCTTTCAGCTTCCGGTCGTTTGCCTGTTCGGTGGCTGTATTAGCTTTGTATTGCTTTAAATAAGCCTCGCTGTAATTGCGGAAAGGCTGTTTCAGATAAGCATCCAAAATATCCCAGCGTAAAGCTTCAAAAATCATGTTCTGATCAGTATTAGTCAGGATCACAATTCCCAGGTTATCCTGCGGCACCAATGTTACTGAAGACAGGTAACCGTTAACCCCGCCATCGTGCATAATTAAGCGGTGGTTTGAATAATCCTGTATAAACCAGCCTAATCCGTAAAGCTCAAAATTGGTTTCGCCGTTCATGTGCTGAACGCTGCCCACAATATCCTGCGGCTGGCGGGTGGCCAGGATAGCGGCTGCGGGGATTACCTGCCGCTGGCCTACCTTACCGTTATTGAGCAAGGCCATTACCCATTTGCTCATATCATTAACCGACGAGCTGATGGCCCCGGCCGGAGCCAATCCATCAATCTGGCAATAAGGTATCGGTGTTAACCGGCCATCAACAATAGTATGCGGTACGGTTCGGTTTATTGATTTGGGCAGATCTTTGCTTAAAGCCAAACTATTACCCATCCCCAACGGAGCAAAAATGGCTTCTTTAATATAAGCCTCCCACGAATGCCCATTGGCTACCCGCGGGATAATCTCGCCTGCGGTTAAAAACGCAGCGTTGGTATATCCCCAGCGGGTACGGAAAGGATAAACCGGCTTCATTTTACCCAGGCGTTGTATTACATCTTCGCGGGTTAAATCGGTGTTATAAAAAGTAAAATCGCCCTGAAAAGTTTGAAAGCCAAGGCGGTGGCAAAGCAGGTCGCGCACTATTACTTCATCGGTTAGGTTCTTATCCTGCATTTTAAACTCGGGGATGTATTTGGTTACTTTTTCATCTAACGAGAGCTTTTTGTTGGTTTCGAGCATGGCCAGGGCTGTTGCGGTGAAAGCTTTGGTATTGCTGCCTATCATAAACAGGGTATTTTCATCAACCTTGTTCATCAGCCCAAGCTCTTTAATACCATAACCCTTCATCAGCACAACCTTGCCATCTTTAACTACGCAGACAGCCATACCCGGTACCCGCCAGTTGGTAAGGGCTTTGCTGATGTACAGATCTAAACTATCTTTAATAAACTTGCTCCTGTCGGCATGCTGGGCGCTTACCGGTACATAAAAAAGTGCGAATGCAGCGAGTAACAGAAGTATTTTTTTCATTACAGAGGGATTTAGATTTGTTGATTGTGCTAAATTAACGCAAAATTTACCGTGGCATTACTTAATAAATAAAAATAAGGCCGCTCTATTAATTCAAACTAAATGTATATGAAATTTTACCGTTCGGGATTAACTTTCCTTGCCGCGCTACTGTTAACTTCGGTTCAGTACACCGCCCAGGCACAACGCGGCGGTGTGAACTGGACCCGCGATGGGTACCAGTATTACCGCATTACCGGTGGCCAGATCCTGATGATCGACGCGCGCGACACTTCGAAAAAAACTGTATTTGTTACCAAACAAGACCTTACACCGGCCGGGCATGCCGCCATCAGTGTAAAAAGGTTTACCGTTAGCGCAGACAACAAAAAGGTGCTCATCAACACCAACACTAAAAAAGTTTGGCGTTATGATACCCGCGGCGATTACTGGGTGTATGATAGCAATGCCAAAAAACTTTGGCAACTGGGCAAAAACCTGCCAGCATCATCGTTGATGTTTGCCAAGTTTTCGCCGGATGGTACTAAAGCTGCTTATGTAAGCGGCCATAATATTTACATGGAAGATTTGGCCGATGGTTCGGTTAAGCCATTAACCACCGATGGCACCCGTACATTGATCAACGGTACTTTTGATTGGGTTTACGAGGAAGAATTTGGCTGCCGCGATGGTTTCCGTTGGTCGCCGGATAGTAGGTCTATTGCTTACTGGCAGTTGGACGCAAGCAAGATCAAAACCTACAAAATGCTTAACACTACAGATTCGATCTATCCTTTTGTGGTTCCGGTTGAGTATCCTGTAGCGGGCGAAGATCCAAGTTCGTGCAGGGTGGGTGTAGTAACTGTAGGCACAGGCAATACCACATGGATCAACGTTCCGGGTGATGCAGTGCAGCATTACATCCCCAACATGGAATGGGCAGCAAACTCCAACGAGATAGTTCTGGAGCAGTTAAACCGAGCCCAAAACGAAAGCCGCATTTTTATCGGCAATGTATCAAATGGAACTACACGCGCCATCCGCGAAGAGCATAACGACTCGTGGATAGACGTTAAAGAACGTGTAGCCGGTGGCGATCCTGTAGGCTGGGGCTGGATTGAAAAAGGCAAAAGCTTTGTTTGGCTGAGCGAAAAAGACGGTTGGAGGCACTTATACAAAGTAACCCGCGAAGGCAAAGAAACCTTGATAACCAAAGGCAATTACGATGTGATCAGCATTGATATGGTTGACAAGGCTTTGGGTTATGTGTACTTCATCGCCTCGCCCGATAACGCTACCCAAAAATACCTGTACAAAATTAAACTGAGCGGCGGCAAGGCCGAACGCGTTTCGCCTGCTGATGAGCCGGGCACGCACAGCTATGATATTTCGCCTAATGGCAAAGTAGCATTGCATAACTTTAATAACAGCTACACCCGCCCGCAAAGTGAGGTGGTAAGCCTGCCAGAGCATAAACATATTGCAGGTACCGTGGTAACTGTTGATAACAGCGCTAAAAACAAGCCCGAGTTTTTCAAAATTAAAACGGTTGATGGCATTGAGATGGACGGCTGGATGATGAAGCCAACCAATTTCGACCCGAATAAAAAATACCCTGTACTGTTTACCGTTTATGGCGAACCTGCAGGCCAAACCGTAACCGATACCTGGGGTACCGGCCGTAACAGGCTTTATGAAGGCAGTATGGCCGATGATGGTTACATCTATATGTCGGTTGAAGGCCGTGGCGCTCCCGCACCTAAAGGTGCTGCGTGGCGCAAGGCTATCTACAAAAACATCGGTATCATCAACATCCGCGACCAGGCTATGGCCGCTAAAGAGATCATTAAATGGCCTTTTGTTGATTCAACCCGTATTGCGGTGCATGGCTGGAGCGGTGGCGGTTCGTCAACCCTTAACCTGATGTTTCAGTATGGTGATATCTACAAAACCGGTATAGCCGTAGCCGCAGTAGGCGATCAGCTTACTTATGATAACATTTACCAGGAACGTTACATGGGTGTACCCACAGATGATGCCGGCCGCGCGGCATTTATTAAAGGTTCGCCTATCACTTATGCTAAAAACCTGAAAGGTAATCTGCTTTACATTCACGGTACGGGAGATGATAACGTACACTATAAAAATGCCGAAGAGCTGATTGATGAACTGGTGAAATACAACCGTCAGTTCCAGTTAATGTCGTATCCTAACCGTACACACTCTATTTCGGAGGGTGAAGGCACTACAGAGCATTTACGTACTTTGTTTACACAGTACTTGAAGGCTAAATGCCCTCCGGGAGGAAGGTAGGATATACTCCAAACCCAACACGTCATTGCGAGGCACGAAGCAATCCCCAATATGCAGAGGGGCAATGCAAGTCCGCCCTGTAAGTCGGGGATTGCTTCGTACCTCGCAATGACGTTTTTTATAATTGATTCACTTTAAAACACAAACAGCCCCCGGAAATTCCGGGGGCTGTTTGTGTTTTCTGGGGTTGGTTAGTAAAGTACCATCAAATCAATAATTTTCCTCATCCAGCGAATCGTCGATAAACGACTCACCGCCTTTTACCGAGGTTTTTGGGGTATCGGCATCAAAATCGCTTTTGCGACCAAGCATAGTGAAGTTTTCGGCTACAATTTCTGTTGTGTACTTTTTTACGCCCTCCTTGTCTTCGAACGACCGGGTACGTAATTTGCCTTCAATATAAACCAGTTTTCCCTTCGACAGAAATTTGGCTGCTATTTCTGCCAGCCCCCTCCACATCACAATGTTGTGCCATTCGGTTTGTTCAACCTTACGCCCATCCTTGTTAAATGTTTCTGAAGTTGCTAAAGGGAAACTCGTTACAGACACCCCACCTTCTAAGTTTCGTATTTCGGGGTCCTTCCCCAAGTGGCCAACGAGTATAACTTTGTTTATTCCAGACATGCCATAAATAACGCTAAATTCTTTTACAAATTAAAAATATTTTTTAATAATATAAAGATGATTTTGGGCAAAGCTAAACCTGGCAGGTTTTGAACATCAATTTTCACCCAGTTTTTATCGGTTTTTATTTCCGGCTGATTGTGTATTTGTATCAGCCTTACAAAAAGCCGCTGGTGGGTTAAAATGTGTTTATGAACCGGCGAAACTTCGGCAGCATCTATCTTTTTACCAAAAACGCTTAAAACCTCTGGTTGTTTTAATAACTCTTCTAAGGGTAAAATTGAGCCGGTTTCTATCATCGGCAAGTCGAACATATTGGCCCATATATCGTTTTCGCCCCTTTTGTTCATTAAAACGGTATCGCCATCAGTTATCAAAAAGTAATTGAAAAAGCGTTCGCGTATTTTTACGGTTTTTAGCTTAACCGGTAAGGTCGCTACGGCACCGGTTTTAAAAGCCTCGCAACCGGGGCGTACCGGGCAAACATTGCAGGCCGGATTTTTGGGTTTGCAAAGCATCGCGCCAAACTCCATCATTGCCTGGTTATGCAATCCCGGCATTTTCTTATTAAGAAAATCATCTGCAAGCTTTTGAAATGTTTTTTTTCCCTGGGTGGAGTTTATGGGCTCATAGATACCGAAGTAACGGGCCAGCACCCGGTAAACGTTCCCGTCTACCACTGCTTTTGCTTCGTTGGCGGCAAATGAAGAGATTGCAGCGGCAGTATATTCACCAATGCCTTTTAATTTGATCAGCTCATTATAACTATCGGGGAAACGACCGCTATAAGTTTCCTGCACCAGCCGTGCCGTTTTAAGCATGTTGCGCCCGCGCGAGTAGTAGCCCAGGCCTTGCCATAGTTTCAAAATCTCGTCTTCGTGGGCGGCAGCAAAACTGCTTACATCGGGGTATTTCTCCAGGAAGCGGTAAAAATAAGGCATCCCCTGTTCAACACGGGTTTGCTGCAGTATCACTTCTGATAGCCAGATGGTGTAGGCATCGGTTGTATTGCGCCAGGGCAGGTCGCGTTTATTGATTAAGTACCATTGTACTATTTCGTCGGCAAAATTCATCGGTGTAAATGTAAGGATGTGTTGGGGGATTGATTGGGGTAAAAACAAACACAGGGGGGATAAACCGGTCGCAGAGGTTACTCATCCCGACATCGCTGCGCTCGTTACCCTTCTCTACGCTGCGCGCAAAGAAGGGGTTTTTAGTTTTATTTTTCTAACCCTCTTTACAGCCTGCTGTAGAGAGGGTCGGCCAGCGAAGCGTAGCCGGGGTGAGTAAATAGCCCGCAGGCAGGTAGACCGCGGCCTCCTTTCTGCCGCCTCACTTAGTGTAAAACAGTACATTTCTACCTTCAAAAACTTATCACAAAACGGGCACTTCACCAATCATTTATAAGGCTCTCATACTCAAAATTGTAACGATAATGTAGGTTTTAAGGGCTGAACAAAAAAAATCGGATAAATATTTCGCTGTTAACGGATAAAGCAATACTTTTGCAACCCCAAAACAGTTAAGTATTTATAAAATAAATTTAAGTAAATAAGATATGACTAAGGCAGAAATTATAACTGAAATCTCATCAAAGACAGGTATAGAGAAAGTAGACGTGCAAGAAACTGTTGAGGCGTTTTTCAAAGTGGTTAAAAGCTCGATGGTTGGCGGCGAAAACGTTTATGTAAGAGGATTCGGTAGCTTTGTGGTTAAAAAACGTGCTAAAAAAACAGCCCGTAACATTTCAAAAAACACTGCCATCATTATCCCTGAGCATTTTGTACCAAGCTTTAAACCAGCTAAAACTTTTGTTGAGAAAGTGAAATCAGGTAACAAAACCAGCAAAAAATAATTATACGCCATCATGAATAAAAAACAAATAGCAGTTAGTGCAGCCGTAGTTGTTATTATGGGCTATTTGTATTTTCTGCCTGTTAAAGGCTTGGTTAAACCAAAAGACGATAAAAAAGGCAAACCGGCTATGACTGCCGAAGCAGGCGCTAAAAAGCCCGCCGCCAATGTTACCGTTGATATGGTATCTGAACCTGCCAAAGCCGCTATTGGGGGCGCGCTTTCAGCTAAGATCAACGACCTTGAAGGCCAGTTAAAAAAAGCATCCGGAACCGACGAGGTAACCCTGCAAAGGGAACTTGCCAAACAGTGGGACGATGTTAACCAACCTGCACCCGCCGCGTTTTACTATCAGGCTGCTGCCCGCGAGCAAAACAAAGTACAGGACTGGGTAAACGCAGGTAACCGTTTTAATGATGCATATAAACTAACACAGGATACTTTATTGCAGCCCGCTTTTGTAAGCAACGCCGCCGAAGCATTTCAAAATGTTTTAAAGCAGCAACCCGAAAGCCTTGAAGGTAAAACAGGCTTAGGTATAGCTTACGTAAACGGTGCAGCAGGCCCCATGCAAGGCATCGCGCTTTTGCTTGAGGTGGTAAAAAAAGACCCGAACAACTGGAACGCTAACCTTAACTTGGGTATGTTTGCCATGAAATCGGGCCAGTATGAAAAAGCGGTTGGCAGGTTTAAAACCTTGCTTACGCTTGACAGAAAAGAGAAACTTGAGCCAACGTTTTACCTGGCCGAAAGTTACAAGCAACTTGGCATGAAAAAGGAAGCTATTGAAGCTTACCAAAAGTGCAAGGACATGATGCCTGACCCTGTATTCAGTCAGCGCATTGATGGATTTATAAAGGAATTAAATAATTAACACACATTTAAAAATTATTATTATGCCGAGCGGTAAAAAACGTAAAAGACACAAAATGGCTACCCACAAACGTAAAAAACGTTTAAGAAAAAACAGACATAAAAAGAAATAAGCCCGTTTAACCAACGTGGTTTTTACCTGCCTCAATACGGGGCGGGTACTTTTTATTATTAGCGTTTTTATCCCAATATTAACTTACGGTATTTGCCGTTAAAATGGAGTAGCAATTGATAAAGGAATTAATTATCGATTCATCCCCTAACGGAGCTACTATTGCATTACTACAGGATAAACAACTCGTAGAACTTCATAAAGAGCAGGTTACCAACAACTATACTGTTGGTGATATTTACCTGGGCCGCATAAAAAAAATTATGCCCAGCCTTAACGCTGCCTTTGTGGATGTTGGTTATGAGAAGGATGCCTTTTTGCATTATCTTGATCTGGGGCCGCAGGTGCAAAGCCTGTTAAAGCTTACCAAACAAGTACGTAGCGGGGGATATCAATCAAAGCTATTGGATGGGTTTAAGTTGGAGGCCGATATCAATAAGGGAGGAAAAATCTCTGAGATATTAACCAAAAATCAGCTTATCCCGGTACAGATAGCTAAAGAACCCATATCAACCAAGGGGCCACGCTTAAGTTCCGACCTGTCTATCGCAGGCCGATATGTTGTTTTAGTACCTTTTTCGGAAGCGATTTCGATTTCGAAAAAAATAAAAAGCAATACCGAGCGTAACCGCCTCCGTAAGGTTGTTGAAAGCATTAAGCCAAAGCATTTTGGCGTTATCATCCGTACAGTATCAGAGGGTAAAGGTGTTGAAGAACTACAAAAAGATCTGCTTGATCTGATCTCGAAATGGGAGCAGTTTATAACCAAACTGCCATCAGTTGAGCCATCTAAAAAAGTTTTAGGCGAAATTGGGCGTACATCAACTATCCTGAGGGATATTTTGAACCCCGATTTTCAGCACATTTACACCAATGATAATGGTATGTTCGAAGAAATTCGTTCATATATTCATGAAATTTCGCCCGATATGGAAAATATCGTCCGCATGCACAAGCATAAGGAGCCGATATTTGATCACTTCGGTATCGAAAAACAAATTAAAGGGGCCTTTGGCAAAACAGTTAACCTTGCCGGTGGCGCTTACCTGGTAATTGAACATACCGAAGCCCTGCACGTTATCGACGTAAACAGCGGTAACCGCACGGCCAGCAAAGAAAACCAGGAAGAGAACGCTTACCAGGTAAACAAGGAAGCTGCTAAAGAAATTGCAAGGCAACTGCGCCTGCGCGATATGGGCGGCATTGTGGTGATAGATTTTATCGATATGCACAAACCGCAAAACCGCAAAGAGCTTTTTGATTTTCTGCGCGCCGAAATGCAGTACGACCGTGCCAAGCACACCATTTTGCCTCCAAGCAAATTTGGGCTGGTGCAAATCACCCGTCAGCGTGTAAGGCCCGAAATGAACATTGTAACCAGCGAGGTTTGCCCAACCTGCAACGGTACCGGCACTATCAGGCCAACCATTTTGCTGATGGACGATATTGAAAACAATTTCAATTACATCCTAACCGAGCAAAACGAAAAGGGCATAACCCTGTGTGTACACCCGTACATTGAAGCCTACATTAAAAAAGGCATCTACAACCGCCAAATGAAGTGGTTTGTTAAATACGGACAGTGGATAAAGGTTAAAAGTAACCCATCCTACCAAATCACAGAGTTCCATTTCTTCTCATCAAAAGACGAAGAAATTAAACTGTAAAACCTTCAGAAGTGCAACTGTTTGAAAATAGCACAACATTAAAGAAATTTAAAAGAGCAGGTGTCTGGATGAGCATCTGCTCTTTTTTTGTTTAGAGAGCTCGCCCTGTCGATTAGTCATTTTCTGCCAATAAAAATTTTATTCAGATAGCCTGTATACAAGTCAAAACATGCTAAAACCTGCCCATTCATCTCTAACATCAAATCCGACATATTTTTATCGTCAATACACCTCCATTTTATTCTTTTGGTTTTTAACAGGTAGATAAACTCATGTAGTTGCGTTTTTCCATTTATCGCGATTTCTTCGTTCAGGCTATTTCTCACTAAATAGGAAAACTTTGCCTTCGGAGTAAATAGAATGCTCAATTCATCAACAGTATTATCCAAATAACCAATTCTTATCCCTTGTTCAAAATGTAAAAACCCATATCGTTCAACTCCAACTTTTTCCTCCTCGTCACCTAACAGGGCAAATACTTTTTCAAGTGGATCATTTAATTTAATACCGGCAAAGCTCTCACCCGTTAATATAAAATCTATGTTATCGATATCGCTCATGTACGCATTAGTTATATTCTAAAACCTTATGCCGCTTTTTATTCTTTCTCAATACTTCTAACGGAAGATCATCTCCAGCCACCACATCCATATAACGGATAGCCAACGTTTTGCTATTAACAAAAAAGTTAAAATTAGTAACCAACATATACCTGTCATCTGTGCATACTTTTACCCAATAATCATCTCCTTTTTTTTTCGGTCGTTCATAAATAAGATCATATAAGTGGCGTTTATTATGGCTGTGTTTAACCACATAGGCATTGGCGCGTTTAACTTCGGCGAGATTTAATATAAGACGTAATATTTTTGACTCGAGTACAGAGTCCGGCTTAACCTGGGCGTTTGTTTTAGATTGAGGTACCAGTAATAACAAAAACAGGAGACTCGATAAGGCTTTCATAGTATGATAAAACTACAATAATCTGGTGTATAATAGGCCTAATTAACTTTAAAAATCTCTAACTGGCGGCAACTACCAACTATACTGATTGTTGTTTCCGGCACTATTTTCCGCTGTTATACCTCTCAATAAGATGTCTTTCAACGTCAAATTTGTTGCTTTGTAAATCGCTCAAAATTTCGGTGAATGTGTTTTTCAGTTTTTTTGCCATAGGCTTAGCGTCATGAACCAGCGAATAAACATTCAGGTTCTTATCAACTGCTAAATAGTTGCCATCCTCAAGATCATAAAATGAGTAGTAAATGCGGTTATTGAAATCAATTTCGGCAAGATTGTTGGAGTTAAGCATTTGCTTGATATCTCCATCCAGTTTTTCGTAAAATAAGTCGATATCGCCTGGAGGGAATTCGAAGCTTGTTTTGAAAACATGATCAGGTTTGATCTTGCCTAAATCAAATTCGTTTAGCTGATACTCAGAGCAGGTAATTTTCAAACCACTAACAAGGTTGTCTTGTATCAGGATTTCAACGTCTTCAAAACGGTCGTTTCGTTTTGAAAATATCTGCAGGCCAGAGATCTTAAAGTTTTGCCCACGCTTTTGGTATTGAAAAACTACATCGCCTCCATAACCCATCGAAACAAATTTAAAGTCGGGGAACAACTTCCAATCATCAAGGGTATAAAGCCGCCCGGAAAGTGTTTGGATTTTGATTTCCGAAAATTGGTTAGGCAGCGCAGAAATGATTGCCGCGAACAGCTTGCTTCGCTCCTTACGCAAAACGCTGAACTTATATGGAGGGAAAACTGTCCCTAAAATTTTCTGAAAAATATTCATGTTTGGGGTTGGTTTATTTAGGATGGTTTTAATCGACATAAACCTCATACAGCCGGTTTACCGACAATGCATATTTTATTAGGTCTCTGAAATCGCCCAGATAGCGCGCAATGATTGGAGGGTAATCAAAATAATTTTCATCCTCACAAATCGACATGGCAGAGGATAAGAAGTCCCGATCATTTTTAAATAATGTTATAAAATTATCCCATCCTCCATACTGTTCCATTAAATCTATTTCGTCTGATTCTAATGTGGGAATCAAATCATTTTCAATAAACATTATCACCTCATTGAGATCTGTTGGATCAAAATGTATCTCCCAATCGTCATATACCAAGGTTTCAACCGGAAGTTGTCTCTTAAGTCTATAATAATATTCTGAAGTTGTTGCATCAAGCAGTTTCCTGGTTTTTGTCGCGTCGATTTTCTTTGCATATACATCATTAAGGCGTATGTGCCAAAATCCCATTCAAGCAGGTAATCATCAAGATCGAATACTTTAAGTCTTGCTCCCATAAATGTTTTTAATCCAATCTGTAGTAATTACGAGATACTCCATCAACGTTGCCGCCGGTATTATAAAAATAATAAAGTAATCCACACATTATCTATCAAATTGATTTTGCTAATTAATTTAGTAAAAATCAAAATAATCTGCATATTTGCACATCTGTAATCTGCACATCCAAAAATCATGGCCAAATCCAAAATCGCTTATTTCTGCCAAAGCTGCGGCTTCGAATCGCCCAAATGGTTAGGTAAATGCCCTTCATGCCAGCAATGGAATACTTTTGTTGAGGAGGTGATTGAAAAAGGCGGCAATTCGGTACCTGCCTGGAAACCGGCCTCAACCAGCCAGCAGCGGGCCAATAAGCCGGTACAGGTGGCTGATATCACTTATACCGAAGAACACCGCATCCCCACGCCCGATAAAGAGTTTAACCGTGTATTAGGTGGCGGTATTGTACCGGGATCGTTGGTGCTGATTGGCGGGGAGCCAGGCATTGGTAAATCAACATTGATGCTGCAGCTCGCTTTAAATATGCCGCACCAAAAAGTGCTGTATGTATCGGGCGAAGAAAGCGACAGGCAGATTAAAATGAGGGCAGAAAGGTTAGCGGCCCGCCCGCCAAAGGGAGAAGCCATTGGCGAGTCGGCATATATACTTACCGAAACATCAACCCAAAATATTTTTAAACAAATAGAAGCACTCGAGCCGGATATAGTAGTAATTGATTCTATCCAAACCCTGCACTCTTCCCATATCGAGTCAACACCGGGCAGCGTATCGCAGGTTAGGGAGTGTACTGCTGAATTACTACGCTTTGCCAAAGAAACTTCAACGCCGGTATTTTTGATAGGCCATATTACCAAAGACGGCATGATAGCCGGCCCCAAAATACTGGAGCATATGGTTGATACCGTTTTGCAGTTTGAAGGCGACAGGCACCACGTTTACCGCATTTTGCGCACCATTAAAAACCGTTTCGGTTCGGCATCCGAACTGGGTATTTATGAAATGATGGGGGAGGGACTGCGTGAAGTTTCCAACCCATCCGAGATCCTGCTCTCGCACCGTGATACGCCTTTAAGCGGCGTTACCATTTCGGCTACTTTAGAGGGTATGCGCCCCATGCTGATAGAAACCCAGGCACTGGTAAGCGCATCTCCTTATGGAACTCCACAGCGTACAGCTACAGGCTTTGATACCAAACGCATGAGTATGCTGCTGGCCGTGCTTGAAAAACGCTGCGGTTTCAGGCTGGGAGTTAAAGATGTATTCCTGAACATCACGGGTGGCATCCGGGTGGAAGATCCGGCTATTGATCTTGGCCTGGCTGCTGCCATCATATCCTCGCACGAGGATATGCCCATTCCTTTTAAAACCTGCTTCGCGGGCGAACTTGGCCTTTCGGGCGAAATAAGAGCTGTGAACCGTGTGGAGCAGCGCATTGCCGAGGCGCAGAAACTCGGCTTTAACCAGATCTACATCTCCAAATACAATCTCCCTGCCAGCGGGCAGGATAAAAAGCGGATGGATCTTTCGCGCTATGATATCGACATCAAAATAGTTAGCACTATCGAAGAGGTGTTTAGTTTGTTGTTTGGATAGCGTTATATAAACTAATGTATGTCATCCCATTTTGTTCACCCCCGGGGAAATGACACATAAGTTGAACGTATCTTCTAAATAAAAAAGCCCCATAGCTATGTTGATTGCTATGGGGCTTTTTATCTGTGCTTAAACCGGGTTACGGTAAAACTATCTTACGCACACGGTTATTGGTATAATCACTAACATAAACGTTTTTGGCAGCATCCACCGCTATACCTTGCGGCGAATTAAACTGCGCGGCATCACCTACCCCTTCAGCATAACCGGCAACTCCGGCTTTGCCTGCAATCACTTTTAAAGCCTTATCTTTTGTTATTTCCAATATACGTCCGTCCTGGTCGGCTATAAAAAGATTGCCCGAGGCATCAAAAGTAATGGCCGATGGCGAACCTACAAAGGCAATACGCTTATTGCCGCCGGCAAATGTAGTTACTACACCTGCCGCTGTAATTTTACGGATAGCGTGGTTATTAGCCTCGGCTACATAAATATTGCCTGCACCATCAATGGCTATACCATTAGGTTTGTTAAAAGTAGCGCTGGTGGCAGTGGCATTATCAAGATAGCTTGCCCCGCGGCTGCCTGCAAATGTGGTAACCACACCGGCAGGAGTAATTTTACGGATGAGGTTATTACCCTGATCGGCCACAAATATATTCCCGGTGGCATCAATAGCCAAAGCACGTGGGTTATTAAAAGTTGCTTTTGTACCTGTGCCATCAGTATAACCCGCGTCGCCACTGCCTGCAAAAGTGCTTACAACACCGGCAGGGGTAATTTTACGGATGTTATTATTACCATAATCAGCTACATACATGTTGCCTGTAGCATCGGTTACAAGGCCCTGCAAAGCATAAAACCTTGCGTCTGTCAGCGAGCCATCAACGTATCCTATGCTACGTGTGCCCGCATAGGTTGTTACATCGCCGGCGGTTGTAACCATGCGTATCGAACTATTGAATGAATCAGCTACATAAATATTCCCATCTTTACCCAAACACAATCCCTGCGGCTCGGCAAATGCGGCAGCACTGCCCATACCATCAATAAAGCCCTCAACGCTTCCGGCCAGCGTGCTAACCGTGCCTCCTGCAGTTGCTGTACCATCGCCGGTGGTAAACTGGATAACTTTACCATAGCCCGTACCTGCGCTGTTAGTAGCATAAGCACGTGCATAATAAGTTGTTTTAGCGGTAAGGCCTTTTAACTTGGTTAAATAAGCCAGCTGCAAAACTGTATCCTGGGTTTTGGTATCCGAAATAGTAGGCGTTTGATTGGTTGAGCTATAGCAAATACCATAAGCGCTAAGGCTTACATCAGTTTGTGCGTTAAATAATCCCCCGGTGTAGGCTATAGTGCCGTCAGTAGCGGGTACTACCACATCCATGGTAGTTAAATCGGGCAATTCAACCGGGGTAACGGTACCTTTTTTACCGCAACCTGCACCTGCTAATACGGCAACAGATAAAAGGGCGACAAACAAAGTTGTTTTAGTAAAGCTTTTTTTCACGAGTCAGTTTAAAAAATTATATAAAGTACGTATGCAAAATTAATGATCAGTACGTAGCAAATTGCCCGAAAGTAACATTTTAACAATTATTAACATACTTATTACAACAATTATCGACAGATAAGCAAAATACGTTGGCAACCGCGTGTTTCCGGCCAACCTTTTTACGGCCTGCCTGTTATCTTTTATATGAAAAAGTTAATGCCTTTCATCATATTGGTGCTGTTTTCGGTAGTTGTACAAGCCCAGAAGCACACGCCGCTACCCCATGGAATGGTTTACGGGCAAAAGCCTGATACCATGGTAATGATGCAAGCCTCCAAACTGGAAGATTTTATGGGAAAGAAAACCCGCATTACCACAGCCATTGAAGGCAAAGTGATTAGCGTGACGCAGGAAAAAGGCGGTTGGTTTGAAATGGATGCAGGCAATGGGCGAATTATATCGGCTCATTTTTATAATGCAGGAATTAGCATCCCTAAAGCGTTGGCAGGGCGTACGGTAATTATTTCGGGTATAGCTGCTAAACAATTTATTGCCGATGACATGCAGCATTTAGCGGGTGATACAGTCACCGGTAAAAAGCAGCACAAAGTTAAAACTGATCCTAAGCGGGTGGTTACCTTCGAGGTGAAAGGATTAATGGTTGATAAATAGCCGGCAAATACAAAGCCATCCCTAATGTGAGATGGCTTTATACTTATAATAGTGTTATAGTTTATACCGCGGTATTAGCCACTATTAGCTGCCTTAATTTTTCAGAAACTTCGTTTTTGTTTACTGTAGACGCATCGCGTCGACATTTCAGGTAATGTTCGCGTGCTATCTTTTCGGCCAGGTCACCCACGGTTTTAATGTGCATCTCTTTGCCAAAACGCCCGGCCAACTGCAAACCTAAAGAGGCAATAATCATCCCACCGATACCGATAGCCAGGTAATAAAAGGCTAAAACAAAACTTACCACCAGCAACATCGAAAATGCATTCACTATCCACTGTTTGGGTTTTAGCAACTGGATCTCAAAGCCCATCTCTTCTTCAATAGCAGCCACAGCTTCAATACGGCTATTGCGCGGAAAAAGATCGGTTAACCTGGTTTGCGGTTTGATGATGTCATTATCATGACCTGCGGAGGCATGAATAGCATTACGGAGTTTGTAAAATGCCTGCTGCGTGGTACAGCCGTCATTTGTTTTTTTAACTTTTTCAAGAACAACGTCGCAAAGCTTGCCAAAGTTTTGTACATCGTTTTCTGATGCGTCGTTTAAACTGATATTGAACGATTTTTCAATTTTGATTAAAACATCATCCATATCATCAGGATCAACACTTCTGAGGTTGATTTCCTGGTTATTAGCCGATTTAATTTTCAATCTATAGTAACTAAATACAACAATAGTGAGCCTGCAATTAGGGTTGCAGGTTCACGTTATTTAATCAAACTACAAAAGACCGTAATTTAATGTTTTAAATTATCTGCTTAAATACATCGATTTCTCTTTGTACAGGTGCCTGAAGTATGGATCCTGCAGGTTTGGAATGAAGCGGATAGCTTCTCCTGTCGATTTCATTTCAGGGCCAAGCTCCTTGGTAACTTCAGGAAACTTATCGAAAGAGAATACCGGTTCTTTAATAGCATAACCCCAAAGTTTACGCTCGATGGTAAAGTCGCTCAGTTTAGCGGCCTCAAGCATTACTTTGGTAGCTATGTTGATGTAAGGCACATCATAAGCTTTGGCGATGAAAGGTACCGTACGCGAAGCACGTGGGTTAGCCTCAATTACGTAAACCTTATCATCCTTAACCGCAAACTGGATGTTGAGCAGGCCGCGTACGTTAAGTGCTTTAGCTATCTTTTTTGTATATTCTTCTATTTGCTGGATAACCACATCCGAAAAATCGAACGGAGGCAGCACAGCATACGAGTCGCCCGAGTGGATGCCGGCAGGCTCAATGTGCTCCATCATACCAACAATGTGGGTATCCTCGCCATCGCTTATCGAGTCAGACTCGGCTTCGGCAGCACGGTCAAGGAAGTGGTCGATCAGTACGCGGTTGCCCGGCAGATTGCGCAGTAAGCTCACTACGGCTTTTTCCAGGTCTTCATCGTTAATTACAATGCTCATGCCCTGGCCGCCTAATACGTAGCTTGGGCGTACCAGCACAGGATAACCAACTTTGTGGGCCACTTCAAGGGCTTCTTCAGCACTTTCGGCAACACCGTATTTTGGATATGGGATATCAAGATCTTTCAGCAGGTCTGAGAAACGGCCGCGGTCTTCGGCAATGTCCATATCATTGAATGATGTACCAATGATGCGAATGCCGTGCTCGTGCATTTTCTCGGCCATTTTGAGGGCAGTTTGGCCACCCAGCTGTACAATTACACCGTAAGGTTTTTCAAGCTCGATGATCTCGCGAACATGCTCCCAGTAAACCGGCTCAAAGTATAGTTTATCGGCCATGTTAAAGTCGGTTGATACGGTTTCAGGGTTACAGTTAACCATGATAGCCTCATAACCGGCTTCTTTAGCGGCCAATAAGCCGTGAACACAGCTGTAATCAAACTCAATACCCTGGCCAATACGGTTAGGGCCTGAACCTAATACAATGATCTTCTTCCGGTCAGACGCTACCGATTCGTTTTCGCCTTCATAGCTCGAGTAGTAGTAAGGGGTTTTGGCCGGGAACTCTGCAGCGCAGGTATCAACCATTTTGTAAACACGGCGCATGCCCAGGGCTTTGCGGCGCTGATAAACGTCCTCTTCGGTTACGTTACCCAAAATATGGGCTATCTGCACGTCCGAGAAACCTTTTTGCTTTAGTTGGAACAGGAACTCTTCGGGAACATTGTTCAGCGAGTAGCGGCGAAGTTCTGTTTCCATATTAACCAGGTCCTGGATCTGGTTCAGGAACCAGCGGTCGATCTTGGTTGCTTTACGTACCGATTCGATTGGTACACCAAGGCTCAGGGCATCATAAATGTGGAACAACCTATCCCAGCTTGGATGCTCCAAACTGGCCATAATCTCTTCAAGGTTACGGCTCTGGCGGCCATCCGCACCTAAACCGGCACGGCCGATCTCCAGACTCTGGCAGGCTTTCTGTAAAGCCTCGGTAAAGCTGCGGCCAATGCCCATTACTTCACCTACCGATTTCATTTGCAGGCCTAACTCTTTGTTGGCACCTTTAAATTTATCAAAGTTCCAGCGCGGTATTTTAACGATCACGTAATCCAGCGTAGGCTCAAAATAAGCCGAAGTGGTTTTGGTGATCTGGTTTTCAATTTCGTCAAGGTTATAACCTATAGCCAGTTTAGCGGCAATTTTAGCAATCGGGTAGCCGGTAGCTTTTGATGCCAGGGCTGATGAGCGTGATACACGTGGGTTAATCTCGATAGCGATGATCGATTCATCGGCCGGGTTTACCGAAAACTGTACGTTACAGCCACCCGCGAAGTTACCAATGGCACGCATCATTTTGATGGCCTGGTTACGCATTTCCTGGTAGCAGCGGTCGCTCAGGGTCATGGCCGGAGCCACGGTGATCGAATCGCCGGTGTGGATGCCCATCGGGTCGAAGTTTTCTATCGAACAGATGATGATCACGTTATCGTTGCTATCGCGCAACAATTCCAGCTCGTATTCTTTCCAGCCTAATACAGCCTGCTCAACCAATACCTCGTGGGTTGGTGAAGCCTGCAAGCCACGGTTAAGCGCTGCGTCAAAATCTTCTTTACGGTGTACAAAGCCTGCACCTTTACCACCAAGTGTGTAGCTTGGGCGAATTACCAGCGGAAAGCCGATCTCCTGGGCGCCTTCTTTACCTTCCAGAAATGAGTTGGCAATTTTTGATTTGGCAACGCCAACACCAATGTCAACCATCAGCTGGCGGAAAGCCTCGCGGTTTTCAGTTTTTTCGATGGCGGCGATATCAACACCGATAACTTTAACGCCATACTTTTCCCATATGCCGCGCTCTGAAGCTTCGATACACAGGTTAAGCGCTGTTTGGCCACCCATGGTAGGCAAAACGGCGTCGATCTGTTGTTCGCTTAAAATTTTCTCAATGCTTTCGCAGGTTAGCGGCAAAAGGTACACGTGGTCGCTAATCACCTTATCCGTCATGATAGTTGCCGGATTGCTGTTGATGATAGAAACTGAAATGCCTTCTTCTTTTAGCGAGAGAGCGGCTTGAGAGCCGGAATAATCAAATTCGCATGCCTGGCCGATAATGATTGGACCTGAACCGATAATCAGGACGGATTTGATGGAGGTGTCTTTGGGCATAGGGCTTTTATTTTTAAAAAGTTCCAAGTCAAAAGTCCATTGTCAATCATGACGATAAACTGTTATACCTATGCGCTGATAGCCAGGAAATCCCGACCTCAGCGTCGGGGTGCAAAGATAGAGTTTTAACAAACACGATTTATGTTTTTTTTCAGATTTAATATTGACTCCGCCGTGCCTCGTTTTTTTTAACATTCAGGGCGCTTTTTTTGTAAAACAATTGCCTTAATATTTCTGTAAAATGTAATTATATTTACATACGGCAGCTGCTGTACAATTCCAATTTAACCTGTGCCTGCGTTAACGCGCAAGTACCTATTTTTAAAGAACTATGATGAGGAAGCCCGTTGTTCTATTATTGGCGGCTCTTTTGTTTTTCGGCAGCTGCGCCATGCTGCAATCTGTTGTTAAGGGAACTTTTCCATACACGGCCAACATTGTTATACCGCATTCAGCCAGAGTTGATGAAGCGCAAACGGCCATCAGTACGGGCAATAGCTTCGACCAGGACTTTACCAAAGACGGCAATAACGCCAGCCGCATCAGCGAAGTGCGTATAGTATCGGCCAAACTGCAATCCAGCGATCCGTCCGACTATAACATCGGCAATATAGCCTCGTTACGGGTTTATATGGCCAAAAACGATGGAAGCGACGAAGTGATGGTGGCTATCCGTAAAGACATTGCGGCAAACTCGGGAAACAGCATAACACTTGATATTGATAATTCGCATTTCCTGGATGCTTTGGTACGCCAGCCGGGCGTGCGCATCAGGATGGTTTATCGCCTGCGTAAAGCGGCAGATACCGACGTAAGCCTGAAAGTATCGCTGGGGATAGGTTCAACCCCGGCTAATTGATATCACCGGGGAGTTTTGAAAGGATAATTTACTTAATCAGTTTGTTATCCGAATCGGGGAAAATTAAAATAGGCTCGTAGTTGCGGGCTTCGTCAACCTCCATGTACGCGTACGACATGATGATCACAATATCGCCAACCTGTGCCAGGCGGGCGGTAGCGCCGTTAAGGCAAACTGTACCTGTGCCGCGCTCGCCTTTAATAACATAGGTTTCAAAGCGTGCACCATTATTATTATTCACTATCTGTACCTTTTCGTTGGGGATGATATTGGCCGCCTCAATCAGGTCTTCATCAATAGTGATACTGCCCACATAGTTCAACTCGGCCTGAGTTACCTTAACCCGGTGAATTTTGGACTTTAATACTTCAATTATCATGGCGCAAAGTTAGGAATTATTAGTTCATGGTTCATAGTTGATAGTTCATAGTATTTGTTAGCTGATTGTAAATAGTTTATAGCATTTTCTTGACTACAACCTATCTGCTCGCTTGCAAAAAAACCATGAACTATCAACTATGATCCATGAACCATATGCTCCTCTAATTAAAGCAACACGTTATCTATCAATCTTGTTTTACCTACGCGGGCGGCAACAAGCGCCACAAAACTTTCCGAAGCACCGGTTGCCGGGTGAAGGGTTTTACCATCGGCAATTTCAAAATATTCCAGTTCAACGCCGGGCTCGGCCGAAATTGTTTGGGCAGCCTGCTCCTGTAGTTCGGTTATTTTTGTTTTGTCGAAATTATCTTTAACCCAATTTAAAGTTTTTGATAAAACAAGCGAATGTTCGCGGTCATAAGCCGTTAAATGAATATTTCTCGAGCTCATGGCCAGCCCATCCGGCTCACGCTCAATGGGGCACATCACCAGTTTAACGGGCAGGTTCAGTTTTTCAACCATTTTACTGATCACCATAAACTGCTGGTAATCCTTCTGCCCAAAAAAAGCCACATCGGGCTTAACAATATTAAACAGTTTATACACTACCTGCGTAACACCCTGGTAATGCCCCGGCCTGAATTTACCTTCAAGCAGGTGCTCCAGGTCGCCCATATTAAAATGCCATTTCTCATTATCATCATACATCTCGGTAACCTGGGGGTTAAACAGAATATCGCAGTTAACTTCTTCCAGGCGGCGGATATCGTCGGCTATGGGGCGGGGGTATTTTTCCAGGTCTTTGGGATCATTAAACTGGGTGGGGTTTACAAATATGCTGCACACTACCTGGGTGCTTTGCTGTTTGGCCAGTTCAATTAAACCAAGGTGCCCTTTATGTAGTGCGCCCATGGTGGGTACAAAGCCAATTACCTTTACCGGTTTACGGTTAAAGTAATCTGTTATCTCTTTTTTGGTGGCGAATATTTTCAATGTAACAGGGATTACAAAATCTGGCAAAGGTGTACAATTACTTAAAAATAACCAAAACTAACTTGCATAATCGGTTGCCAGTTTATATAATATTAGTTATATTTGCAAACTCAAATTTTTTGAACTTCTTTACATTTTAAATACTGATTTAGTGATGGGTAAATCTAAGCTTCTGTTTGTAACTCATGAAATGTCTCCTTTTCTCGAACTCACAAAAATTGCTGAAATAACACGCCAACTCCCGCAGGCCATGCAGGATAAAGGTTACGAGATTCGTATCCTTATGCCGCGTTTCGGTAATATCAACGAGCGCAGGAACCGTCTTCATGAGGTGATCCGGTTATCGGGTATGAACATCATTATTGATGATAACGATAATCCGCTCATCATCAAGGTAGCATCTATCCCGGCGGCGCGTATGCAGGTGTATTTTTTAGATAATGAAGAATATTTTCAGCGTAAACACGTATTTGCCGATAAAGATGGCAAATTTTACGCCGATAACGATGAGCGCATGATCTTCTTTTGCAAGGGCGCACTCGAAACCGTTAAAAAGTTAGGCTGGGCTCCGGATATCATCCACTGCCATGGCTGGATGAGCGCCCTGGTGCCTGCGTATCTTAAAACCAGCTACAAAGACGACCCTACTTTTAAACATTCAAAAATTGTTTACTCGATTTATGAAAATGATTTAAAAGACAATATGGGTGCCGCCTTTGCCAACAAAGCGGTGATGAGCAACATGACCGAAAAACACGTTGAGCCTTACGGAAACGGCTCAATCCCGGCACTTTATGCCGGTGCCATCCACTACTCGGACGGCATTGTTTTAGGCGACGCCAATATCGACGCGGATGTGTTAAATAATGTTAAAAACAGCAATAAATCGGTTTTGGAATTTGAATCTACTTCAGATTTCGAAAATTATTACAATTTTTACGACGAAATTACCAACGACGAATTGGTGCATGTTGCATAATACTTAATATTATATATGAAATTTTTCCGATTAGACTTATTGACCCTGTTAATAAGTCTTTTTATTTTGAATGGTTGTAAACGTCAGGATGGCATTGGATTAGGTGTAAATGATCAAAACGAGATCAGCGGCAACCTGATAGTGGATACCAACGTTATTGTCAACACTGTTGCCGAGGATACTGCTGCAACATCGGGGCTTAGTAAAACTCCGCTTGCCAACTTTGTCGATCCGGTTTTTGGTACCACCCAATCGTTTGTGGCTATTGGTGTAAACCTGCCAAACAACGCCGCTTATACTGTACCGGCAGGTACTTTATCAATCGACTCGGCTGTATTGGTGCTAAGGTATGCCGATGGTTTTTACGGCGATTCGCTGGCCTCTCGTTATAAAATAAGCGCTTACCAGCTCCAGAATAAAGTAGAAAGCAAAACCTACTACAGCAACAACCACTGGGATCCGGATTTGGGCCAGTTGCTGGGTACAAAAAACTTTACCGCACGTACACATGATAGTATCACCATTGCCCGTATCCGTACCGATACGGTAGATACCATCCAGCGTGTACCGCCCCAGTTGCGCGTGCCGATCAGCAAGGCTTTTATCTACAACCATTTATTCAATGCGCCGGGTAATGAACTTTCGTCAGTTACGGCTTTCCAAAATTCGTTTAAAGGCGTGTATCTTAAGTTAGACAGGGCGCAGGCCAGCGATGCAGGTGGTGTGATTCAGCTAAACCTGACCTCATCAAGCATCGATATTTTTTATAAAGTGGTTAATAATTCAACCACGGATACTGCTTCCGTGTCCTTACCATTTTTTAACCGCGCCGCCGAGGTTAAACATAATTATGAAGGCACACCGGTCGAAACGCAATTAAAGGCTTCGCTTACCAACCCAGGGGTATCGCAAAATACAATCTACATGCAGGGTCTTGCAGGCTTAAGGGCTAAAGTAAGCTTCCCCGGCCTGGAAAAACTTGCCGACTCGGCCATTGTATTAAACCGTGCCGAAATTGTAATTACGCCAAAAGCAGGCTCGGGTGTGCCTTATGCGCCGCTGCCCAAGCTAACCATGTATAAGCTTGATCTGGCTAAGCAACGCGCCCTTATTCAGGATGCAAACGGCAACGATCCTCGTTCGCAAACAAGTTTGTTCGGCGGCAGGTATGATCGTACCAAAAAAGAATACCACTTCCTGGTTACGGCCTACGTACAGGATTTGATCAGTAAAAAAACGGTTGATTACGGTACTTTCATAGCCCCGGTTGATACCACTTTAATTAACACAACAACCGGTATTGACGTTGGTCCTACGGTGCTCACGGCCGCCCGTTCGGTACTGGTGGGCAGCGATAAAACATCCCCTTACAGCATTCGCCTCAACATTATCTATACCCGCATCCGCAAGTAAGATATCATACAATACATATAAAGAATCCCCGCTTAGGGGATTTTTTTGTTTAAGCCAAATGCACTTTTTAAAATAGTTTTTTAAGTATTTAAAAACTTTAGCTTTTCGGCAAAAAATCAAAATAATTATTGCTGTTATGTGTTATATAGCTGTTTATTTTGCGGCGTTTAACATTTTACTTAAATATTTATGTGCGGAATTGTTGGTTACATAGGGTTCAGAGATGCGTATCCTATCGTTATAAAAGGGCTTCACCGGCTCGAATACCGGGGCTATGACAGTGCCGGCGTAGCATTACTGAATTACGAACTTAAGGTTTATAAAAAAGCCGGTAAAGTTGATGATCTTGAAAATTTTGTAAAGGGGCTTAATCTCAAAGGTTCTGTAGGCATGGGGCATACCCGCTGGGCCACACACGGCGCCCCGAGCGACAGGAACTCCCACCCCCACTCATCGGGCGACAGGAAGTTAACCATCATCCATAACGGTATCATCGAAAATTATGGCCCCCTTAAAGAAACGCTTATAGCTAAAGGGCATGTGTTTAAAAGCGATACCGATACCGAGGTTTTAATTCATCTGGTTGAGGATATTCAGCAGGCAACCGGCATGGATTTAAAGGAAGCCGTGCGCATTGCCCTCAACAAAGTAATAGGCGCTTATGCTATAGTGATTATGAGTGCCGATGAACCCGATTTGCTCATTGCCGCGCGCAAAGGAAGCCCCATGGTTATCGGCGTTGGCAAAGGCGAATATTTTATTGCATCAGATGCTACGCCTATTGTTGAGTATACCAAAAACGTTATCTACCTAAACGATAACGAAATTGCCTACGTACAACGCGAAGGCCTGCTGGTAAAAAATATCGACAACTCCATCCAGATCCCCTATATCCAGGAACTCGACCTTAAGCTGGAAATGCTGGAGAAAGGCGGCTACGACCATTTTATGCTCAAAGAGATCTATGAGCAGCCCCGATCTATCCGCGATTGTCTTCGCGGCCGCATTTACCCGCAGCAAGGCAAGGTGCAGCTTGGCGGCATTAAAGAATATACCGAGAAGCTGAAAAACGTTGACAGGATCATTATTGTAGCCTGCGGCACCTCATGGCATGCCGGCCTGGTAGGCGAATACCTGATTGAAGAATACGCCCGCGTACCGGTTGAGGTGGAGTATGCTTCCGAGTTCAGGTATCGTAACCCGATCATCACCGAAAAGGATTTGGTGATAGCCATCTCCCAATCGGGCGAAACTGCCGATACTATGGCAGCCATCGAACTGGCCAAGGAAAAAGGTGCTACCATTTTCGGCATCTGTAACGTGGTTGGCGCATCCATTCCGCGTTTAACCCATGCAGGGGTTTATACCCATGCCGGGCCCGAAATTGGTGTGGCATCAACCAAGGCTTTCACTGCGCAGGTAAGCGTATTAACGCTTATTGCATTTTACATTGCCCAACAGCGCGGCAAAATCACCCAAAGCAAAATGGTTGAATACCTTACTGAGTTGAACGAAATCCCCGATCTGGTTAAAGAAGCCCTTAAATCAAACGATCATATCCAAAACATTGCTGCAAGGTTTAAAGACTCAAGCAATTGTTTATTCCTTGGCCGCGGCAGTTCGTTCCCGGTTGCTTTGGAAGGTGCTTTGAAGCTTAAAGAGATCTCATACATCCATGCCGAAGGCTATCCTGCTGCCGAGATGAAACACGGCCCTATCGCCCTCATTGATGATGAGATGCCGGTAGTATTTATCGCCACCAAACATTCATCGTACGAAAAGGTAATCAGCAATATCCAGGAAGTAAAAGCCCGTAAAGGCCACGTAATAGCCATAGTTACCGAAGGCGATACCGAGGTAAAAGGTATGGCAGATTACGTGATCGAGATTCCGCAGACGGATGAGGCCTTTGTGCCCCTGCTGGCAACTATCCCCCTGCAATTACTGGCTTATCATATAGCGGTAATGCGTGGCTGTAATGTTGATCAGCCACGTAACCTGGCTAAATCTGTTACAGTAGAGTAGTTGGAGCGGAAAGCAAAAGGCGGAAAGCTAAAAACAGAAAGCTAAATTGATATTTTTTGCAACCCCTGCCCTAAGCGGCAGGGGTTTTGTTATTTTTGGAGAGAAACAAATACCTGCACCCTATGAGTTTTGAAATTTTCGCCCAGGCCGAAACCTGGATCTCGCTTGTCACCCTTACTTTTTTAGAGATCGTTTTAGGCATCGATAACATTGTATTTATTTCCATCCTGGCCGATAAGTTGCCGGCAAACCAGCAAAGCCGTGGCCGGCGGGTTGGTTTAGGTATGGCTATGATTACCCGCATCCTGTTATTACTATCCATTAGCTGGGTAATGACATTAACAGCACCGCTGTTTAACCTAAGTTCCGTTTTCAGCATAACAGATGCCGGTTGGGTCGAAAAGCTGGCTATCTCGGGCAGGGATATCATCCTGATTGTCGGCGGCCTGTTCCTGATTTATAAAAGCACTGCCGAAATTCATCATAAAATTGAGGGCGATGAAGAACAGGAAGGTTCGGTAAAGCGCCATTCTTTTTGGGCAACCATCTTTCAAATTATGCTGCTGGATATCGTTTTCTCGCTCGATTCGGTGATTACCGCCGTAGGTATGGCCAGCCATGTAGAGATCATGATTTTGGCGGTAGTTATAGCAGTGGGGATTATGATGCTATCATCAGATAGTGTGGCTTCGTTTGTAAACAAGCATCCAACGGTAAAAATGCTGGCTTTGTCATTTTTATTGCTCATAGGTGTTTCGTTATTAACCGAGGCCTTTGAGCAGCACATACCTAAGGGATATATCTATTTTGCCATGGCTTTCTCGGTTTTGGTTGAGATGCTGAATTTGAAGATGAAGGCAAACAAAGCGAAAAAGACAGTAAAGAAAAGCAAATAAAAATCCGCTGCCCGAAGTCTCCGACTCGGACACTGTATGCCTGGAGTTTGCAACTCCGGCAACAAGCAGAAAATAAAACCCGAACAGCAAAGCAAATGGGTTTACGTTACAAACGTAAACCCATTTTAAGCACACGTTATAAACGTGCGCAAGGTAAATGACTTAATGCCTTAATGACCCAATGACCTAACCTAAAGCGTCACCACCATCGCCTTACCACTATACTTAACCACCTTATCTGCCTTAGCAGTTAAAGCCACATCCGAGCCATGCGCACCCTTAACCATCACAATATTAAACGTGCGGCTTTTCAACTGGCCGGGAAAATGCCCTTTGGTATCTGATATAGTCAACTTATGCGCTTTATCATTCCAGCTAAAGGTAAAAGTGGCCGATTGCCCTTTTTCGTAATTGTAGTTATCGTTCTCATCCTCATAAAACTTAAACGAGGCATCGGCACCCGGATAAATACGCAGTTCGATATTACTGTTCGGTTTTTCGGTAGCATATTCAACATCCGGGCCCATAGGGATGATGGAGCCGGCTTTTACATACAGTGGCAAAATTTCGATTGGTGCGGCAGCACTAATGGTTTGACCGCCGTCAAGCAGTTCGCCGGTCCAGAAGTTGTACCATTTGCTGGCAGCGGGCAGATATACCTGGCGGGCTTTGGCTTTTTTATCAGCATCTTTCGAGGTGTACAATTGCTCGGTAACCGGGTTAACCATAAAGGCCGGACCAAACATATACTGATCAGGAATACCGTAAACGTTGCTGTCGCCGCGGTAGTCAAATGCCAGCGAGCGCATAATGGTATAATTATCGTTGGTTACCCGGCCCGCCAGCGAGTAAATGTATGGCATCAGGCGGTACCGCAGTTTATCAAAATTTAACAGGATGGCCCTTGTATTTTCATCCCAGTTTTTGCTGAAGATGGCGCGCTCGCCTTTACCATGAATCCGGAATATCGGGCAAAAGGTTCCAAATTGAAACCAGCGGGTAAATAACTCACGCTTGTCGGGCTGCGACCAGTCGGCAGGTTTCCAATGGTAGTGATAGCCGCCGATATCAGATGTCCAGTATGGGATGCCCGAGGTACAGGCATTAATGCCCTGGGGTACCTGGTCTTTAAAATCATGAAAAGTACACTCAATGTCGCTTGACCATAGTGTGGCGGCATTGCGCTGTTCGCCGGCAAATGACTGCCTTACCAAAAAGAAGGCACGCTTGCCGGGAATATCCCTGCGCCAGCCTTCATACACACCTTTGGTATGCTGCAGCGAGTAAGTGTTAAAATAATCAATCCCCTTGCCTATGGCAAAATTACTTTGGCGGCGGGCATCCAGCAAAGCGCCGTTATCCGGTTCGCACTGATCAATCCACCAGGCATCCCAGCCGTAACGTTTTATAAGACTATCGCGGGCCTGGTCCCAGTACAGTTCGCGGGCTTTGGGATTGTGGGCATCGTAATAGGTATCAAAAGTGTGGGTAACTACGTTATCCCAGGTAATATCGGTTAAGCCGCCCATTTTTTCTAACGCATCATAGTTAGGTGTACCCTTCCCAAACACGGGCCATATCGAGATCATGGCATGCAGGTTTGCTTTATGCAGGGCATCAACCAGTTTTTGCGGATGCGGGTAGCGCTCGGGCTTCATTACGTGCGAACCGATGGGCAACGGATCCCAGTAATACCAATCCTGCACAATGGCATCCACCGGGATATGGTTGTTGCGGTAGTTATCTTTTACGGTCAGAATCTCGTCTTCGCTCAGATACCTATCCTGCGATTGGAACAAGCCATAAGCCCATTTGCCAAACATCGGGGCTTTGCCGGTAGCCGTACGGTACAGATCTATGATGTGATCAAAACCCGGGCCGTAGAAAAAGTAGTAATCCACCTGTTTGCCACTTTCTGATACATATTTAAATTTGGTATTACCTGCCTCGGCACCATAAAAATTACTTGCCGAGTAGTTATCCCACATCAAACCATAACCTTTGGTTGACAGCAGCACCGGGATAGCACCGGTAAGGTATTTAATAGCCAGATCCTGGTTGCGGCCTTTGTAGTTGATAGACATCGAATCGAGCGGGTGGCAGCCTAAACCAAACAGGGCCTCGTCCTGCGGAGATACAAATTGCGTAGTGATAGCATTGGTGCTGATGCCCGCAACAGTTGCCGGGGTAACTGATTTGTTATCGCTGTCTTCGGCAGTGATAATATTGCCTTTTAAATCGGTATAGGTAATGGCATTAGTAGCTTTACTAACCCTTACTTTAAGCTTCGCTGTGGTGATGACCACCTCGGTTTTGGTATCGGTAACCTGGTAAGCCGGGTGCTGCAGCCATTTGTTATTAACTACCAGCGATGGCTTTGTTTCAAAAGCATCAAAAACGGTATATTTTACTTCGATGATATCATCCTTACGGATAAGCACCTTCATCAGGCCTTTATCTAAAGTAAAGGTAACGCCATCGGCAGCTTTTTTGAATGATTTAATGGTTGCTGAAGCCTGCATAACCGGTATGCCTGCTATCAGCAAAATAATTAACGCAATCGATTGTTTTATTTTTGCGCTTTGGTGAGATAATTGTTTAAACATCATGACTATCACTGATCTGGTTTATATTGGGTGTGAGATATACACCTAATTGTTAGTGTGAATATAGCGTTGTTTTAGTAATTGGAAAAGAAAAAGTGAACGCCGCCCGTAAATTGATTTTTTAGTATTATAAAAAGTTGAAAAAGTACAATCACGAAAATTTTGTTTGCATTTATCGGGTTATGCCTCAAAACTTATCTGTGTAAAATCATTTTACAATAGCCAAAACGATTTACAGAAATCTATATTTGTTAAACACCAATAGCATAAACTTTATGGAGGATAAACCGCTACGCAGCCGGCAATGGTTTGGCAAGCAGGGCAAAGACGGTTTTATATATCGGGCCTGGATGAAAAATCAGGGCATCCCGGCGCACCAATTGCAGGGCAAGCCGGTGATAGGCATCTGCAATACGTGGTCAGAACTTACGCCCTGCAATGCGCATTTCCGCGAACTGGCGCAATCGGTAAAAAACGGAATTTATGAGGCCGGCGGTTACCCGGTCGAATTCCCGGTGATGTCGTTAGGTGAAACGCTGATAAAACCTACCGCCATGCTGTATCGCAACCTGGTGAGTATGGATGTGGAAGAAAGCATTCGCGCCAACCCGGTTGATGGCGTGGTACTGCTTTGCGGCTGCGATAAAACAACGCCGGCCCTGGTAATGGGCGCCTGCAGCGTAAATATCCCTACCATAGTAGTATCGGGCGGACCGATGCTTACCGGCAAATACCGCGGCAGGGACATCGGCACTTCAGATATCTGGCGCTTTTTTGCCGATCATCAAACCGGGCAAATGAACGATGAAGACCTATATGCAGCCGAAGCCTGCATGGCCCGCAGCCAGGGGCATTGCGCCGTAATGGGTACGGCATCAACCATGGCCTGTATGGTTGAGTCGCTGGGGCTTTCGCTGGCCGGAAATGCGGCTATCCCCGCGGCCGATTCGCGGCGCAAGGCATTGGCTCACCTATCGGGCAACCGTATTGTTGAAATGGTAAAGGAAGATCTGAAACTATCAGACATCCTCACCCGCCAGGCTTTTGAAAATGCTATTACTGTAAACGCGGCTATCGGAGGTTCAACCAATTTTATTATTCATTTGCTGGCTATTGCAGGCCGTATCGGGGTTGATCTTAACATGGATGATTTTAATACCTCCGCCCGCAATATACCCCTGCTGGCTAACCTGCAACCCTCGGGCAAGTATTTTATGGAAGATTTTTATTATGCCGGTGGTTTGCCCGCACTGATGAAGGAGCTTCATAACCAGCTTAACAGCAAAGCTATTACCGTAAGCGGAAATCCGTTATCAAGCAATTATCAAAACGCGGAGTGTTTTAATCGTGAACTCATCGCACCTGTCGAAACTCCGTTTAACCCGGTTGCCGGGATAGTTGTGCTAAAGGGTAATCTTTGCGAAAACGGCGCGGTACTAAAACCATCAGCAGCAAGCCCGGCTTTAATGCAGCACACCGGCAAGGCGGTGGTGTTTGAAAATATAGAGGATTTTAACCACAGGGTTAACCATCCGGATTTGGATGTGGACAAGAATAGTGTATTGGTATTAAAAAACGCCGGCCCCAAAGGCTATCCGGGCATGCCCGAAGTAGGTAATATGCTCATCCCCAAAAAACTGATGGACCAGGGTGTTACGGATATGGTACGCATCTCGGACGGGCGCATGAGCGGCACTGGTTTCGGAACCGTAGTACTGCATGTATCGCCCGAAGCCGCTGTTGGCGGAACACTGGCCATAGTGCAGGACGGTGATATGATTTCGCTGGACGTTGCAGCGGGTATTTTACACCTGCACGTAAGCGACGAGGAAATAGCAACACGCAAAGCCGCACTGGTATTGGATCACCAGGTAAGCAAACGGGGGTATACTTATTTATATCAAACCCATGTGGAACAGGCTCACCTTGGTGCCGATCTGGACTTTTTAAAGGGCAGTTCAGGCAGTGAGGTGGCGAGGGATTCGCATTGATAAATAAAACCATCTAAATGACAACTGATAAATTTACAGGTCAGGTAGCCATAGTAACGGGTGCCGGGCAAGGGATAGGCTTTGAAATAGCTAAACAATTAAGTCTTGGCGGCGCCGATGTTTTACTGAATGATTTAAGTTACGACCTGGCAGTGCAGGCTTCATCGGCAATAAATGCACTTGGCGGCAATTGCCATCCACTTGTCGGCGATGCATCCGACATTGATTTTATACAGCAAATGGTTGATGAAGCAGTACATCGCTTTGGCAAAGTTACCATTGCCATCGCCAATGCCGGCATCACACTTTTTGGCGATTTTTTAAATTATCCGCAGCAATCTCTGCAAAGCGTAATGAATCTTAACCTGCAAGGCAGTTTCTTCCTGGCGCAAAGGGTGGCAAGACAAATCATCACACAAAAAAGTGGCGGCAGCATCCTGTTCATGTCATCAGTTACCGGGCACCAGGCTCATCAGGATTTGGCCGCCTACGGGATGACCAAGGCCGCTTTGGAGATGCTGGCCAAAAGTTTAGTTGTGGAGCTGAGCCAACACCAAATCACGGTAAATACCGTAGCCCCCGGCGCTACTTTAACTGAGCGCACCATGGAAGATGCCGGTTATCAAAACACCTGGTCACGCATTACGCCCATGGGGCGTGCAGCTACTGTCGAGGATGTTGCCAATGCTGTTTTATTTTTAGTTTCGCCGCAGGCAAGGCATATTACCGGCCAAAACCTGATTGTTGATGGAGGATGGACAGCGGTGAGCACGTCGCCGTATTAATTTTCAGCAACTGCCTTACTACACTATATAAATGTTTAATAACTTAGACCTCTTTGACTATACCGTCCAAACATTTCGGGCCGGGACCTGGACACTGTTACCTCCGGAAGTTATACTCGAAAACATAACCGGTGAGCTGATTGCGTCCGGTTATCGCATCACAAGTCAAACCGATAATATCATCAAATTTGATTACAATGGCAATTACAGGTTTAATGATAGGATTCAGCCCTTTAAAATGTTAGAGGAGGGAGTATTTGAAGTATCATCTACAGAGAACAAAAGTATCATCAAGCTGATATATTATGTGGATATGACTGCCGATATCGCGCTTATATTATTATGTATATTTTGCGCTTGTATTACCACCAGTTGGGAACCACTGATACTTGCCGTGGGCATGGGCCTTCTATTGTTGCTTCGCATTTACTCGGTTAAAAATGTAGCGGCCAAACTGCTTTCAAATTTTTGAGCGATACATGAAAATTAAAAAAATCATCGTTATCTACATTTTCTGCCGCTGCTCGTCTCTGCCCGGAGTCAAGTATTGAGATATTTCTCCCGTTAACGCCATAGTCATAGCCTATCTAATAAATAATCAAACGTAAACCTGGGTTCATAACCCAAATATCTTCTGGCTTTATCGCACACATATACCCTATCAATGCTTTCCGGAAACTCCCAGCCTTTTAATTGATAAACGGCTTCGGCTTGCGGATAATATTTCCTGATCAGGGCTACCGGATTATGCTTCAACTCAACCAGATCATCCTTGCCAAACGATGAGGTACTTGCAATATTAAAAATCTCAAATTCATCAAAGGTTTTATCCAGGGCTAATTGTAATCCCCTGGCTCCATCCCTTTCATCAAGGCCGCGGTATAAACGATGATTCAGCTTCAGGTTTTCATCCTCGGGCAAAAAACGGCCAACACGGTAAACTGAGGCTTGCAAGCCTTCGCGGTAGAAAAAATCTCTACAAAGCTGTTCGGCGGTTTGCTTGGTGATGTCGTAAATATCTCTTGGCTTAACAGGCAACTCTTCGTCAACCCAAATCGCCTTTTCAGTATCCACCATAGCATCTCCATAAATAGATGTGGTACTGGTGTATAAAAACCGGGGTACCTTATTGGCAATGCAGGCATTGAGCAAATTAAGCGTGCCGTAAATATTTACATCAATAAATGCCCTGCGGGGGTAGTTAAGCTCAAAATGTTTTCCGTGGATGGCTGCTGTATGAATAATGGCATCTATATTTTTTGTTGCCGATAGCACTGTACCCTCATCCAAAATATCGATCAGCAGATCTGTCGTGGCCGAGGGCACGATATCCAGCCCAAGCACTTCATAGCCATGCTTCCGCAAATGATCTAAGGTTACCGAGCCCAATCTGCCCGATGCCCCTGTTACCAAAACCCGCATTAAATTAGTTATGAATTGCCAAAATCCGCGACCATTCCGGGTGCCTTTTCAGATAACTGGCCACATAAACACAAAGCGGAATCAGTTTTAAGTGATTTTCTTCGATATAAGTAAAAGCCTTTTCAACAATGGCCGAAGCCACACCTTTACCCTCAAGCTCAACCGGCACCTCGGTATGGATCAGGTAAATTTTATCATCTTTTCGCTTATAGTCGATAAAAGCACGGTATCCATCAACCGTTAATTCAAAGTTGTGAATGGCTTCGTTATTTACCAGGGGAATATCGTCGTATTTCATAGCAGTATTATTGAAAAACAAATTTATAAACTTAACATTCCCCGCATGTGCTAATTGGTCGAAAATATGCGGGTGTGCTTAAACAATTCAGCAAAGCGATAGGCCATATGCTCAAAAAGGCTTTGATCAATGCTATAGGTGATATGGCCTTTAAAGCCCTGTGCTTTTAGTATGCCCAAATTTTTAAGTTCGGCTACGTGTTTGTTAATGGTTTCTATATTGAAAGGGATTTCCCAAAGGGCTTCACGATTAACGGCATTGTTGTTTTCCATAATAATGCGGATGATGGCAATCCTTACCGGGAGAGCCAGCGCCTTTGCAAAATTGGATAGTTCTTTATCACCCTCGTCGAAATTTGAATATGAATAAGATAGTGGCATAACAGCATGTTATTGATCGTACCTGTTAGCCATACGGCTGCCGGGTACGAAATGATACATATAGCCTGATAGCACATCATGCTAATGTTATTTAAAAATTAAACGGTTATCCCGGCGGTTTAATTGTGCCGGGCAGGAAACATGACAGGTAAACTATCCAATCAAACTATCAGCTGCCGGTTTAGCAGGTAAGCCGGCAAGGGGTGTAGCTCCCGGTACGCTTTGAAGTACGATAGAAAGTATGAGCCAAAGATAGGTGGAAAGCCAAATAACAACAGCAACAACGACAGAAATGTTACACGCAGTTGAAGCCGGGGATTGGCAAGGTGCTTCTGTACCGAAGCCATAGCATTAAGCCCGCCGTCGCGGTATTGGATAATACGTTTGCTGAATGCCTTTTGCAAGGCGAACATATTAATTTTAGCAGGCGGGTGCTGCCTGTTAAACTGCATAAAGCCGATAAAAGGCTTGGCCACAAACATTACTGTCGCGATAAATAAAAATATCCTGAGTTTACGTTGTGGTTTCATTAGCCGTAAAGCTATTAATTTATTAACCTTTTTATTACTAAAGGCAGGGCTTACAAATATAAAGTTAACAAACGGTATTTAACTTTTGTCAATAAAAAAGCTGTGTTTAATTATTGTTATAAAATGCATAGCTATTTCAGTATCAATACCGGGAGCCGGGCATTAAACGAAAGGGCATCGGTAATACTGCTATGGGTTAAATTGTAAAAAAAGCTATGCCTGCCGGGTAATGCAATAATCAGTTGCACGTTGTTACCGCCGGCAAAATCAAGTATCCCTTTTACCACATTCTTATCCTCCGAATAGTAAAGCTTACATTCGTAACAATTTACCAATTGTTTAACCGCGGCCTCATACTCATCCTCGCGCCCGATGTGTTTCTTCTTCGGATCGACATATAAAATCATCAGCTTGGGGTTTAACCAACCATGCGAATTATTTAAACCCTGCAACAAGCCCAAACGGGCTACGGCTTCAAAATCGCAGGGAACCACGGCCTGCTCAATTCTTTTGTAGACCGAGTTTGCCGGAATGATGAGCACTTTAACCGGGCTGCTTTTAGCTATTTCAATAATCTGTTCGCCTATCATGCTCACTTCGCCCGTGGCATCGCTGCCTACTATAAGCAAATCGGGGTGTTTATCCTGAATTACCTGGTATATGGCCCTTAAAACCGGTTCGTTACTTATGGTGGTTTCCACCTCGATGGTTTCGCCACAGCGGTTTTGGAGTTTCTGGCCCAAAAAGGTTAGCTGGCTTTCTATTTCCTGGCGCTCGGTTTCAATATCATCGGCGCTTAGCTGCAAAAAATCGGGCGTGGGTAAAATCTGTTCATATACTGATGTATAAAAACTTTTAAGCAGGATGATTTTTTTTACGGCCGCATCCCGGCTCAGGTCGGTAGCGTACTTGATGGCATTCGAACTTGTTTCCGAAAAATCTACCGGTATCAGTATGGTTTTCATAACAAAGAGGTTTGGCTAATTGGCAAGTTAATATGATATTAAATTTACGTAATTAAAATTTGATTATCATAGCCCAAACCTTTAGGTTAATCAAAATCCAAACAGTACTTTTCCACCTATGTTGCAGGCAAAAGCCTCCGCAAACTCCTCCGGTTTGTAAACAGCCGATGCTGCCAGCTGAAATTCTGTCCGGCCGATAGAGTGTACCAAATGGCTTATCATCTGTGTTTTTTCCTCGTGCGACAGGCCTGCAACATATCCCCTCACTCCAAAACCTTTAATAACCAAATTTTTGAGCACCACTTCGGCATTAAAATAAGCAGTTGCCTGTTGCTCAAGCATGCCGTACACCATTAAATGCCCGGCGGGAGCCAACGCAGTAATTACTTCAGAGGCAAGGCTCCCCCCCACGGCGTCAATGGCAGCTGTTAATCCTCTGCCTTTGGTAATGGTATCGATAGTTGATTTAAGTGTGCCGGGTGGAGGGGCAATAACAGCCTCGGCTTTGAGGGCAAGCAGTTCATCCTTTTGTTTTTCATCCCTTACGGCAGCAATAACGCAAATCCCCTTTTCGGCAGCCAGTTGAATCACTATGCGCGATACGGTGGAGTTTCCGGCGGTAAGCAGCAGCCAGTCGCCGCTTTTTACTTTGGCTTCCTGTATCAAACCATAGGCGGTATACGAGTTAAGCAACAGTTGGGCGGCTTTCTCTAACGGAAATTCATCGGGCAACACAACAACATCCTGCTCATCAACTACCACATATTCGGCCCATGCACCAATTTTACTGAATGCTACAAAACTGCCTTTAGTAACAATGCTGTCGTGTCCGGCGTCTTCAACATAGCCTGCACCTTCAAGCCCTGCAACCTGCGGAAAAACCGGCTGATACCGGTATTTGCCGGCAACAAAAAGTAAATCGGCCGGATGTATCGGACTGGCTTTTACACGTATAAGTAACTGCCCCGGCCCTGGTTTGGGAAAGGCCAAATATTTTACCTGAATTACATCGGCAGCATTGCCGGCCTGTTCAAATACCAGTGCTTTCATACATAATGATACAATTGGCAGGTGATTAAGGTTTTATGGGCAGGTACCCGCGCCGGTATTTTCGGCTAACCGCAGTGTATTTTTTTGGATATTAATATTAACGGCAAGCCTAAAACCGTAATTTAGATTTTTATAAACACCATGGGCAATAACCTTCAACAACTATACGGCAATATTGATATCTACCTGTTTGATCAGTTACTGAAAGGGCGTTTTGATAACTGCACTACAGTGCTTGATGCCGGCTGCGGTGGCGGGCGCAATATCGTTTACTTTTTAAACAATGGCTTTGAGGTGTACGGCGTTGACCAAAGCACCGAAGCCATTGAAGCAGTAAGGCAAATCTCGGCAAGCCTGGCTCCTGCCAACCCTCTGAATAATTTTTCGGTTGCCCCGGTTGAGGATCTGCCTTTTGATGATGATCAGTTTGACGTGGTGATTTGCAGCGCAGTGCTCCATTTTGCACAGGATGCTGAGCATTTTGATAACATGGTACGTTCACTGTGGCGCGTGCTTAAACCCGGCGGTCATTTTTTTGCAAGGCTGGCTTCTGATATCGGCATTGAAGAACTGGTTAAACCCCTGGGCAATTTCCGCTACCTGCTGCCTGATGGTTCTGAGCGTTTTTTGGTAAGCGAAGACGTGCTGATGGAGTACACCGAAACCCTGGGCGGCAAACTGTTTGAACCTTTAAAAACCACCAATGTGCAAAACCTGCGTTGTATGACAACCTGGTGCATGCACAAACTTTAAACACTATTAACAGATACATTGCGGCGCTGGCAAAATCCGTGTTCATGCACTGAAAACGCCGAAAACCATTTCGGGAGCTCCTCTCCCGTCTATGTCATTTTGCTGTTCATCGACACAAACCCCCTATGTGTCGATACACCAAGTGTTAACTATAATTTAAACTGAAAAGGCTGCGTTACTTTGTAAAACAACACAGGTTTAAACAACAGTTATCATTAACAGCTTAATTTAAACACCTATGATCCTATTAATATGCGGGTTATCCGGTTCGGGAAAAACTACCCTTGCACAAAGTGTTAAAATGCGTTTGTCGGATACCGACATCCCCGTCGAAATAATTGATGCCGATGTATACCGGCAAAAACTGTTCCCCAACCTTGGCTACACTAAGGAAGACAGGTTTGAAAATATCCGCCGCCTGGGTTTTATTGCCGGTAAGCTATCGGGCCATGGCCTGGTAACCATTATCAGCGCCATTAACCCCTACGATGTGATCCGCCGCGAACTGATCGCCTCCTATCCCAATGTAAAACTGGTTCATGTAGATTGCCCGGTTAAAACCCTGATGCAGCGCGATACCAAGGGCTTATACCGCCGGGCATTGCTGCCCGAAAACCATCCCGACAAGGTAGGTAACCTAAGCGGTGTGAATGATCCCTTCCAGATCCCATCTTCGCCCGATGTGTATATCAATACTCATATTACCCCGCTTGCCGAAGGCACTGAAACTCTTGCTGCCTTTATTATGGATCAATACCAGCACCAACAAAACCAGTACGTTTATCAACATAAAGCATCATGACCCAAACTTTAATCATAGCGGGCATGCATCGCTCGGGCACATCGCTTATTACCAACTGGCTTAGCCGCTGCGGTATGCAGATTGGCGAGCGCCTTTGCGTTGGCAACGCAGGCAATGTTGAAGGCCATTTTGAAGATGTGGAGTTTTTAAAACTGCACGAAGAGATCCTGAACTGCAACAGCCTGGATATCTCGGGCCTGGTTGAAAATAAGCACATTAAAATACCGCTGTACCAGCTCGAAAAGCTGAAAGCTGTTATTGGGATTAAGCAGGAGTTGTATGAGCAATGGGCCTGGAAAGATCCGCGTACCTGCCTGTTTTTGGATACGTATACCGAATTGCTGCCCGATGCAAAGTATCTGGTGATCACCCGCAATTTTCAATCGGTAGTAAGTTCACTGCTGAGGCGGGAGTTTGCGTATATCGACAAAAAGTATATGGCGCGTAATTATATTCAGCGCCTGGCCTGGACTAAATTTCGCCGTAAACGCCGCCGCGAGGCATTTTGGCATGATCATGCCGGGGCGTTTTTAAAAATATGGATCAGTTATAATGAAGAGATTCTGCGTACCATAAAAAAACTAAAGCCCGACGAGTACCTGGTTACCAACTATGCCCAGCTGCTTGAAAACGACAGCGATGTTTTCAACTTTTTAACCGGCAAATGGAACCTGAGCCTTAATTACTTTGATTTTAAAGATGTGTACAAACAGGAGCTAATGGGTAAAGCCGAAGATATAAGCGACTATGTGCCTGATAAATCACTCCTGATTAAAGCCACCTACCTGGTTAAAAGGTTAAACAGCCACATGCGGGGCGCCGAGAGTTTTGGCGAGCATGATTGATGGATTGTAAGCAAAAATCTGCCATCAAAAACAAAGTGTTCCAATTTTAAAAGGTGGAACACTTTGAGTAAATTCAAAAAATGGAACACCTGATAATCAACATGTTGTGTTTTACGAATAATCGCTAAAAGTAAAACTGGAACACCTTGCTATTGATAATCAGCAATTTACATTTTTCAAAAAACAAAACTGGAACACCCGATTTTAAAATTGGAACACTGCTTTTTTAAATTTGGAACTGTCTCGTCCTGAAAAAAATTTACACTTACAACCTGTAGGGCCGGTATTTTAATCATCGTCACTACCGAAGGCAAAATCAATCTCATCCTTTACATATTCAAAATACCGCTCTGCTTTATAAACAAACCATTCCTGGCGCAAGCCGGGGTATGAATGCAGCAGATCATTAAAATGCCTGAAAAGTTTGCGTTGTGAAATAGCCGTGGTAAATACGCCCCCTGTGCGCACGTCATCTATCCCAGCTATAAAACTTTCCATAATTCTGAAAGCCTGCGAACTGGGCATCGGTTCGAAAGCGATGTAGCTGTCGCGGTCGGCCTCAATCTTGCCGGTTACATCTTCCCACATATCTTCAACATCCGAAAACTCCAGCTCGTCGGGGTAATTTACTACCTCTCCGGTTGTTTTATGTAAAAATACCAGCATGCCGGCGTCAAGCCATTCGGCTATTTCCTTTATTGTTTCTGATTTTACTTCAATTACTATGTAGGTTTTTGTATGAGTTTTTCGCTAACGATTAGCATATTTGCTTAAGCTTTAACAAAGTTACCGTGAAAATAGTTGAAAATAACGAAGGGTTTACAATCTATAATTTCGACCGGCAGATCAATGCCAAAATACTTCAGCGCGGCGAAGGATATTATGAAAACGGTGCCGTACTGAACCTTGATGAAGACCGAGGCACCTGGACTGCCGAAGTTGAGGGCACCGAAAATTATGAAGTAACGGTAAGCCTGACCGGCCATCAGGACATCAATAGTTATTTTTGCGATTGTCCGTATGATGGCAAAATTTGCAAACACGTGGTAGCAGTACTGTTTCAGCTGCGCGATGAAATCAAAATCCTCTTATCGGCACCTCAAAAAATATCAAACAAACAAAAATTCGAGGTACTGCTTAATAAAATAACTGCTGATGAGTACCGGAATTTCATAGCTCACCACGCTAAAAAGGACAAGAACTTTAAAGCAGCCTTTGAACTGTTTTTTGCCGATAAGGATGATAACGATGATGCCGGGCAAAAATATGTACAAACGGTTAAAAATGCCTTCAGAAAGTTTAGCATGCAGGCTTATGATTATCGCGGGCAGAGGACATTTATGCGTGAAGTTGATAAATTAATTGGAGACACCCATCATTTAATAGAAAAGAATAAGCTTTCTGCAGCCTTCAATATGGGGGCCGCGATTTTGGAAGAAATGATGGAAGTGTGGCTCTATGCCGATGATTCGGACGGGGCTATCAGCGAGCGGATTTCTGATTCGATCCAACTGATCAGCGAGTTTACCGAACTAAGCGGGTTAACTGATAAACTTAAGGAAGAAATTTTTTCCTTTTTAGCTAAACAGCTTAAAAACGAACGATATTTTGATGCCGATCTTGGAGACGATCTGTACTACATTTTCGAGAAAGTGGCGCTTAATCTAAACCGGGAAAAGGCAGCTTTTGATTTTCTGGACAGGATGATTGAAGCCGCCTCAAAAGACATCTACAGTTACCGCAGGAATATGTTTATAGCGTGGAAAGATGAGCTTCTTAAAAAAATACACGAAAGAAAAATTTAGGATCTTCAGGTTTAAAATACATCCCAATAAACCATCACTACAAGTAAAAACACGATAACCGAATTTATTTTAGATGTACGCCCGGCAATTTTAATACTCCCTTCCCTCCCTTCACTATTATGCAAGGCAAGCCGGTTAATCATATTGATCATTATAATAACCACAGCGGCCTCGGCAAGCAGCAACAGAATTTTAAAAAATGTATATCCCTTGTACGGAATTACCCAAATATTCAAATAAGCATTGGCAACTACCAGGAACCAGATTGCAACCAGCTGATAAATGATGTTAAAAAAAATGTATCCCGCTTGTTTCATGTAGTGTGTTGGATAAGGTCCCATAAATTTCCATACAAATCCTCAAATACAGCAACAATCCCATAACTTTCTACTACAGGCTGGCGCACAAACGATATATTAACGGCCAACATATTGTTATAATCGCGATAAAAATCATCGGTTTCAAGAAACAGAAATACCCTGCCTCCCGTTTGATTGCCAACAGCCAACAATTGTTGCTGGTTGGCGGCTTTTGCCAACAACAGGCAGCACCCGGTATTGCCGGGAGGCCGGATCAATACCCAACGCTTATTATCAGCTAACGGGGTATCTTCTATAACCTCAAACCCAAGTTTGGTTACATAAAAATTAAGGGCCTCGTCATAATCTTTAACCAATAAAGCGATATGGGCTATTGATTGCTTCATGTTAAGCAGGCAAGTTTTTTAAGATAGCCAGCAACTCCCGCTGAAAACTTTCGCCCTTATCTTCGTTATACCATTTTTGCAGGGCTATTTTCTTTTCGGCCATATCCACATGGTCTTTAACCATTTGCAGGTATAGTTTCTGGCACTCGGCCGGGCGTGGGCCCCAGGTTGCCAGATCGTTATGGTTGCCATCGGCAATAATGAACTTAGGGATGGAGCGGGTGCCGTTGGTGAGGTATTGCTCAATTAAAAACGGCGGGCTGTCGCGCAGCTGGTAATCAACTTTAATCAGCGGGTTCAACTCCGACAGGCGGTGTATAAAAGGTATGGTATGAGAAGCGTCGCCGCACCAAAGTTCAGTAATTACCGTCCATTGCTGTTCGTTAACTATGTTTTCAATTGCATCGGTTAGCGTTGTATTCAATACCCCAACCTTCAGCCAACGCTGCTGGCGCGACCAGTTTAAGCGGGTATAATTTAAATAATCCGGGTTATCATAAGGTGCCGCCGGGGCAGGGCTGTTTAGCGTATCGAAAAATAACTGCTGATAGGTTTCGAAATCCATGGGCATTTTTGTTTACCTGGATGCAAGGTAGGGAATGCGCGGGGGATTTTGGTGGGGTGGGTGTAAAAATTAGAGAGAGACTCCCAATCTGATAATTACTGATCCCAGCCTCCAACTCTGCTTCGCGCTCCCTGCTTAACTAATATTGTCTCCTTTATTTTATTGGCTACCTCTTTCCATATTCCATTTCTATTAGGATGTCTCTCGATAGCTACACCATCTTTGGGCAGTATTTGTATTTTGGAAAGCGGTGTTTCTTCCCACATGCAATCGCTTACTATTATTCCTATAACTAAGGCATCGCCCGATTCATGCCTTTGAATGGCTCTCGTAAGTTCTATATCATAGATAAAGTTCGACTTGAAAAAGTCGGCGGTTATCATCAATACAATAATGTTCGATTCATTTAAATGCCTGATTATTTCTTTATTCCAACTGTCGCCCGGTAATAGCCATCTATCATCCCAAATTTTCCAATGGCCTGCTTTTTCCATAGGACTTATCATTGTACGAAACTCATCTTTAAAGGACTCGTTGCGGTGAGAGTAGGAGATAAATATTCTTGGTTTTTCTTCGTAAGCTATACCTTCAAGTACATGTTGCGCCGAAAGCCATTTTCGGGTGCCATTTTTACATCTAACATTGTCTCCGTGTTTCGCGTAGTCTTCAAGATCTTTCAATTCATAGATTGTAGTTTCGCCCCCTTTAATACAATCAGCACAATTACAAGCTATTGTTTCTTTAAATTTTATTCCCTTAAAGTCCCTTTGTAAATCATAAAGACACTTACGGATATCAAGTAGCCTTCGTTTTCTCTCCGGGCCATTAATTTTAATCACTATCCTATGCGTTAAGTGATGCTCAATTATTTCGGCAACTGTTCCGTCTTCCCACTCAAGTACAACACCGGCGCGCCATGCATGAGTTGATTTTATATAGAGACTTAATCTTGCTATTAAACGAGTTATCAATCCCGCAGGCATAAAAACATAATCAAAATAAAAAACTATCGCCCAACTACGTACTCCCGTCAATATATTCTCTTCAATTGGTAGTAATTGCGGCGCTATGTAATCATGAGTGCCATCTATTTTGTAACAGAGGTCAAAATGCTGCATTAACTTCAGCAACTGTAAGTGGTTACCCATAAAACGCCTATCAGACCATTTCCGAGCTAATGTGTTTTCACTGAATCTGCCCCCATTATCAATAATCTCTTTGGTATCTAAAGCAGCATATATCGCATCTATGCACCACTGCGGTTTTAAAATAATCAAATCATCAAGCCCAAACACCTCTGAGAAATAAAGCAATACCCCCAGGTTATGAAGTGTTTTCGCAAGTATCTGCATTTGCAAAACATCGTTAACCTCATTTTGCATGCATACTTCGGCAAATCGATTCCAGTTGATATGCTCTTCAGTTAATACTGATAAATCGTCCCGCACTTTTACCCAATAGGCAGGGAAGGGCTTTCCTAATACATCCAGATTAGTGAAGTAATGCTCTATCGTATCCTTCATTTTCTGTATGGCAGTGATATCTTTATCGGCAAAATTTACGTCTATACTGGTTCTGATCAGGTTTGGGAAGGCTGAATAGATTTCTTGTCCCGGAATAATTTGCCGTGCTGCATTATCTTTAGCATTAAATATCATAAGAATCGGACTTTCTTCGCCAGCCCTTATCGTCACAATGTTAAGCCAATAGTAAAAATCAGTATCATTTTTTCGATTATCATTTAAAAGAATATAAAGCGTGTCCGGCGTAAGAAATAATTGATGTGTTGTATGATAAAGTTCCTGGCCTCCAAAATCCCAAATATGCGCCTGAATAGATTTTACACCATATTTCGTTGTTGCCTGAAAGGGATAAGTGGTTACCCGTATACCCTCAGTTCTCTTATCTTCTATATTAGGAACGGGATGATTAGGATTATTTAATTTTCTAATAAGCGTGGTTTTGCCTGATTCGCCAGCACCAACTATAACTATTTTTGCCTCGTAAAGTCTGCCCGTCCCTTGTTTCTTTTTTTGAATAAAATATTCATTAACTGCATCATATCCTTGATTAATTAGTTCGAATGGGGGCTCTTCAATTTCTTCAATGCTGTCTATAAATAACCCAGACTGAAGGAGCAGATCTTGGCGAGATTTTTTTGTCAGAGAACAAAAAAACCTTAATTCTTCATTTAACCCAATTAATCCAGGAGTAGCATCTTCAGCAACGTCTCTGTTAAATGAAGCTGTTTCAGCCTCATTTTTTTCAATTAACATTTTGATAAACTTATCTGGAATTCTCATTACAGGATTGATTTTCCGAAAAAGTTTAAGCCTATTCAAAATGCTTTTCTCGTTCAAAGTAAACTCCTCAAAATAGTAAGGAAGTTTTTTCTCAGGAAATAAACCACGTTCGAAAATAACTTCAGGGATCTTTCTAATTTTAAGTAACGATATATATTTTAAAGTTGAAAGAGTTGCTAAAGTCTCTGGAAAATCGAAAGTAAAGCCGACATAAAAAACTAGGCGCTCTAAAAATTTAAATCGTGCTATTATCTCCATTAATGGAATTTCAGTCTCCTGTTCCCCAAGTCCTATTTTTATGCCATTTACTTGTTGGTTTTTATTAAGAGAATATCCGGATAGCCCTATGGGCGCTATTGCAAACAAATCAGTCTGAACGAAATGGCTGTCTTGATCCACCGTTTTCAGTAATATCCGTAAGTCCAGGATTAATTCTAAATCATTTTTCATATAATAATTTTCAGGTATCTCAGACCTAAAATAGACTATTTGATTAAGTATTATTAACACAAAATAAGATTATATAAAAAATCTGTCAATAAAAATTCTTTATAACTTGTATGATATTTGGTTTAAATATATTCCAATAAACTCTTTTTATAACCCTGCCTTAATAAATACTCATTAGTAACCCCACTTCCCTTCCAAAGCATCCAGCATCAGCAAAACCCTCAGTTATTTCAACCTAAAGCTTATTTTTATTTGTAATCAATCTAAATAAAAATAACTTTGCCGCCGTATTATGAAGAGCGGCAGTAATTGCCACCGGATTGATGCAGAAAGATCCTTTAATCGTATTTAGCTATTTAACAAATTATGCAATTTGTATTTACCCCTATTCACAAGGTACTCTACGCCTCAAAACATGCGCTCCACAGCGTCAAAACAACATTACTTTTAACACTATCGGCCGTTTTGTTTTTTAGCCTCAATGCCACCGCCCAAAGCACCAACGGCACCATCAAAGGCACAGTAAAAACATCCGACGGTAACCCCGCCGAGTTTGTAAACATTGTTTTAACCGATACCAAACTGGGTGCTACTGCAGGCCAAACCGGGCACTTCACTATTAAAAATGTTCCGGCTGGTACGTATACCATTGTGGCCAGTTATATCGGCCTGCAAACGCAAACCAAAACGGTAACCGTTACAGCCGGCGAAACCGCCACCGTTAACTTTGTTTTAACCGAGGGCGCTAAAGATTTGCAGGAGGTTTACGTTAAAAGCGCCAAACACAATAAATTTCTGAAAAAAGAAACCGAAGATGTTGCCCGCCTTCCGCTTAAAAACCTCGAGAACCCGCAGGTTTACAGCGTGGTAACCAGCGAGCTGATGAAAGAGCAGGTAGTAACCTGCTATGTAGATGGCTTTAAAAATATCCCCGGTACAGGCGTACCGTTGGTTTATAATAACGGGCGTACAACCCTGCTGTCGCGCGGTTTTGTTACCGGCAACTTTATCCGCAACAGCGTGGCAGGTTATAATTTTAACAGCATCGATCCGGCAGATATTGAGAAGATAGAGGCTATAAAAGGCCCTACCGGTACGCTTTACAACAGCAGTCTGGCTTCATTTGGCGGTTTGTTTAACCGTGTTACCAAACAACCAAATGAGTGGGCCAAAACCGAAATTGCCTACCAAACCGGTAGTTTTGATCTTAACCGCCTCACTGCCGATATTAACCAGCCCTTAAACAAAGAGCGCACCATACTATTCCGTGTTAATGCGGCATTGCATAATGAACACAGCTTTCAGGATGCGGGTTTTAACCGCGGCTTTTTTGTAGCACCAAGCCTTACCTATCATGTTAGCGACCGGCTTACTGTTGATATCGATGCCGAGATCGGTAACTCGAATGCTACATCGGCCTATCGTCTTGCCCCGGATGCCAAAGGAAAAACTTACAATGTAAAAGACCTGGGGATTGATTATAAGCGCTCGTTTGCCAATAATGGCGTTGATTACCTGAGCAGGCAGATAGACCTTTACTCGTTGGTAAACTACAAGATCTCTGAAAGCTGGAAATCACAAACCATGTTTAATAAAACGTTTTCAACCACCAAAGGCATGGTTACAGCTTTTACCCTGGTTGATAGCACCAAACAAATAAAACGCCAGGTTACGCAGGAAGACTATCCTTATTACATCACCAACGTGCAGCAAAACTTTATAGGCGATTTTAAGATAGGCCACTTCCGTAACCGCATTGTTGCCGGTGTTGAGTACTACAACCAAAAAAGTAATAATACCAACGTAACGGTAAATACACCCGCCATCAACTACCTCGACCCCGGCGCGGCTTATAATAGCTTTACTGCCGATAAAGTTTCGACCCTTGTAAATGCTGCTGCACCAAAAGCCGGCGATTATGTGCAAAACAACCAAAGTTCGTACGCAGCCTACGTATCTGATGTGTTTAATATCACAGATCGGTTGAATGCAATGGCCAGCATCCGTTTAGATAGGTTTGTAAACAAAGGCGCTTATACGCCTGCCGATGGCAAAACTACGGGTAACTTTAGTCAAACGGCATGGTCGCCCAAATTTGGTTTGGTTTACCAGGTGGCTAAAGACCAGATCTCACTGTTTGGCAACTACATGAACGGCTTAAATAACGTTACCGGCAGCAGTTTTGATAACACTCCCTTTAAACCGCAATACGCCAACCAATGGGAAGCGGGTATAAAAATTGACGCCTGGGATCATAAGATCAGCTCAACCCTGAGCTATTATGATATTTCGGTAACCAACACCACTATGGTGGATCCGGATCACCCGGCTTTTAACATCCAGGCAGGTACCCAATTGAGCAAAGGTTTTGAAGCCGAATTAATTGCCAACCCGGTTAGCGGCTTTAACATCATTGCAGGCTTTGCCTACAACAACAGCAAAATAACCAAAGGCGATGCCAGTGTTGAAGGTTTACGCCCGGCCAACGCGGGTCCGGCGCGTTTAGCCAACCTTTGGATGAGCTATCGTATTACTCATGGCGCGGTACAGGGCCTGGGATTTGGCGTGGGCGGTAACTATGGTTCTGATTCGTATCAAACCAATACCAAAACATTCAAATTCACCATACCATCGTACACCACGGTTGATGCTACGGTATTTTACGATCAGCCTAAATACCGTATCGGCTTTAAGCTGGATAACTTAACCAACGAAAAATACTGGAGCTTCAGGTTGGCACCGCAAAATCCAACAAGAGGCACGCTGAGCATGAGTGTGAAGTTTTAAGTAAGCAATAGCTTGCGCTCGTTTGCAACGAGTGCTTAATATGGTTTGGCGATTGTATCGCCCATGCGTTGCAAACGCACAGCCACGTTAAGCATTCGTTGCAAACGAGCGCAAGTATTTAAGTGTCTTTTAATCCTCCTTCAAAAACTTCCCGTTACCATCAAAAACCAAATCGCGGCCTTTAACTTCGGCTTCGTAAGTAACAACACCGGCTGCATCTGTAACTTTCCCGGCTTCTTTAATTTTGGTAACCTTATACTTTTCCTTCACGTAGGCTGCAACTCCGACAGGCAGGGCCGATGGGCTTATCGCCACCACTTCTTCAACAAATACACCTGCGGGCGTAAATTGCACTGACATATCCTCGCCCGATTTTCCGCCCCAGTTGGCTTCATAGTTGGCTTTCTCTTTTTCCCAGGTAATACCAACAGCCTTAGGGTACTTTTTTAACAAAGCTTCTTTAGCTGCGACGGGCACAGCCGTGCTTTTAACTTTTTGCGCATGGGCAACGCAGGTTGCCATTAACATTAATGCAGGAATGCTTAAAATAATTTTTTTCATGGTGATAAATTTTTCATCAAGATAGATGGCCATTCTGTGAATTATTTGGCGTGATTCCGGATGATTTCTGAATTATTTTTTTGCGATGTAGCATTCGGCATAGCATTGCCGTATTATTCGGTAAACCATACCAACACAAATGAAATTATCACTAACCTTCTCATTGCTTTTAATTTTCATAGGCTTTCAATTATCAGCACAAACAAAACCTGTACAATTTGGCCTGAAGGCCGGTATCAGCACCACATCACTTTCGCGTAAACCCGCAACTGATATTCAAATTGACAACCCTGAAAAAAATGCTTTTGGATATTTTGCAGGTGGCTTTGTTGATTTTAATATCGGCAACTTTCCATTCAGCCTGCGGTAATCTATAATTCAATAGCAGGTAAAACTACCGACGAGATAATAGTTGGCGACATTGTTTATGATAAGTATGGCACATGGCGGTTAAATTATATCCAGGTACCTGTTAATTTTATTTATCACTTCAAGGTACAGGGCGGTAAGCTTTTTATTGGTGCCGGGCCTTATATTTCAAAACCTTTATCGGGGCGTTTCACAACTCCTCCTGATCACCCCTCACCTGCATCTTCACAATTCTCAGCAACCGATCCTGATATCGATGCCAAATTTGGTTCGGAACCGGGCAAAAATTTCAAAGCCTTTGATTCCGGCATTAACGCCCTGGCCGGGTTTGAATTTAGCAATGGCATAATCATCAACGCGGTTTACAACGCGGGGCTTTCCAATATCCAAACAGATAAATATTTGTACGACAGCACCAAAACACGCAGTTTGGGAATCTCGCTGGGGTATAAATTTTAATAATGTTATCCCCCTGATTTGAATTTGATAAACAACCGATTGATATTTGCAAACACCTGCAATCCAATCCGCCCCATCTTTGTATAAAAAATAAAAAGACAAAGATGGAAACTAAAAATAAAATAGCCCTGGTAACCGGCGGCAGCCGCGGCCTGGGTAAAGACATGGCATTAAACCTGGCCAAAAAAGGATTGGATGTAATTGTTACCTATAACAGCCAGCAAGGCGAGGCCGAAAAGGTGGTAGCGGAGATACAGCAAGGCGACCAAAAAGCCGCGGCCCTGCAGTTAAACGTAGGCGATTTAAAAAGCTTTTCCGCTTTTTCAGATCAATTGAAAGATGTGCTGCAAAACACTTTCGGTACCGATCATTTTGATTACCTGGTTAATAACGCAGGGATTGGTGGCTATACCCCTATTGCCGATGTTAGCGAAGAAACATTTGATGAGCTATTGAACATTCACTTTAAAGGCGTTTATTTTTTAACCCAGAAAATGCTGCCGCTTTTAAATAATAATGGCGGAATTGTTAATATTTCATCTGGCTTAACCCGTGTTAGTGTACCTAACTCATCAGTTTATGCCTCATTAAAAGGTGCGGTTGAAGTGTTTACCCGTTACCTGGCCAAAGAACTGGGTGCAAAAGGCATCAGGGCCAATACTGTTGCCCCCGGAGCCGTGTTAACTGATTTTGGCGGAGGGCACCTGCGCAATGATGAAAACCTGCAAAAAATAGTGAGCAGCATGACGGCCCTTGGTCGCCCGGGCGTAGCCGAAGATATTGGCGGCGTAGTTGCTTTTTTATGTACTGAAGACGCGCGTTGGGTTAACGGCCAGCGTATAGAGGTATCGGGCGGGATGCTGGTATAAATAACAGAAAGCCCGGGAGGTTTTTCTCTTCCCGGGCTTTTGTCATTTTTAAACGTTTAGCTGTAACGTATTAAAAGGTATATTTTATTTCAACCACGCTCATTACTCCTTCAACAATGGTACTCCATTGACCGGTGAAAGTAGCGCCGTATGATGCGGCAATGGCTGCACCCACGCTCTGGGCTTCGTCATTACTCCAGATAGGGCCGGCCAAAACGTTTGTTTTAAACTCGTTGCTGCCGGTATTCTGAACATTCAGTTCAACTTCAACAACACTCATTTGGCTTGGCACTACAGTGCTCCATTGGCCTGTCCATTTACCCTGGTGAGCGGCTGCAACAACAGGTGCTTTTACTGCGGCATCCTGTTGGTTCCAGATTGGGCCTGCAGGTACATTAACTTTAAAGGTTGACATAATTTATTTTATTTTGGTTTAGTCCTACTCTGTTCCGGCTTTTCGGATCCGCCGTTTGTTTTTCAGAAGCTTGCTGTTAACAAGAACAAAGTAAGCGGTATTAAAAACGCTGTTATAGCTTATAAATACGTGCTTTAATAAAACCGTATTTATACGCCGTTTTATAACCAATAGGATTAAATTATATCTTTCTCCTTAAAAGGATTTATGCCTGCGGAAACAAGAATTGTTATTTAATTACCTGTTTACCATTTTCTGCATCTGCGCCGGATAGCGATCACCGGTAATGGTGATTTTAGCTGCAGCTTCTTCAATCTGAGCCAAATCATCAGCGGTAAGTTCCAGATCAACAGCTGCCAGGTTTTCTTCTAAACGATGAAGTTTGGTTGTACCCGGGATAGGCGCTATCCATGGCTTTTGTGCAAGCAGCCAGGCTAATGCAACCTGTGCGGGGCTTATTTTAGATTGCCTTTTGAAAATACATTTCGAGCTGGAACACGCCATAGATAAACACAGCAAAAAGTTGATCACAACCAATATCGAGTTGTTCCTGGATTACTGCCAGCGCTTTTACGAACGCCAGTTCATTACCCGCGACAATGTAAACAAAGGCATCCTCGAAAAATTTGAAACCCTGCTCAATGAATATTTCCAGTCGGACAAACCTCAAACCATCGGCCTGCCATCGGTAGCTTACTGTGCCGATCAGTTCAATATCTCGGCCAACTACTTCGGCGACCTGGTGAAAAAAGAAACAGGCAAATCAGCTCATGAATACATCCAGGCCAAAGTGATTGATATGGCCAAAGAAAAGATTTTTGATAACAGTAAATCGGTAAGCCAGATAGCTTATGAGCTTGGCTTTAAATATCCGCAGCATTTTAGCAGGCTGTTTAAGCAATGTGTGGGGTATGCGCCTAATGAGTATAGGGTTTTGAATTAGGAGGTCAGGATCGAATTTTACCAACCACGTCATTGCGAGGTACGAAGCAATCGCACGGAAGCAGGGTCGCTCTTCATAGTTCGCGATTGCTTCGTACCTCGCAATGACGTGGGTTTATAGCATGCATTAAAGGAATAGGTTCAGTAATCTCACCCTAATACAACTCTGCCTTAATAGTTTTAACCGGGTTTCCCCGCTCCAACATATTGTGCTCCTGCCATTGGCTTTGCTGTTGCACCATCAACTGCTCCGTTTGCCAAACCATGATCTTAGCCTCCAACCGGGCCAGGCACAGCTTTTTATTTTCCAGTTGCGAGCGGCTATCCATTGCCAGCACCTGTAAACCCGATGGGATGTGCGTGCCCCTAACCGCTGTCTCCACCTTGTTAACATTTTGCCCTCCTGGGCCCGATGCCCGGCAGGTTTCCAGCTTTACATCTTTGGGGTTCCATTGCATCAGCTCTTTTATATCAAAAGCAGCTATGCCTACAAACCAGTTTTTACGCTTGTGGTATTTGCGGTAAGGGCTTTGCGCTATCCATTGGATGGTGCCTGTCCATTCGGTAATAAAAGCATCAAGGCTATCGCCCTCGGCCATCATGGTTGCAGAAAGTAGTGTGCCATTCAGTTCGGCGGGTTTGTTTTCCAATACCTGCAGGTTGATATTTTGCTTTTTAGCCTGTTTCATCATCAGGCTTTGTACGCAGGCAACAACCCGGCAGCACTCTGCCGGGCCTTTGCCTGATGTAATCTGGATCATCATCTTTTTCATCACTACTCCTTATTCATTCGTACAATCCGCGGAAAAAATTTGCCTTGTATGTCAATCAAGTCGTGCTGGGCGGCAATTACAGTTTCGATATCCTTATAGGCTAATGGGTTTTCCTCAACAGTGCCACCAATCAGCGTAACTCCCGCGCCGCTCAGCAGCTTTTTCATGGCCGAAACGGTCATGCTGTCCTTAGCCTTCTGCCTGCTCATGGCCCGGCCCGCGCCATGCGACGCCGAATACAAAGCATCGCCCACTCCCTTGCCCGCTACAAGGTAAGCCGATGTGGTCATGCTGCCGGGAATAATGCCCAGCTCGCCCTGGTGTGCCGGGGTTGCTCCCTTGCGGTGCACTATCACTTCTTTACCGTTAGCCAATGTATCCTTCCAAGCAAAATTGTGATGGTTTTCAACCGTGTGCAAAGCCTGTAGACCCAGCGCTTTTAGCAGGTTGGCGTGGATACGCTCGTGGCAGGCTTTGGCATAATCGCCGGCCAGGGTCATCGCCAGCCAGTATTCCTGGCCCGCCTCGGTGTTTAAATCAAGCCAGGCCAGTTGCTGCGCATGGCGGGGCAGTTTACAGGTGTTCATGGCTATTTGCGTAAAATGCCTTGCTATGGCCGAGCCTAATCCCCGGCTACCCGAGTGGCTTAATAATGCTGTATACTTTTTAGCAGGTAAGCCTAAAGTATTATCTGCCAACAGTTCTATCTCACCAAACTCAACAAAATGATTGCCATTGCCTGATGTACCTAACTGCCTTACCGCCTTGCTGTGCAGGGGCCTTAATAATTGCATTTCGTAAAATAACTTATTATCCAGCACCTCATGCTCCTGTCTTGCATCCAGGCCTCCTTCCATACCGAAATGGGTATGATTTTTCAGGGCCTGCTTAATCTGATAATCGAAACGTTTCAAAAAGCCATCGCTTTCATCAATAATAGATAACGCCATCCTGCAGCCAATATCCATCCCTACCGCGTACGGGATCACCGAGTTATCAGTAGCCAGTACACCGCCTATAGGCAGCCCGAAACCCATATGTGCATCGGGCATCAACGCGCCCTGTACGCTTACCGGCAAAAGGTTGGCCAGTTCCATTTGTTTTTTGGCCGATGTTTCGATGCCTTTGCCGCCGTAGGTTTTGCAAAATACGGGCTCATCACGCAGTTCATACGCTTTAAACGCAGGTCCATCTACCTTGCCAATTACTTTCTGCGCAATTTTGGCGGTAAGCTCATCATCCAGAAAAGCTTCCGGGTTGTTTTTTATTTCCACCAACAGGTCAAGCAGTTGCTGCTTGCTGTGGTGTTTAAAGTTTTTTGAGGCGATGCCAATCACCAGGCTTCGCAGCTGGTCATTATGATAGCCTATTTTACTTAAATCTTTTGTTCTTAAATTGCCCATGGAGGGTTATGTTTTTTGATTCCGGCCGGCGATTTTTCCTAAGCCATGCCGGAGCTGTTTTAAATTTTGCCAACGCGATGTAAACCAGCGCCGATTAGTTATGGCACAGCCATTCACACGTTTTAGCAATGCATTAATTTTTTTGAATTGTTTTTTGGTTTCCGTTCGTCCCCGGAGATGAGGATATACCCTTGTTAAAAGTGCTCAGGAAACCCAATAATGGCGACAGGCAAAATATTTACAGGCATAAGCATACACCCATGCAATTATCTAAACAGAAAATACAATGTTTGCCTGCCTTATCAGGCAATGAGCGAAAGGGGCGATATGTAGCGTTGCTCTGTCATGGTTCCTTGATATTTAAAAGGTTAATAAATCAGGAATTGAGGCAAAGATAGGATTTTGTTTGATGATATTTTTAAAATAATTTTCCCCTGCGCAAATACACTGCGCAGCAATGCCACATCTTTGTACCATCGCAGGCATAGCCGTTAATAATTCCGTACTATACCTGGCAAAAATAATTTATACAAAAAATGTTACTCACTATAACCACAACGCATATCCCGGCAGATGATCTGAGCTTTTTGCTGCATAAGCATCCGGGCAGGATCCAACAGGTGGAGCTATCGGCCGGTAAGGCACATATCTTTTATCCCGAAGTGAACGCGCGGCTATGCACTGCGGCCCTGCTGCTCGATCTCGACCCGGTAGGTTTGGTAAGGAACGCCGGCCCTAAAGGCAATGATTTCGCCCTCGAACAATATGTGAATGATCGCCCGTATGTATGCAGCTCGTTCATGAGCGCGGCTATTGCCAAAGCCTATTCATCGGCACTAAATGGTCGTTGTAAAGACAAGCCCGAACTGGTTGACGTTGCCATGCCTTTTGTGGTAAAACTTTCGGTACTGCCCGTGCGTGGCGGCGAACAATTGCTTAAAACGCTGTTCGAGCCATTGGGCTACGCCATCACCGCAACGCAGCACCCACTCGACCCGGCTTTTCCTGATTGGGGCATGAGCCGTTATTTTACTGTCGAACTAAGCAATACCATCACCCTGCAACAACTGCTATCACATTTATATGTACTGATCCCGGTTTGTGATAACGATAAGCATTACTGGATTGCCAGAGATGAGATCGAAAAACTGCTTGATAAGGGGAAAGCCTGGCTCGAAACGCATACGGCTCAGGAGCTTATTGTACGCCGTTATTTAAAAAACCAACGCGCGCTGGCTAATAAAGCTTTTGAGGTTTTGGTAAGCAAGGACGAAACAGAAGAGGATGCCGATGAAAAAACGGTAACCGAAGATACCCTTGCGGTGCTCATCGAACCCAAACCCCGCATCCATGACCTGCGCCTGCTGGCTGCACGCGATGAACTTTTAGCCGCCGGGGCAAAGCGCGTAGCCGACCTGGGCTGCGGCGAAGGCAAGCTCATGAAGCTGCTGATGGCCGAAAAACAATTTGAGTTTTTACTGGGGATGGATGTGAGCTACCGCTCGCTGGAGATTGCTCAGGAACGTTTAAAATTGGATCGCCTGCCCGAAAAACAGCGCGAACGCGTACAACTGATCCAGGGATCGCTTACTTACCGCGATAAGCGGCTGGAAGGTTTTGACGGCGCCGCGCTGGTTGAAGTAATTGAGCACCTCGACCAACCAAGGCTTGCAGCCCTTGAACTATCGGTTTTTGAATATGCCCGGCCCGAAGTAGTGGTTGTTACCACGCCCAATGCCGAGTACAACGTAAAGTTTGAAAACCTGGAAGGCGGAAAAATGCGCCACGCCGACCACCGTTTTGAGTGGACGCGCAAACAGTTTGAAGCATGGGCAACAGATGTAGCCTTAAAGCACAATTATGATGTAATATTTAAACCGATAGGTGAATCGGACCCGGAAGTTGGCGCTTTAAGCCAGATGGCGGTGTTTGGCCTCCGCGTAAAAGGCACCGAACAGTTTAATTTAAATTCAGAGATCAAAAATGTCGACCAATAAAACTATACAAATACCCGAACTATCATTGGTAATACTGATGGGAGCCACCGGTTCGGGCAAATCATCATTCGCACGCAGACATTTTAAGGCTACGGAGATAGTATCGTCCGATACCTGCCGCGGTTTGGTTAGCGACGATGAAAATAACCAGGCCGCATCGGCCGATGCCTTCGCGTTGGCCCGGTATATTGCCGGGATGCGCTTAAAAAACGGTTTGCTAACCGTTGTTGATGCCACCAACGTTCAGGAAGATGCCCGGAAAGACTGGATAAACCTGGCCCGCGAATACCATTGCCTTCCGGTAGCCATTATACTCAACATGCCCGAAAAGGTATGCGCCCAGCGCAACGCCCTGCGGCCCGACCGTAATTTTGGCGCACACGTAATCCCCCAGCATATCTCTCAATTAAAGCGCAGTTTTAAAAAACTGAAGTCTGAGGGTTTCCGTCATATCATTGAGTTGCGATCGCCCGAAGAGGTGGAGGCCATAACCGGCATTGTGCGCGATCCGCTATACAACAACAAAAAGCAGGAGGCCGGTCCGCTGGATATTATTGGCGACGTGCATGGCTGTTATGATGAACTGGCCCAACTTTTAACCAAACTTGGTTATCAGAATAATGCTACCACCTGGGCGCATCCAGAAGGCAGAAAGGCTGTTTTTGTTGGCGATTTGGTTGACCGGGGTCCTAAAACACCCGAAGTGCTGAAACTGGTTATGGACATGACAGCGTCAGGCAATGCTTACTGCGTACCCGGCAACCACGATATTAAACTGGTGCGCTGGCTTAACGGTAAAAACGTGCAGGTAAAGCACGGCCTGCAGGAAACCATTGATCAGCTCAGCCTCGAAACTCCTGAGTTTAGGGATGAGGTAAAGCGATTTTTAGATAACCTTGTGAGCCATTATGTTTTTGACGGCGGCAAGCTGGTGGTTGCCCATGCCGGGTTGAAGGAAAACATGCATGGCCGCGGTTCAGGCGCAGTTCGGGAGTTTTGTTATTATGGCGAAACCACGGGCGAGATTGATGAATTTGGCTTACCCGTGCGCCTTAACTGGGCAAGCGAGTACACCGGCAAGGCTATGGTAGTTTACGGGCATACGCCGGTGCCCGAAGCGCAATGGCTCAACAATACTATCGATATTGATACCGGCTGCGTATTTGGCGGTTCATTAACTGCCCTGCGTTATCCCGAACGTGAGTTGGTTGGGGTAAAGGCCGCAAAAGTTTATTGCGTACCTGTAAAACCTTTAGATCATGGCAAAGCAACAGCAGCTAATCTCACCCTGCAACAGGAAAATGATGTAGTGCTCGACATTGCCGAATTTACCGGCAGGCAGATAGTTGAAACAAGGCTGGGCAATAACATTACCATTCGCGAAGAAAACGCCATTGCCGCCTTGGAGGTAATGAGCCGCTTTGCTATCAATCCAAAATGGCTGATGTATTTGCCGCCAACCATGAGTCCTTCAAAAACAAGTATCCTGGATGATTACCTCGAGTTTCCGGATGAGGCTTTTGATTATTACAAAGCCGCGGGGATTAACAAAGTAGTTTGCCAGGAAAAACACATGGGCTCAAGGGCAGTAGTTATTGTTGGGCGCGATGAAAATGCCATCAGTAAAGCATTCGGTATTACCGGTGAAGGTATTGGCACTGTTTACACCCGCACCGGCAGGGCGTTTTTTAATGATAAAGAAACCGAGCAGGCTTTGTTACAGCGGCTTAATGGGGCTCTCAATACATCCGGCTTTTATGATCAGTTTAAAACCGATTGGGTTTGTCTGGATACCGAACTAATGCCATGGAATGCTAAAGCGCAAACACTGTTACAATCGCAATATGCATCGGTGGGCAGCGCGGCTGTAAACGCTCTGAATGATGTGAACGCGGCGTTGAAACAATTAGCCGAACGTGATGCTAACGGGCAGGCCCTGTTAGATGAATATAGTTCAAGGGCGCAGGAAGCCGGACAGTTTGTCGCCGCTTACCAGCAATATTGCTGGGAGGTTAAAAGCATTGATGATTATAAACTGGCCCCTTTCCACATCCTGGCATCCGAAGGTAAACTATGGACAAGCGAAAACCACGAGTGGCACATGGAACAGATCAAAAAGATCTGCAATGCCGATACTGCAATACTGCTGGCAACTCCTTATAAAATAGTAGAACTGGATAATGCCGCCGATGTGCAGAACGCCACCGAATGGTGGCTAAACTTAACCGGTAAAGGCGGCGAGGGCATGGTTGTGAAACCTTATAATTTTATTGAAAAGGATGGTAAAGGCTTAATTCAGCCTGCAATAAAGATCAGGGGGCGCGAGTATCTGCGGATCATTTACGGTCCGGAATATACGGCACCCGAAAACCTGGAACGCCTTAAACAACGCGGCCTAAACGCCAAACGCGGCATGGCCATGCGCGAATTCGCCTTGGGTATTGAAGGCTTGCAGCGTTTTACTGATAAGGAACCTTTAAGGCGGGTGCATAAATGTGTGTTTGGGGTTTTGGCTATGGAAAGTGAGGCGGTGGATCCGAGGCTGTAATTTAATGTGAGTTCAGGACAATAAAAATCACATCAAATATAGAAGCGATCCCACCGCCGTTGTTGGTGTTGTCACCATGGCTGTTCGGAAGATTTTTTGATTCCCTCCCTTGGGAGGGGTGTGATGGATTGCGCAGTGGCAGGGAGGGGTTTTTACACCTTGCCCGACGAATATGCAGGGTGTAGAAACCCCTCCCTACACCCTCCCAAGGGAGGGAATCGCACAATTCCCCCGCTTTTTTATTTCTTCCGAACACCTATGGTGTTGTCACCATAGGTGTTCGGAAGATTTTTTCATTCCCTCCCTTGGGAGGGGTGTGATGGATTGCGCAATGGCAGGGAGGGGTTTTTACGCCTTGCCCGACGAATATGCAGGGTGTAGAAACCCCTCCCTACACCCTCCCAAGGGAGGGAATCGCACAATCCCCCGCTTTTTTATTTCTTCCGAACACCTATGGTGACAACACCAACAACGGCGAGAAACGACACACGCGGCACGCGTGCGCCCGAGGTTATAAAATAATACAAGCAAGGTTGTCCGTTTAAGGCGGCTTTGCTTTTTAACAGGCCCTTCTTACACCACCGGCAAAGTAAAATAAAAAGTACTCCCTTCTCCTACCGTACTTTCAACTCTGATCCTGCCGCCATGTTGTTTAACAATTTCAGAACATAAGTACAGGCCTATACCAAAGCCTGCGATGTGGCGGGTCTCGGCATCTTTAACCCGGTAAAAACGTTCAAACAACCGGGGCAGATCTTGTTGGCTGATGCCAATGCCTTCATCGCTTACGCTGATCTGCACTTTGCCGTCAACCACATCTGCCGATACGCGGATGGTTGAATTTGGCTGGGAATATTTAACGGCGTTGCTGATAAGGTTCTGGATCACCTGGCCAATCTTTTCACGGTCGGCGTTTACCCAAATCTGCGATACCGACGCAAACAATAACCGGTGCGTAGAGACGGAAGCAAGGGTTTCATCTTCGGTTTCTTTCATCAGCCCGGCAAGGTCGAAGCGCCGGCAATCGATCTGGATCTTACCCGATTCGAGGCGCGAAACATTTAAAAAGCCATTGATCATCCTGGCCATTTTAGTAAGTTGCTTTTCTGTTCGATCCAACATCCCTGCAGATACGGCATCGCCCGCTTCCTCCGTTCGTTTTTTTGATACCTGCACATAAGCCAGGGCCGAGGTAAGCGGCGTTTTTAACTCATGGCTCACCATACTGATAAAATCGTTTTTGCGCTGCTCATCCTGTTTTAGCTCGGTAATATCTACCGCAGCGCCAATAAAACCGGCAAACGAACCATCGTTATAGCGCCTTACCGATCCATCGGTTAACAGCCACCGGTAATCTCCTTCGGCGGCAAGCACGCGAAAACCGGTATGAAAAGGTACCCGGGCTTTAAAAGCCTCATTGTACACAGCAAGATAATTTTCCCTGTCGTCGGGATGCAGCATTTCAACCCAATCAAAGCCTATCAATTCGCTCATCGAGCGGCCTGTGAGCCTGCTCCAGGCCTGGTTAAAATAAATAGCATTACCGGTTTCATCGCCCATGGAGATATAAATATTGGTACCCTCGGCCATGGTACGGAAGCGGGCTTCGCTTTCGGTAAGCGTTCGTTCGGCCAGCCTGATGTCGGTAATATCGCGGGTGGTGCCGGCTATCGCCACCACTTTATCAAGTTCATTAACCACCGGGCTAAAAATATAATCGTACACCCGCCTGCCCAGTGTAGCATGTGGAAAAGACACCTCGCCCCGGATGGGTTGCCGGGTAGCCACCACCTTATCAATCTCCCTTTCGTGCATCTCGGCGTGCCATGGTTCATAACCGTTTTCCAGCAGGTTTTTTCCTATAGCATTATCCCAGGTTTTGCCCCACATGGTAAGCAGCGCATCGTTTGCATAAGTAAAGCGGTAATCCAGGTCGAAAACGTAGATCAGGTCGGGCGTATTGGAGGTAATGGTTTCGTACAGGCGTTTTTGCTGCTCGGCTGCCTCTTTGGCTATACGTAAAGCGTCTTCGGTGCGCTTCCGGTTGGTAACATCATTAGCTGCTCCAAACCATTGGGTAATTTCGCCGTGTTCATCCAGTATAGGCACCGCCCGCGAGTAGGTCCAGCCAAGTGAGCCATCGGGCAGTACAACCTGGTGCTCCAACTGAAACATAGTTTTAGTGCGGATAGCATGTGCAATTGCAGATTGTACGCGTTCGCGATCTTTTGGATGAATGTATTTGTCCATCCAGTCAACCATGGGCTCGCCCGTATCTGATAAAAAATCACCGCCATGCAGCTGGTACATCACCTGCCAGTCGGCACTCATAGTATACATCACATCTGATGTGGCTATGACCAGGGCACGGTAACGCTTTTCGCTATCTGTCAAGCTGTTCGGGTCTTGCTTCATTATATTTTGGTAGATGGATTAGGTTTGATTTACTAATGTGATTGCGTGATAAGCCGTAAAATAAACCCTGTATTAAACATATTTGTTTGGCACAACCCAATATATATTCCTTGCTCTGGCTTTTGAAACCTCCATCGTAATTTTCATGATAAGTAAAACCAGACGCATGGTTAATTTGGCTCAGTGAAATAATCAATGCAAACTATAAACAGCAATTACCGTCAGTCCTCCCCCCCAATTACCTCTCAACTTTTAATTTAATTGAATTTACCCAGATTGCTTCCCTGTCGAAACTATTTTTGAATTGATTAATCATGAAATTTTTATCGGCATTTATCACTCCGGTGAAAGCCCGCATGCCATTGATATTGATTATAACCGGTTTTGCCGGGTTAACCATTTGCGGGCTGATCAACACCTCGACCGAGGTAATACCCGATGTTTTAATATCGAACGTATTGTTGAGGAATGTAGCTTTAATTGCCGCGCTTGGCTCATTGTAGTAATAATCATGTATCCATGTTCTATTTAATTTATTGTATGCCTTTACATTAAAAAAGGTATGCCATAGTGCTACACGTAGCTCAGTATTTACTCCTGTTACTTTTAACCAACTACATGCATTATAAACGTCGGCTCTTTTTAATTCCCAATAAACAGAATCTTTGAAGATGTTTCTATTTATACTATTCACAAATTGGGGCACAAGCGGCAATTCCTGGTCCAGGTGTTTATCATAATGCTGGTAACCAATGTACTCTTTGTAGGTAATTTGCTTATCTATCTTCTTTAAAGAATCTACAATAACGCGGGTTTGCTGAATAGGGCGCAGGTCATCAAGATCGGAGTGAACGAGGTACAGCGGAGTATTGATGATATTACGGATATAAAAATCTGAAGCGAAGATATTGGTGAGCATTGAGTTATAAGCCATTATTCCGGCAAGTTGATCCGGAGCATAAACACCAAGCCCGATACTACCATCCGAGCCATCAGAATGCCCTACGGCAAATACCTTGTTATCATCAATATTTACCATCGTTTTTACCGAAGTTAAAATTGCTGTGAGCGTTTTGAAGGTTGGATTAACATTTCCGAATTTATTGACAACCCAGGTGAATTTTTTATTACGCTCATCGCCAATTGGCCTGATAACAATGTATCGCTGTTTGCTGATGGTATTAAACAAAATGTCATCATTAAATTTTTTCAAGCTATCAATATCGGCAAAAGTAAATTGCCCAACGGCGCCATGAAGCAACAGAATACAAGCCGACTTACGTATATTGTTATAATTTGGGGGCACAAATACCCGAAAAGGAACTTTACCGAAAACGGAATCGGTATAATAAAAAACGTAATCCTTGCCGGCGTCAATTACAGGATATTTTTTCCAATGACTAAGGAGTTTAAAAGTTGAATCTGCATTAATCTTTTTATTGTTTTGGATCTCTTTCAGTTGTTTATTGGCATTGACAACCGAATTGGATAGTTGGTTATCTTGAGCCGATAACCTTAATGCAGTTGTGATAAATGATAAAACAAGGGATAATTTTTTGAGGTTTGGTTTCATGTAGGCTGTTTATCAAAAGACATACTCAAAAACCACAAGTTGCACTATAAAGTAAATTTCGATTGAAATTATTTAACGCGACAGCTATGTATTTGAACGCCAAACAGATTTTAGTTATATTTGATTTATGCTGATTGCTGATAAGAAAAAATACACCGCAGAGGATTATTTGATGCTGGAGGAAGGTGCGCCATTTCAGCTGATCAATTATGATTTAATTATGTCGCCTTCACCTATTCCTATCCATCAGGTAATATCCGTTAAAATCACCCAGGCAATTGCCAACTTCATGGACCAGACAAATAACTACGGTTTTTTGGTAAGTGCACCGATGGACGTGAAATTTGATGAGGGTAATATTTTACAGCCAGATATTCTATTTATATCTGCGGATAGGGTTACTGAATTGGTGAAGGACCGGGTTGAGGGTGCGCCTGATATCGTTATCGAAATATTATCACCGTCAAACGCTTATTACGATCTTCGGCAAAAGAAAGATATATACGAAAAGTTTGGTGTTAAAGAGTACATTATAATAGATCCGGTACAGGAGAATGCCGATCTCTATTTATTGCAGGATGGGGCTTATTATCTTCATCAGAAAGCTCAGAAGAATGAAACTTTAAAATCGGTGATCTTACAAGGTCTGGGTATCGAATTATCAAAGTTTTTCAAATAAAAAAGCCCCGTTCCCGGAGCTTTTTCTCATTCTTACAAACTGTTTATCCACTTCACCAGCTCATCGCGGGTTTTGCCCGTTTTTTGCTGAAGTTTTCCTAATGTTTCATCGTCTTTGCCTTCCTGCCAGGTAAGGTCATCGTCGGTAAGGTCGCCGTAGGCTTGTTTAATTTTGCCTTTCAGTTCGTTCCAGCCGCCTTTTATTTCTAATTTATCCATGATGTTTTTATTTAAATGTATATGGATAACGTATAGGAGAGGGGATGGTTTGCGAAACCCTTGCACTGGTCGAAGTTATGCTATCGCTAACCTCGACCAGTGATTAAATTATTAAAATTTATATGTGCCTTTTTCAACTCTTTCAAATATTGATTGAGGGACGCCGTTCAGTTTTGTGATGTCAGTAAACATTTCTAAATTGTTAACTTTTAAGTCCTCCCAGTTTTTGTATACAGATAGTTCCTTTAAAAATAGCATTAAGCAACTAATATATAAATCTTGACTTATAGATGTGACAAATCCTCCGTGGCTGGTGTTCCAACGACCGTGCATACGAACGCTTAGGCTGTTCTCTAATGGGTCTTTAATTGAACAGAAACAATAACTTCCGCTTGCATCCAATGCCTTTTCTTCAAGTCTAACACACTCCCATTTATTCAAACCACCATATTCAAGTGCCGTTGGCTTAAGTTGCGAATCAAAAAACTCGAAACTTCGTAACTTGTATTTATTATTTGTCGTACGTGGATAGTGGTACTTGCCATTTTCATACCGTTTTATCCAGTAAAGAATTTGGTTAGAATTCCCTGGCCATAAAAATGTTTTTGATAACAAGTCTTTATCAAATAGTGCGATCCAATCTTCTTTTAAGTCCATACCAATTTCTATTCTTTAAAGGCTTTCAGTACCTTTCTGTCCAAACCCTCACCAGGCCAAAGGGTAATCTTGTAATGATCTGTCCCCTCATCATCCTCGGGGTTTACATTTTTAATAGCATACGAGTATATGCGTACCCGGTACCGGCCTGGTGTAACAATAGCTTTCAGGATGATTTTGGTATCCGGAAAGTTCAGGATCTCCATAATGCCCGAAGTTAGTTTTACACTACCCTCAACCACATGGTCATATTTGCCGAAATCTTTTTCTGTATCGGCCGTGTGCAAAACATTCAGCTCGGCTTTTACGTGGCCAAAGCTGGCTACTTTTATGCCGATAATATCTTCGGTAGTACCTAAGCGGGCAGTTTGTGCATCGTTATTCCAAAAGGTGGTATCGCCGGTAGTGCCGGTAAATGCCGAATCGCAGAGGTAAAACTGGTTGTGGGTGGTAAAAAAATCGAGGTTGTGTTTAGTTTGTGAAAAACATAGACAGGAGATCAAGAGTAAAGAGACAAGAAGCGGCGTTATCTTCCTCATTTTAGACTTATTGTTTCCTATCTTGCTCATTTTCTACTGAGATATTTAAAAAACACCATTGCGAGTAACAAAAGCCGCGACATCTGAAGGAAATATAACATCTTCATCTTGTCATCCTGAGGAACGAAGTATCTTCTTCACCCTGTATAGCCGCCATGCAAATTGTAGAAGATGCTTCGTTCCTGGGCATGACAACGTGTTTTAAAACAAACGTCATTGCGAGGAACGAAGCAATCGCAAACTATACAGGGCGGACCTGCTAATCGGGGATTGCTTCGTGCCTCGCAATGACGAGGGATATTATACTTAGCGTTAAAATTAGCTAAAGTATTTTAATTACAAAGCTCCTGCCTTAATCTCATCAACCACAGCCGGATCAAGCAGTGTGCTGGTATCGCCCAGGTTCGAGGTATCGCCCTCGGCAATCTTACGCAAAATACGGCGCATAATTTTGCCCGAACGTGTTTTTGGCAAACCGGTTACAAACTGAATTTTATCCGGTTTGGCAATCGGGCCAATAATGCGCGATACCGTCATGATGATATCCTTGCGGGTAATATCCTCGTCACCATGTTTATCAGGGCTAACCACGTAAGCATAAACACCCTGGCCTTTAATATCGTGCGGATAACCCACCACTGCCGATTCAACCACGCTGCTGTGCATATTGATGGCGTTTTCCACCTCGGCAGTGCCGATGCGGTGACCTGATACGTTCAGCACGTCATCAACACGGCCGGTGATGCGGTAATAACCATCCTCATCGCGCAGGCAACCATCGCCGGTAAAATACATGTTTTCGTAAGTGGCGAAGTAGGTGGTACGGCAGCGCTCATGATCGCCATAAGTGGTGCGCAGCATGCCCGGCCACGGGAATTTGATACAAAGGTTTCCGCTTACGCCGTTGCCTTCAATCACTTTACCGTTTTCATCAACCAGTACAGGTTGTACGCCCGGCAGCGGTAAGGTGGCATAGCCCGGTTTGGTAGGGGTGATGCCCGCGATAGGCGAGATCATAATACCACCGTTTTCGGTTTGCCACCAGGTATCAACAATTGGGCAGCGGTTTTTGCCGATGTTATCATCAAACCAGTGCCAGGCCTCCTCATTAATAGGTTCGCCTACCGAACCTAATTTTTTAAGCGAGCTGAGGTCTTTGTTATTTACGTTATCCAGTCCGAAACTCATTAACGAGCGGATGGCCGTTGGCGCGGTATATAATATATTTACTTTAAACTTATCAACAATCTCCCAGAAACGGCCGCAATCCGGGTAGGTAGGGATCCCCTCAAACATCAGTGTAGTAGCCCCCTGCGAAAGCGGACCGTAAACAATGTACGAGTGACCGGTAATCCAGCCGATATCGGCAGTACAAAAATAAACCTCGCCCTGGTTGTACTGAAACACGTTGGCAAAAGTATAACCGGCGTAAACCATATAACCACCGCAGGTATGCACCACGCCTTTAGGTTTGCCGGTTGAACCTGAAGTGTACAGGATAAACAGCATATCCTCGGCATCCATTACCTCGGCCGGGCACTCGGGATTGCCTTGTGTTTCTACCTTTTTAATTTCATCTTCCCACCAAACATCACGGCCTTTTATCATCGAAACCGGCGTACGGCTGCGGGTAAGCACAATTACTTTTTTAACCGAACGGCATTGTACCAAAGCATCATCAATAACGGTTTTAAGCGGCACTTCCTTATTGCCGCGTTTACCACCATCGCAGGTAATTACAATGCTGCACTCGGCATCGTTTATCCTGTCGGCTATGGATTGGGCCGAAAAACCGCCAAACACTACCGAGTGGATTGCACCGATGCGGGCACAAGCTAAAACAGCTATGGCCAGCTCGGGGATCATGGGCATATAAATACATACCCGGTCGCCTTTTTTAGCGCCGTTGTTTTTAAGTACGTTGGCAAACTGGCAAACTTTATCGTGCAGCTGGCGATAGCTTAGTATGCGATGGTCTTCTTCGGGGTCGTTAGGTTCCCAGATGATGGCCGGTTTATCGCCAAGGGTTTCGAGGTGGCGATCGAGGCAGTTTTCGGTAATGTTAAGCTGCGCCCCCTGGAACCATTTTATTTTCGGTTCTTTAAAATTCCAGTCGAGTACGGTATCCCACTTCTTTTTCCATAAAAAATTATCGGCAATGCCGGCCCAGAATTGTTCGGGCTGCTCAACGCTTTGCTGGTAAACTTTTTTGTACTCTTCAAACGATGTAATTTTCATTGGTTGGTTGGTGTTTGGTTGGTAGATGAAGCTGCTGCCGGGCCTGAATTATTTCTGTAAACACAGGCCGGTAACCGTTTCATACTGGTTTAAATGGCGGCCGTAATTTAATAAATTATGTGTGATGTGTAAATTAAAATTGCATCTTTTTAAAATATTTTAAGAAGTGGTTTAGGGTGATTAGAGGTTGGAGATTAGAGGTTAGGTTTTGCCTAAACCTAAATTAAAGGTTGAGATGTATTCTGGGCTGAGCGCAGGCCGCGTTAAGGAAAGTAGTCGGCTACAGAAACTAAACGGGCACAAAGCCATCTACAATGAAGGTTGTATAAAAAGGTTGGTCTTGGTTACTGATATAGAAAACTTAGATTCCCCTTCGGTTTGATTTTTTGTGCCGGATTTGATTATCTTAACAGCCTAACCCTAACCGAATCTTTTCATGAGAAAAAACAAAACTCAACAAGAACTTGAACGGATATTTTTACTTAAAGAAAGATTTCGCCATTTAAGTACGGAAGTTATTGTGTTGCGATTAACTAATTTCAATAAGACTAATGAAATCGTTATTGCATATAAAGAAATCCTCAAAGAGCGGGGTATTGACGACTATTTATCGGTGATATGATCAAAATAGCGGTAATCAGGAATTTTTTTGTCTGAACTCGAATTAAACTAATTAAAGAATTTATCGAATTTGCTTTTCTAATTCTATTAGTTATTAAATTCCCCCAAATTCCGGTTCAGACAAAATAACCTACTACTGCCTAATAACATAACTACCAGCCTCCTCCAAAAATCTTTTTTAAAAATTTTTGAAATCACCCTTGAATATTTGATTTAAAAGTCTGATATTTGCAAACTCTTTTTGGATAAAGGGTTGATAATTAAAAATATTTGTCATGTCAAGAATTTGTGATCTAACAGGAAAAGGATCTATCGTTGGTAACAACGTTTCAAACTCAAACGTTAAAACAAAACGCAGGTTTCATCCTAACTTGAAACTTAAAAAGTTTTATATCCCTGAAGAGGATAAATGGATTACCTTAAAGGTATCTACTTCGGCGGTTAAAACTATCAGCAAAAACGGTATTACCGCCTGCATCAATAAATTTGTTAAAAAAGGCTACATTTAGTAGTTGGCTTGCAAGTTTAGCAGTATAATAAAATTGAAAAATTACGTAAGCCGTGAGGTGACACGTACAACATAAAAATAAAATGGCAAAAAAAGGCAACAGGGTTCAGGTGATTTTAGAGTGCACCGAACACAAAACAAGCGGTATGCCAGGCATGTCTCGCTATATCACCACTAAGAACAAGAAAAACACTACCGAAAGATTAGAGTTGAAAAAATTCAACCCTGTTTTACGTAAAGTAACTGTTCACAAAGAGATAAAATAATTGGTTGATGAAGTTGATTGGTTGATTAGGTTAACATGCTAACAACAAATTAACTTACTATTCAATAAGTCACTAATTCAATAAATTAACAAGAAATGGCAAAGAAAGTAGTTGCAACCCTGAAAGTAGCAGGTAAAGGCAAAGAATATTCAAAAGTGATCACCATGAATAAATCACCTAAAACCGGTGCTTATTCATTCAAAACCCAAATTGTCCCTAACGATTTAGTTAAGGATGCAATTGCTGGTAAAACTATCTAATCACTCTTTGATTAAAATATAAGAAGCCGTCTTGTTTTTACGAGAGGGCTTTTTTTGTTTGATGTGCAGATTTCAAATGTGCAGATATGCAGATGAGGATTTTCAATTTGCACATCTGAAATCCGCACATTTGCACATTTGAAATCTGCACATCTGAAATTAGCACATTTGCATATCAACGAACATGGGATTATTTGATTTTTTTAAGAAAAAGGAAAATACGCAGCAGGAACAGCAGGCGCTTGATACCGGTTTAGAAAAAACCAAGGATAACTTTTTTTCGAAGA